>FOPE01000006.1 GCA_900113385.1 Lachnospiraceae bacterium C7
TTTTATTGCGACTATAACCAGACAATGGACCGTCGTGTACATAGAGGCTTTAAAGAATGTCGTTCTGAACTAGAAGCGATGTTCATGTAACTTATAAACAAGGTCACTTTGAAGAAGTATTTACACAAACTTCTTTACACAATCTACCAAAATAATAAATACTAAAATAATAAATATTGAAATAATAAATATTAAATTAATAAGATAGAAAGCAGAGGGCAGGTATGTTAGATAATTTTGAAAAAAATTGCAATAAAAATTTTAATAAGAATGAAGGGGGAAATTGTAAAAAAAAGATACGAGAAGTAGGAAAAGAGTTTGGCTTTTGTTTTAGAAAAATAAATATAATGATAGAAAAAATATGGGCAAATCACTGGAAAAATTCTCCAAATGATGAAAAAGTAACCTCAGTACAAGGGGCAACTCTAAGATATATAATAGAAAATAATGATAGAAATGTATTTCAAAAAGATATAGAAAAAAAGTTTAATATAACAGGTGCAACTGCAACAAATATTTTAAAAAATTTAGAAAAACGTGGGATGATAATTAGAACACCTTTAAAGGAAGATGGCAGATTAAAAAAGATAACAGTTACACAAAGTGGATATGACCATGATAAAAGTGCAGAAGAAATGATCATTAAAATTGAAGAAAAAACGAGAAAATATTTTACTGATGAAGAACAAATTTTATTTTTAAAAATGCTTGATAAGTGTATAGATAACCTAGAAGAATTAATGGAAGAAGAAGGAAACGAATAAAAATAAATAAAATATAAAATACAAAATGTTGTAATTACAAATTGACATAACCACAATATATAGTATAATTAAAGGGAAGATAAGGAATGCACAAGATAGTGTATTGTTTTTCTATGTCACTATTAACAAAACAAAGGGCCGGTCTTTGTTAAAATATTACTATTGACAAAGATGTTTTTTTGTAAATAAACATCAAAAGACACAAAAATAAGTAATAAAGGTTTTGTCACCTTGATTATGATAATACTAATAGCGTATAATATCGTTTGTACGCAATTTATTATATCTCAGATGAGATGGCCCCGCTTCTAAGAAAAGCATAGGTGCGGGCAAGAGACTTAAATAGGTGAAGTAAGTTAAGATATAAGATAGTCATATAGGTTTTCTTATATCTATTTTTATGAAATTATTGCGTGTTAGAGGCGAAAAATAAGGCTAAAAAGCCTATATATAGTATAAATAAGAGAGAGGAAATGATTATGAAGATTATCAAGCGTAGTGGTAGCGAGGAGATGTTTGACGCATCAAAAATTGTAGCAGCAGTTAGTAAGGCAAACGAATCAGTTATAGACTACGAGAAGGTTGATGAAGAACAAATTAAAAAAATTGCCCAAAGTGTTGAAGTTGCTTGTGAAAACATGAAGCGTTCAGCAAGTGTAGAAGAGATTCAAGATATGGTTGAGAATCAATTAATGAACCAAAGAGCGTTTAATGTTGCAAGAAATTACATCACTTATAGATACAAAAGAGCTTTAGTTCGTAAGTCTAATTCAACAGATGAGAGAATTTTAAGCCTTATTGAATGTAATAACGAAGAAGTAAAACAAGAAAATTCAAACAAGAATCCTACAGTAAGTAGTGTTCAAAGAGATTACATGGCTGGTGAAGTAAGTAAAGATATTACAAAAAGATTCTTATTACCAGAGGATATTGTAGAAGCTCATGAAAAAGGAATTATCCATTTCCATGATTCAGATTATTTTGCTCAGCATATGCATAACTGTTGTCTTGTAAACTTAGAAGATATGTTACAAAATGGCACTGCAATTAGCGAAACTATGATTGAAAAGCCAAAGAGTTTTTCGACAGCATGTAATATTGCAACACAGGCAATTGCTCAGATTGCAAGCTCTCAGTACGGTGGTCAAAGTATTTCACTTGCACACCTTGCTCCATTTGTTGAAGTAAGTAGACAAAAATTCCGTCGTCGTGTTAGAGAAGAGTTTGAATCAGCAGGCTTAGAATTAGACGATGAAAAAATCAATAAAATCGTAGAGCTTCGTGTAAAAGAAGAAATTAACCGCGGTGTACAGATGATTCAGTACCAGGTTATTACTCTTATGACTACTAATGGACAAGCACCATTTGTTACAGTATTTATGTATCTTGACGAAGCACCAGAAGGACAGACAAGAGATGACCTTGCAGCTATTACAGAAGAGATGCTTAGACAAAGAATTAAAGGTGTTAAAAATGAAAATGGTGTATATATTACACCAGCATTTCCAAAGCTTATATATGTACTTGAAGAAGATAATATCCATGAAGACTCTAAGTATTGGTACTTAACACAACTTGCAGCAGAATGTACAGCAAAGAGAATGGTACCTGATTATATTTCAGAGAAAAAGATGAAAGAGCTTAAAGTGGATAAAAACGGAAACGGAAATTGCTATACATGTATGGGATGCAGAAGTTTCTTGACACCATACGTAGATCCAGAGACTAATAAACCAAAGTACTATGGTCGTTTCAATCAGGGTGTTGTTACAATTAACTTAGTTGATGTAGCATGTTCATCAGAAGGCGATGAAGAAAAGTTCTGGAAGATATTAGATGAAAGATTACAATTATGTTATAGAGCGCTTATGTGTAGACACAAGAGACTTATTGGTACACCATCGGATGTTGCTCCGATTTTATGGCAAAATGGTGCATTATCAAGGCTTAAACCAGGAGAGCCAATAGATAAATTGTTGTTTGGAGGATATTCAACAATTTCACTAGGCTATGCAGGATTATGCGAATGTACAAGATACATGAAAGGTGTATCTCATACAGATCCACAGGGTACTCCATTTGCACTTAAAGTAATGCACAAATTAAATGATGCATGTGCAGAGTGGAAAGCAAAAGAAAATATTGACTTTAGTTTATATGGAACACCACTTGAATCTACAACATACAAGTTTGCAAAATGCTTACAGAAGAGATTTGGCGTTATCGAAGGTGTAACAGACAAAAACTACATCACCAATAGTTATCATGTTCATGTTACAGAAGAGATTAATGCATTTGACAAACTTAAATTTGAATCTCAGTTCCAAGAATTATCACCAGGTGGAGCTATTAGTTATGTTGAGGTTCCAAATATGCAAGATAATATAGAAGCTGTTATTTCAGTAATGCAATACATTTATGAAAATATTATGTATGCAGAGCTTAATACAAAAAGTGACTTCTGCCAGAAATGTGGATACACAGGAGAAATCCAGATAGTAGAAGAAGAAAACTCAGGAAAGCTTGTGTGGGAATGTCCAAATTGTGGTAATAGAGATCAAAGTAAGATGAACGTAGCAAGACGTACTTGTGGTTATATTGGAACACAGTTCTGGAATCAAGGTCGTACACAAGAGATTAAAGAAAGAGTACTACATTTATAAAAAATAATATAAAAATAAGACTTGTAAATAAGACATACAAAATGACAAAAATAAGACACTAGAATAAAACAAATAAATAGAAAATAAAATACCAATATGAAAATATAGAATTTAAAAAAAGGCATCTTTATGTAAGTTATAGAGATGTCTTTTTTGAGAAAGAGACGGAATAGATTAATGTTAGAACAATTTTCACGTACACAGTTGATTTTAGGTCAAGAGGCAGTTGAAAAATTAAATAATTCAAGAGTAATAGTTTTTGGAATAGGTGGAGTAGGCGGATTTGTTGTGGAAGCTTTAGTTCGTTCAGGAATTGGAGCAATCGATATAGTAGATAACGATGATGTATGTTTATCTAATATAAATAGACAAATCATAGCAACACACGACACTGTGGGAAAAGTAAAAGTAGATGCAATGGAAAAGAGAATTTTATCAATTAATCCACAGTGTAAAATTACAAAACATAAATGCTTCTTTTTACCAGAAACAAAGGAACAATTTGATTTTACACAGTATGATTATATTGTAGATGCAGTAGATACAGTTACAGCTAAAATTGCGTTAGTTATGGCAGCAAAAGAAGCTAATGTTCCAATAATAAGCAGTATGGGAGCGGGAAATAAAATTAATCCAACAATGTTTGAGGTGGCTGATATCTATAAAACATCAGTGTGTCCACTAGCAAAAGTTATGCGCAAAGAGTTGAAAAAACGTGGAGTAGAAAAATTAAAAGTTGTTTACTCAAAAGAAAAAGCTTTGACGCCAAAAGTAGAAAAAAATAGTTCTGATGTTGAAAAAGAAGACGTGAATGATGATTCAAAACGCCGAGCAGTTCCAGGTTCTGTGTCTTTTGTACCACCAGTAGTAGGTTATATTATTGCTTCAGAAATCATAAAAGATATTACTGGAATTAGAAACGATGCGTAAAAATTAAATTAATTTATTAAAATAGTTGATTATATTTGTAAAAAGGGTTACACTATAGATGTTTGAAAGAACAAACTATTTATAAGAGAACATTATTTATAGATATGACAATAAAATAAATTCTTCGGGGCAGGGTGCAATTCCCTACCGGCGGTAAAGCCCGCGAGCCAATAGGTTGATTTGGTGAGATTCCAAAGCCGACAGTATAGTCTGGATGAGAGAAGAAATATAGCGATGCAACTATTTTAGTATTATAAGTATCGTATTTTAATAATATTATTTCATATTAGTAAGTATTATTAAATATTATTTATTAGAAATTTAGACCCTAGGATACATATTCTAGGGCTTTTTTAATAAGTAATACTTATATTATGGGATTATTAATTGAAGTTTTATAATATGAAAAACTCTAACTCTCTAGCGAAGAAATTTGCTGGAGAGTTTTTTATTTTTAATAAAAATAGAAAAACGTTAAAAAAATAAAAAGGAGAAAACATGAGTAAAAATACAGAAGAAAATATAAATCGGAGTATGGATCAAAATATTGAAAAAATATCAGAAAAATACATGGAAAGAGCCATAGAACTTGCAAAAAAAGGTAAAGGAGCGGTTAATCCTAATCCTTTAGTAGGGGCTGTAATAGTGAAAAAAGGAAGAATTATAGGAGAAGGATATCATCAAAAATATGGTGAATTTCATGCAGAAAGAAATGCATTTGCGTCGTTAAAAGAAAGTGCAGAAGGTGCAACACTGTATGTTACATTATCTCCTTGTTGCCATCATGGAAAACAGCCACCTTGTACAGATGCAATAATAGAAAACAAAATTAAAAAAGTTGTCATAGGTTCCTTTGATCCAAATCCATTAGTAGGAAAGAAAAGTGTTGAAACTTTAAAAAAAGCAGGAATAGAAGTAGTTGAAGGCTTTTTAAAGGAAAAATGTGATAGTTTAAATGACGTATTTTTTAAATATATTACTAAAAAAAGACCTTATGTTGTTATGAAATATGCTATGACTTTAGATGGAAAAATAGCCACAAAAACAGGTGAGTCTAAATGGATTAGTGGAGAAAAATCAAGGGCTTATGTTCATAAATTAAGAAATAAATACAAGGGAATAATGGTAGGAATAGGAACTGTTTTAGCAGATAATCCAATTTTAAATTGCAGACTGAAAAATCAAAAAGTTAGAAATCCTATAAGAATTATTTGTGATTCAAAGCTTCAAATTCCACTTGATTGCAATATTGTAAAAACAGCAAAAGAACAAGAAACAATAATAGCTTTTGCAAATGATAAATTGCCAGAAGGCTGGATAGTAAATAAAAAAAATGAAGAAAATAAAGGAGAAAATAAAGAAGAAATTATAAAAGAAAAAATTTCTTCGTTACAAGAAAAAGGTATTAGACTAATAAATCTTTTTTCTGAAAAAGGGAAGATAGATTTAGTAAAACTGATGCAATATCTGGCAGATGATGGGATTGATGGAATTTTATTAGAAGGTGGAGGAACATTAAATGATAGCGCAATGGCAAGTAATATAGTTGATGAGATAGTAGCCTTTGTAGCTCCTAAAATTTTTGGAGGAAAGAGTTTAAGTCCCGTTATTGGAGAAGGAGTAGAAAAAGTCTCCCAGGCTTATCCTTTAGAATTAAAAGAAATTCAACAAGTAGGAGAAGATTTAAAGATTTCATATAAAGTAAAAAATAATATGTGAAATCAAAATATAATCAAAATAAAAGCATAATGCAAACAGATAATGGAAAATTTTAAATAGAAAATAAAATTACAACAAGGATAGGAGGTTATGTTGTGTTTACAGGAATTATAGAAGAGATAGGCAAAATTAAAAATATTATTTCTAACGGTAAAAATATGTTGTTAGAAATAGAAGCCCAAAAAGTTCTAGAAGGCACGAAAGTTGGGAATAGTATAGCTGTCAATGGAGTATGTCTTACAGTAACTAAAATGTCAAAGAAAAGTTTTTTGGCAGATGTTATGGCAGAGACAATGCGAAGAACAGCATTCAAAGAATTAAAAAAGAATAGTTGCGTAAATTTAGAAAGAGCAATGTTAGCTAATGGACGATTTGGTGGGCATATAGTTTCAGGCCATATAGATGGAACAGGAATTATAGAAAAGGTACAGCAAGAAGGCAATGCAAAATGGATTTATATTTCAACAGATGAAAAAATTTTAGAGGGAATTGTTGAAAAAGGATCCATTGCAATAGATGGAATTAGTCTGACAGTTGCATATTTAGATGAAAAAAAATTTGCAGTATCCATAATTCCACATACTCAAGAAGAAACCACTCTTCTAATGAAAAATACAAAATCAATAGTTAATTTGGAAAATGATGTTGTAGGAAAATACATAAAAAGATTTATCGAAAAAAAGGAGAGTAAAAAGGAAGCAAAGTCAAATATCACATTAGAATTTTTACAAGAAAATGGATTTTAAAATATCAAAAATGGATATGACATGCAAAAAACATAGAAGAAGCATGCAAAAAATATAAAAGTCAAAAAGGTATCTAAATATAGAAAAATTGTAAGGAGAAAGGAAGTATTAAATATGAAAACTCAAGAAAAAATTCATAACACAGTAGAGGAGGCTCTAGAGGATTTAAGAAATGGAAAGGTAGTTTTAGTATCTGATAATCCAGATAGAGAAAATGAAGGAGATTTAATTTGTGCAGCAGAATTTGCAACACAGGAAAATATTAATTTTATGGCAAAAGAGGCAAAAGGTCTAATTTGTACACCAATGAGTAGTGAAATCGCTATGAAATTAGGGTTATCTTCAATGGTTGCTGAGAACACAGACAATCATCATACAGCTTTTACCGTTTCAGTAGATCATGTAGATACAACCACTGGAATTTCAGCAAAAGAAAGAGCATATACAATCAGAAAGTGTGCCTCGGAAGATTCAAAACCAGAAGATTTTAGACGACCTGGACATACTTTTCCATTAATTTCAAAAAAAGGTGGAGTGCTAGAAAGAAATGGTCATACAGAAGCAACAACAGATTTAATGAGACTTGCAGGATTAAAAGAATGTGGGGTGTGTTGTGAAGTAATGGATGAAGATGGAACGATGATGCGCAAAGATAATTTAGTAAAATTTGCCCAAAAACACGATTTGACTTTCATTACAATATCTGATTTGCAAGATTACTGTAGAATTCATGACAAACACGTTATATGTGAGGCAAAAGCAAAACTTCCTAGTAAATTTGGAAACTTTATGATGTATGGATATGTTAATGATATTACAAAAGAACATCATGTAGCCATCATTAAAGGCGACATAGGAGATGGAGAAAATGTTTTAACACGAGTGCATTCAGAGTGTTTGACAGGTGATGCATTTGGATCATTAAGATGTGATTGTGGAAAACAACTTCAGACAGCTCTTGAAATGATTGAAAAAGAAGGACGAGGAATTGTCTTATATATGAGACAAGAAGGACGAGGAATCGGATTAATTAATAAAATAAAAGCATATGCATTACAAGAAGAGGGCTACGACACAGTTGAGGCAAATGTAAAACTTGGTTTTGCCCCAGATTTACGTGAATACTGGGTAGGAGCACAAATATTAAAAGATTTGGGCGTTAAATCAATAGATTTAATGACTAACAATCCAGACAAAGTTTATGGTTTAGAAGGCTTTGGAATAGAAATAAAAAAACGTGTTCCACTCGAAATTAAACCACAAAAATTTGATGCATTTTATCTAAAAACTAAGAAGGAAAAAATGGGACATATTTTTAAAGAAATAGTTCTAGATTAAGGCAAATAGATAAAAATTCAAAGAAACAATTTAAAGGAGAATAATTATGAGAGAAATCAAAGTGTTAGAAGGAAAAGTAGTTGCACCAGAAGGAATGAAAGTAGCCATTGTGGCTTCAAGATTCAATGAGATTATTGTAAACAAGTTGTTAGGAGGAGCTGTTGATGGACTAGTTAGACATGGTGTAGAGGAAGAAAATATTGTAGCAACATGGGTGCCAGGAGCATTTGAAATCCCTGTAATAGCAAGAAAATTAGCTGAATCAAAAAAATATGATGCAGTTATATGTGTAGGTGCAGTTATTAGAGGAGATACAACACATTATGATTATGTATGTAACGAGGTGTCAAAAGGAGTAGCACAGGTAGGATTAAATACAGGTGTTCCAACATTATTTGGAATTGTAACAACAGAAAATGTCGAACAAGCAATTCTACGAGCAGGAAGTAAAGCAGGAAATAAGGGATATGACTGTGCTTTATCTGCAATTGAAATGGTTAATTTGATTAAACAAATTTAAGAAGAAAAATTTAGATAATTGATAAAAATATTTCCTTAAATGAGAAAAAACGCTATTCAGATAAAAGGATAGCGTTTTTTTACTTTACTATATTGGAATAAAAAAATAAATGTGATAAAATTATGAGAGACTAACTAAATTGTGTTTTTTATATTTAGGAGGAAAATTTGAGTAAACCCATTAATAATAAAGAAAAGGTAGAAAAGATGGTATTGCGAATTTCGTTCATAGGAAGTGCAGTACTCTCTGTTTCAGAAATTGTTATGGCCATTATTTTAGGGTCATACACAGTGCTAATGGATGGAATTTTTGATACTGCTGAACTTGCAATGATGGGCCCGTTACTTATATTAGTACCACTTTTATACAAACCAGTTTCAGAAAAAAGACCCTATGGTTATGCACAAGTAGAGTCACTTTTTTTACTAATCAAATATGGAATACTGTTTACAATTACAGTTGCAATGATTAGCACAAATATACATATTATTTATCAAGGCGGACATAAAGTTAGTGCCTCGAATATCGCAGGATATGAAATATTCCTTGGAATAGGTAGCATAATAATGTATGTTTGGCTTAAATTTTTAAGCGAAAAGTATGCATCACCTACTATAAAATCAGAAATTTATATGTGGAAAACAGATATAGTTGGAAGTATTGGTATTTCGGTTACCTTTTTATTTCAAGCTATATTCGGAGAAACTTACCTTAAATTTTTAAGCTCGTATATAGACTCAATAGTTGCTATAACTTTATCAGTGTTTTTACTAAAAGAGCCAGTAGTAGTAATGCTGCGTGGCTTTAAAAAACTTGTGCTTTTTGCACCACCAAAAGAAACTATGGATAGAATAAGAAGTGTGGTAGATAAATCCTTAGAAGAGTATCCCTACGAAATCGCCTTTTTAGATGTTATTCAAACAGGACGAAAAACATGGATAGAAGTTTACTTACAGGTAAAAGGTGACAATAAAGTTATAAATTTAGAGCAGTGGGGAGAAATTAGGACAAATATAAAATCAAAATTAAAGTATGACTTTGATCAGTTATATGTAGAACTGATTCCAGATATACCAGAAAAATAGCGTATCTCAGACAATAAGAAGGGCAAAAAAATTGGAGGAAAATTAAATGGGAAAAAAATTACTAAAAAGAGATGAAATAGAAGAAAAGTATAAATGGAAACTAGAAGATATGTATGAAAGTGATGAATTATGGAATGAAGAATTCGATAAAGCCATGAAACTTTCAGGAGAGTTAAAAGAATTTGCAGGAAAATTAGGAGAAAGTCCTAAGACACTTCTTGATTTCTTTAAGAAAAGTGATGAATTAGACTATTATGTGAGTAGAGTATATGTTTATGCAAACCAAAGATATCACCAAGATACTGCAGTAGCAAAATACCAAGGATTTTCGGCAAAAGCAGATACACTATTAGTAGCAGCTAGTGGTGCAACATCCTTTGTTAATCCAGAAATTTTAAGCTTAGATGAAAGTTTAATCAAAGATTTTTATGAAAAAGAACCAGAACTTATAAAATATAAACGTCTTATTGATGAAATTAATAGAAGTAAGTCCCATGTTTTAACAAAAGATAATGAAGCAATTTTAGCCCAAGCAGGAGAAATTGCAATGGGACCAGATAATATTTTCCATATGTTTAATGATGCAGATATAAAATTTCCAACTATAAAAGATCAAAATGGTAAAGATGTTACTATTAGTCATGGAAACTATATTCATTATATGAAAAATCAAGATAGAAGAGTTCGAGAAGATGCATTTAAGGCAATGTATAATACATACAAAAAATTTGGTAATACAGTTGCAGCAATTTTTATTAGCAATTTAAAACAAGAAAACTTCTTTTCAAAAGTTAGAAAGTATTCAAGTTCAAGAGCAATGGAATTAGACCATAGCAATGTCCCAGAAAGTGTATACGATAATTTAATAGAAACCGTACATAAACATTTACCAGCCATGTACGATTATATGAAGAATAGAAAAGAGACTTTAGGCGTTGATAAACTTCATATGTATGATATTTATGTACCTCTTGTAGGTGGTGTTGATAAAGAGTATTCATTTGAAGAAGCAAAAGAAATTGTGTCAAAAGCTTTAAAACCAATGGGAGAAAAATATGTATCTATTTTAACGGAAGGAATGGATAGTCGCTGGATAGATGTTTTTGAAAATGAAAACAAAAGAAGCGGTGCTTATTCATGGGGATCTTATGGAACACATCCATATGTTCTTTTAAACTTCCAGGGTAATCTAAATGATGTATTTACATTAGCACATGAAATGGGACATTCAATGCATACATATTTTTCAAATAGTACCCAACCTATTACTTACGCAGGATATAAGATTTTTGTGGCAGAGGTAGCATCAACATGTAACGAAGCGCTTTTAATGCATTATTTATTAGAAAATACTGACGATAAAAAAGTTAGAAAATATTTATTAAATCATCAATTAGAAGAATTTAGAACTACATTATTTAGACAAACTATGTTTGCAGAGTTTGAACAAATTGTACATAAAAAAGTGCAAAATGGAGAAACATTAACACAAGAAGAATTAAATAAAATATATCATGATTTGAATGTACTCTATTATGGAGACGATGTAGTAATTGATGAAGAAATAGATTATGAATGGATGAGAATTCCTCATTTTTATACACCATTTTATGTATATCAATATGCAACAGGATATTCTGCAGCAACAGCTTTTTCTAAATTAATATTAGAAGGAGGCCAAGAGGCAGCAGACAGATATATTAATGAGTTCTTATGCGGTGGTTCATCAAAGAGCCCAATAGAACTTTTAAAAGGTGCAGGTGTGGATATGAGTAGTCCAGTTCCAGTAGACGAAGCATTGAATGCTTTCGAAGAGTATTTAAAAGAGTACATTGCAATTGACTAATATGTAATGATATAATTAGAAAAGTTGAAATTTGGAGGTGCCTTTTAATGGATAGAATAAAAAGTTTTACAATTGATCATGACGTTTTAGTACCAGGCTTTTATATTTCAAGAGTCGATGGCGACATTATTACATATGATCTTAGAACAAGAAAACCTAACGCCGGAGATTATATGAGCAATGCAAATATGCACTCAGTTGAGCATATGTTTGCTACATATGTAAGAAATTCATCGATCGGCGAACATGTAGTATATTTTGGACCAATGGGTTGCCAGACAGGCTTCTACCTTGTAGTACAAAAGGAAACTCCACAGAAGGTTTTTGAAATTACAAAAGAAGTATTACAACAAATCGTAGATCATGAGGGACCAGTTTTTGGTGCATCAGCTATAGAATGTGGTCACTATGAAAATTTAGATTTGAAAATTGCTCAAGATGAATGTACAACATATTTAGATGTATTAAATAAGCAGACAAATATGGAATTTAAATACCCTACTAAGGAGGACTAAATCATGAAAATTGGCGTAATTGGCGCAATGCAAATTGAAGTAGACAATCTTAAAAAAGCCATGACAGTAGAGAAAACAGAAGAAGTAAGTTCAGTTAGCTTTACAGTAGGTAAACTTGGCGATGTTGACGTTGTTGCAGCAGTTTGCGGAGTAGGTAAAGTTTTTGCAGCTATTTGTGCAGAAACAATGATTTTAAAATATGATGTTGATATGGTTATTAATATCGGAGTAGCAGGAAGTCTTACAGATAAATTAAAAGTATTTGATGTAGCTGTTGCAAAACAAGTAGTTCAGCATGACATGGATACATCACCACTTGGAGATCCAATTGGACTATTATCTGGTATTAATAAAATTTATCTTCCAACAGATGAAAATATAAGAAACATTTTAGTAGAATGTTTAAAAGAGAAAAAATTAAATTATTTAGAAGGAACTATTGCAACAGGTGATCAGTTCGTTCACGATGATGCTAAAAAACAGTGGATTTGTGAAAACTTTGATGCAATAGCAGCAGAGATGGAAGGTGGAAGCATCGGACATGTTTGCTATGTCAATAAAGTGCCATTTGTTATTCTTCGCACTATTTCAGATAGTGAAGGTGGAGTAATGGATTATCAGACATTTGCAGAAAAAGCAGCTCAGGTTGGAATAGACATAGTAACTTCATTTATTAATAAAGTTGGAGCAGATTGCTAATAAATTGTTTGAAAAAAACCGATATGTTATAATGATTGAAAGACTAATAGAGTGAACAGAGAAGGAGATCATATATGAGCGATGCAGGTATGTTAATTTTTTTAACAGCAGTAGTATTTTTAGTAATCATCGTAGCAGTTATCGCAGTTGTAGCTTCAGTTACAACTTCTGTAGCAGCTATTGTTGAGGAAGAAGAAGGAGAAGAATAATCCGTCAAAAAGGAATTTGTTTTATAAACAGATTCCTTTTTTGATATATAGGTTTATTAGTAGACAGTTAAAATAACAAAAGTTTTATAAACAGATTTAGGAATAGCGGGGGGAAATTATGATATCTAAATTTAGTGTAAAAAAGCCATATACGGTGTTAGTATGTGTGCTTTTAGTAATCGTTTTAGGGGTGGTATCTATTTCTAAGATGACAATAGATTTGCTACCTAATATGAGTTTTCCATATGTAATAGTAGTTACAACATCAGTAGGATCAAGTCCGGAAGAAGTAGAAAGCAATGTAACTGCGCCTATAGAAGCATCAATGGCTACAACTTCAAATATAAAAAATATTACTTCTTCGTCTAATAATAGTTATTCAATGGTAATGTTAGAATATGAACAATCTACAAATATGGATTCTACCATAATAGAAATTCAGCAAAAGATAGAACAATTAAAAAGTGGTTGGGATGATAAAGTTTCATCTCCGATTATAATGCAAATTAATCCAAATATGCTTCCAATTATGACGGCAGCAGTAGATGTAAAAAATTTAAATGCAAACGAACTTTCAGAGTATATAGACAACGAAATCAGTCCAAACATAGAAAGTATAGAAGGTGTTGCGTCAGTATCAACAGCAGGTAAATTAGAACAAAAAGTCAATGTAACTTTGAAACAAGAAAAAGTAGATGAGTTAAATGCAAAAATAAAAGAAGGTATTTCAGCTAAATTTTCTGATGCAAAAAATCAAATGGATTCAGCATCTAGCCAGATTGAAAATGGAAAGAAACAGATGCAAAATGGAAAAGATACGTTATCAAATACCATAAATGAAACATTGAAACAAAGAGATGAATCATACGAAAAAATTGCAGACATAACAGAGCAGTTAAAAAAACTTGTAGAACAAAAAACCTCATTAATGAAGGTACAAGGTGCAATAGTGGGATATATGTCATCAGCATCTTACCAAAATTTGCAAAAAAAATTAGAAAGTCTTGCATCACTTACATCAGCTGAGAAAATAACAAATAATGATGCAAGTATAGAAAGTCAGATAGCAGAACTTCGTAAACAGATAGAAGATGAAAATAGTCAAATAAGACAACAATTTGAATCTCTTAAAAGTATAGGATTAGAAGTAAATGATTATAATGATTTGATACAAGTTGCAGGAGTTGTTTCAGAAGATCTTGCTACAATTAATACTCAGATAACAACACTTACAACTGCACTTACAGAACTTTCAGCAGGAAATATAGCAACATCAGCTATTATAGATACACTTAATTCAAATGCCGCAATCGCTTCGATGGAAATGGCTACAAATTCTGCAACTTTGCAAAGCGCAGCAGATAAATTAACAAATTCAAAAAAAGAGATAGAAACAGCAGAAAATTCTGCTATTTCACAGGCAGATTTAAACCAAGTATTATCAGTAGATACTTTAAGTCAAATTTTAGTGGCTCAAAACTTTGATATGCCAGCAGGATATGTTACAGAAAATAATACAAAATATCTAGTACACGTAGGAAAAAAAGTTAAAGATGTAAAAGCTTTGAGAAAATTACCTCTAATAGATGTAAAAATGGATAATGTTTCAATGATTAGATTAGAGGATGTAGCAGATATAAAAATGGCGGATAATTCAGATCAAACTTATGCAAAAGTTAATAATAAACCAGCTATTATGCTTTCAATGGAAAAACAAACTGGTTATTCTACAGGAGACGTTACAAAAAGCTTAAAGGAAAAATTTAAAAATCTAGAAAAAGACAATAAAAATTTAAAATTTTCAATTTTGATGGATCAAGGAGTTTACATAGATATTATAGTAAAAAGTGTATTGCAAAATATGATATTTGGTGCAATACTTGCAATTTTTATTTTAATGGTTTTTTTACGAGATTATAAAACAACAATAATAATAGGCTGTTCTATTCCATTGTCAGTAATTTTTGCAGTAGTTTTAATGTATTTTATGGGAATAACATTGAATATAATTTCTATGTCAGGTCTTGCATTAGGAATAGGAATGCTTGTGGACAATTCAATTGTAGTAGTTGAAAATATTTTTAGAATGAAACAAGAAGGCGAAGAAATAAAGGCAGCATCTGTAGTAGGAACCAACCAAGTTGCTGGCGCAATTATTGCATCAACTTTAACAACCGTAAGTGTATATGCTCCAATTGTATTTACAGAAGGAATAACAAGGCAATTGTTTGTTGATTTAGCATTAACAGTAGCATTTACGTTGGTGGCAAGTTTAGTAGTAGCACTGACAGTTGTTCCAGCTATGTCCTCCGTAATCCTAAAAAATTCAGGTGAAAAAGAAATTAAGTGGTTTACAAAGATAAAAGATCAGTATGAAAATTTTTTAGGGCTTTGCCTAAATCACAAAGTAATAGTTTTAAGCGTAACGGTAGCTTTTTTGATAATAAGTGCCATTGCTTCATTGTCAAAAGGAATGACATTTATGGACATGGATATGGAAACAAATCAAATCTCAGTAACATTATCAAGTAAAGATGATGAAACATTGAAATTTGATGAATTAAAAAAATTATCAGATGAAGCAATTAAAAGGATAAGAAAAGTAAAGGGCGTAGAAACAGTTGGAGCTATGGCAGGGGGCAATTCGGGAATCTCTGTTCTTAATACTGGTAGCAGTACTTCAGCAACGATGTACGTTCTTTTAGATGAAAAATCAGATGAATCTGTTAAAGAGGTATCAAAAAATATTGAAAAAGTTACAAAAGACATGAAATGCAAGATAAAAGTAGAATCATCTTCAGTAGAAATGACAGCGGCAACTGGTGATGGAATTGCAGTTCAAATAAAAGGTAGAGATATTGATAAATTGCAGAGCATTACTAAAAAGGTCTATAAATTAGTAAAAGAAACAGAAGGAACAATAGATGTTTCAGATGGATTAGATAATGAAATGGATGAGTTTGAGGTTACAGTTGATAAAGAAAAAGCAGCGGAACATAGTTATACAGTAGCTCAGGCATATCAATTAATTTATAATATTATGAAATCAGAAACCTCAGCAACAACTATAGAAACAGATGTAAAAGATTATAAGGTATATCTTGCTTCAGAAAAACAAAATGATGTAACTTTAGATACAATTAAAAATTTAACATTTACATCAAAAGATATTTCAGGAGCAGAAAAACAAGTACCACTTAGTGATATTGCATCTTTTAAAAAGACAAAAACTTTAAGCTCAATTGCAAGAGATAGTCAAAGTAGATATTTAACAGTATCTGCTAAAATTGATGACAAACATAATGTAACATTAGTTGGAAACAAAATACAAAGCGAAATAGATAAACTAGATATACCTTCAGGTTACAGTGTAAAAATGAGTGGTGAAGACGAAAATATAAAGGAATCTATGGGCCAATTAACCCAAATGTTAGTATTAGCAGTAATTTTTATTTACTTGATAATGGTAGCTCAATTTCAATCCTTAGTTTCACCATTTATCATTATGTTTACAATACCTCTAGCCTTTACAGGCGGATTTTTAGGTTTATTTATAACAGGAAAAACTCTAAGTATTATAGCAATGATTGGTTTTATAATGTTAGCAGGATTAATAGTTAATAACGGAATTGTTTTAATTGATTATATTAATCAGTCAAGAGAAGAAGGGATGGAAAAAAGAGAAGCCATTATCTCGGCAGGACTTACAAGAATTAGACCAATTCTTATGACTGCTTTAACTACAATTTTGTCGATGATTACAATGGCTATAGGTGTAGGAGACGGTTCAGAACTTATGCAACCAATGGCAATAACAATTATTGGAGGTATGATTTATGGAACACTTTTAACACTTGTTGTAGAGCCATGTATATATGATATTGTTCATCATAAAGAGTAAAAAATAAGTACTAAAAAATAGTTGACAAAAATAGGTCCAAAAGGTAACATTTATAAGTAAATAAATTATTATAGTTTTTAAAAGTTATGACGAAGAGGAGTACATAAGTTGAAGCTTATTAGAGAGGACATTCATTGGTTGAAAGATGTCTAAGATATATACTTATGGAAGGTAGCTTCTGAACTGGATTTTTGAAAGAATGGCTATATTTTTATTATATTAAATTTTAACTATATTAAATCTTAATATAATTTATTAAAGTTAAAGGTTAGCATTTTATTAGAGAATCTCGGATTAGTCCCCGTTAAAGGATAAGAGATGCATTTTTATTTTTAAGATGCAAAAAAGGTGGTACCGCGATAATTCGCCCTTTATGTGTAAAAGCATAGAGGGCTTTTTTTATGCATACTAATAATATCAACAATATATAAGGAGAGAGAAAATGAGTAAAGAATTAAATAAGACTTATGATCCAAAAGATATTGAAGATCGTCTTTACACAAAGTGGGAAAACAATGGATATTTCCACGCAAAAGCAGACAAAAGTAAGAAACCATTTACAATTGTTATGCCCCCACCAAATATTACAGGACAACTTCACATGGGACATGCCCTTGATAACACAATGCAAGATATTCTTATTAGATATAAAAGAATGCAGGGCTATAACGCATTATGGCAGCCAGGAACTGACCATGCTTCAATTGCCACAGAAGTAAAAGTTATTAAAGCATTAAAAGAACAGGGCATTGATAAAAACGAAATCGGAAGAGATAAATTCCTAGAGAAATGCTGGGAGTGGAGAGAAGAGTACGGTGGAAGAATCATCAAACAGCTTAAGAAAATGGGCTCATCTGCTGATTGGGAGAGAGAACGTTTTACAATGGACGAAGGATGTTCAAAAGCTGTAAAACATGTATTTGTTAAATTATACGAAAAAGGTTTAATTTACAAGGGTTCTAGAATTGTAAACTGGTGTCCAGTATGTAAGACATCAATTTCTGATGCAGAAGTAGAGCATGAAGAGCAAGATGGATTTTTCTGGCATATTAATTATCCTGTAGTAGGAGAAGAAGGCAGATTTGTAGAAATCGCTACAACACGTCCAGAGACATTATTTGGAGATACAGCAGTAGCAGTAAATCCAGATGATGAAAGATACAAAGACATCATTGGAAAAACACTTAAACTTCCATGTACAGATAGAGAGATTCCTGTAATCGCAGATCCTTATGTAGACAAAGAATTTGGTACAGGTTGTGTAAAAATTACACCAGCTCATGACCCTAACGATTTTGAAGTTGGAAGACGTCATGATTTAGAAGAAATTGTAGTAATTAACGATGATGCTACAATGAATGCAAAAGCAGGAAAATATGCAGGTATGGATCGTTATGAATGTAGAAAAGCATTAGTAAAAGATCTAGAAGAAATGGGACTTTTAGTAAAAGTAGTTCCACATTCACATAACGTAGGTACACATGACAGATGTGGTACAACAGTAGAGCCAATGATTAAAAAACAGTGGTTCGTAAAAATGGATGACCTTATTAAACCAGCAGTTAAAGCAGTAAAAGAGGGAGAAATTCAATTACTTCCAAAACGTATGGACAAAACATACTTTAACTGGACAGATAATATTAGAGATTGGTGTATTTCAAGACAGTTATGGTGGGGACATCAAATTCCAGCATACTACTGTGAAGATTGTGGAGAAATGGTTGTTTCAGAGGATGAAGTAAAAGTATGTCCTAAATGTGGAAAAGCACATATGAAACAGGATCCAGATACACTTGATACTTGGTTTTCATCAGCACTTTGGCCATTCTCTACACTTGGTTGGCCAGAAAAAACAGAAGATCTTGATTACTTCTATCCAAACGATGTTTTAGTAACAGGATATGATATCATCTTCTTCTGGGTAATCAGAATGATTTTCTCAGGTTGCGAGCAGATGGGAGAGGTTCCATTTAAGACAGTATTATTCCATGGTCTTGTACGTGATTCACAAGGAAGAAAAATGTCTAAATCATTAGGAAACGGAATTGATCCATTAGAAGTTATTGATAAATATGGCGCTGATGCACTTAGACTTACTCTTATCACAGGTAATGCACCAGGTAACGACATGCGTTTCTATTGGGAAAGAGTAGAAGCTTCTAGAAACTTTGCCAATAAAGTATGGAATGCTTCAAGATTTATCATGATGAACTTAGAAGGATTTGAACTTACAACTCCTAAGAAAGAAGACTTAAGACCAGCAGATAAATGGATTCTTTCAAAATTCAATACATTAGCTAAAGATGTAACAGAAAACATCGACAAATTTGAGCTTGGTATTGCAGTACAGAAAGTACATGACTTTATTTGGGAAGAATTCTGTGATTGGTATATTGAAATTGCAAAAGTACGTACATACAAGAAAGATGAAGATAAAGTATCTGCAAATGCAGCATTATGGACTCTTAAAAATGTACTTATTAAATCACTTAAACTTTTACATCCATATATGCCATTTATTACAGAAGAAATCTTTTGCACAATTCAGTCAGAAGAAGAAACAATTATGCTTTCACAGTGGCCACAGTATGAGGAAGAATATAACTTCCCAGAGGATGAGGCAGCAATTGAGCACTGCAAAGATTTAGTAAAAGGTATTAGAAATGTTCGTACACAGATGGACGTTCCACCTTCAAGAAAAGCAAAAGTTATTATCGTAGCTGAAGATGATAAGCTTGCACAAACATTTGAAGATAATAAAGAAGTTTACGTAAATCTTGCATTTGCTAACGAAATCGTAGTACAAAAGACAAAAGATGGCATTGCAGATGATGCAGTATCAGTAGTGATTCCAAGTGCAGTAGTATATCTTCCACTTGAAGACTTAGTAGATTTCGAAAAAGAAAAAGAAAGATTAAATAATGAAAAAGCTAAATTAACAAAAGAGTTAGCTCGTTCAAGAGGAATGCTTTCAAACGAAAAATTCGTAAATAATGCTAAGCCAGAAAAAGTTCAAGAAGAAAGAGAAAAACTTGCTAAATATGAGCAGATGATGGCTCAAGTAGAAGAGCGATTAGCTCAAATGAAATAATTAAAAATAATTAATTTAAAAAGATAATTATCAACAGACTCAAACTTAATGCCGGGTTTTATCAACAAAAAAGTTGAAAACCCAGATAAGTTTGAGTCTTTTTAGTGGAAAACATTTAATTATCTGTCAATTATGCCGAAAAATATACCAGTAAAGATAAATTTTTTATTGCAGTGGGGAGCATTAAACATGGCAGAGCAGATTAAAAAGAAGGATAATAAAAGAAAACCAAAACCAGTAGTGAGAGTATCCTATGATGAAATGGAAGCTTTTATTATGCTTCCAGAGCCTTCAGAAGAAGACGAAATGTACACAAAAGAAGATTTATCAGGAGCTCTTACAGCAGCAGGTGTAAAATATGGAATTAAAGAAGAGCTTTTAGACAAGATAATAGAGGATAAAGCATTTGGTTTTGACCATTCTATTGCAATAGGAACACCTTCCGTAGATGGAGTAGATGGTTATTTTGAATTTAATTTCAACTCAGAATTTAGCAGAAAACCAACTGTCAGACCAGATGGATCTGTAGATTATTGGAGCGTTCATTTAGTTGAAATAGTTGAAGAAGGTCAAGTAATAGCGATATACCATGAACCAATACCAGGAAAGGATGGAATGTCCGTACGTGGCAAATTAAAAAAAGGAAAAAGGGGAAGACCACTTCCTCCCTTAAAAGGTAAAGGCTTTGATAGATCTGAAGATAATAAGATCTATACTTCAAAAATGGATGGAAAAATTGACAAAAAAAATGACAGAATAGTTATCTCTCCAGTTTATGAAGTATATGGAAATGCTGATTTATCAACAGGTAATATTGATTTTAATGGCGATGTAATAGTTCACGGTAATGTAACGTCAGGAATGAAAATAAAGGCTCAAGGCAGTGTGACAGTTGATGGAGTTACAGAAGCATGTGAGATAGAAGCTCAAGGAGATATTGTTTTAAGAGGTGGAATGTTAGGGAAAAAACGTGGAAGACTTTTTGCAAAGGGTTCTATAATTGCAAAATTTGTAGAGTATGCCATAGTTGAATCCCAAGGACCAATTGAAGCAAATAATTTTTTAAATAGTAAAGTTTATTGTGAAGAGCTAATTACTATGAATGGAAAAAATGGTAGCATAGTTGGTGGTGAAGTTTCATCTATAAAAGGAATTGTAGCTAATACCTTAGGAAATGATGGAGAACTAAAAACAATAATTCAGGTAGGTGTTGGTGTAGAATTATTAAAAAGAGTTAATACCCTAGAAAACGAACTAGGTGAAACTCAATCTTTAGTAGATAAGATTACAGAAGGTATAAGACAATTTGACGAACTTGGAAAAGAAAAAAATGTAGATGTTAGAAAAGACGAAAGACGTGTTGCTTTAGTTAGAGCAAAAGTAGCAAAACAGGCTGAACTTGCAGTTAGACAAGAAAAGGTATCACATGTTCACTCATTACTAGAAAGAGCAAAAGGAGCTAACATAAAAGTAATGAATCAAGTATTTCCAGGAGTGCAAATTGCAATAGATAGTAATATAATGCCTATAAAGAGTAAGAACAGCTACGTTAAGTTTATAATAAATGAAGAAAATATATTAGTTATGGTTCCAATGTAATCATAAAAAATTCACAATTATATATACAAAATTTTGTAAAAATTGTTGCATAATAGCGTCACTATATTATAATAAGAAAAGGTGGCGCTTTTTTGCGTCTAAAAATATTTTATAAAAGATTATTTATTAAGGTTATGGAGGAAGAATAAATGATTAATTTTGAGGAAGAGTTAAAGAATTTCAAACCTAGTTTAGAGGTATCAGAAGCTGAGGATGATATTAAAAATCGCGATTTAACAGATGTTGCAGATATTATTGCAGATTTGATAAATGAGGCTAAAAAAAGCAACTAGTGTAAATTGCTAGTTAAAAGTTACAAAATAAAAAAGAGGTAAATAACTATGGTTTGCTATAAATGTGGAAAAGAGATAGGAAAAGACGACAAATGTCCTTCTTGTGGTGCAGATGTCCAAATTTTTCAGAAAATAAATAAAATTTCTAATTGCTATTACAATGAAGGATTAGAAAGAGCAAAAGTAAGAGATATGTCAGGGGCAATCAATTACTTAAAACAAAGTCTAAAATTTAATAAAGAAAATATTGAAGCAAGAAATTTATTAGGTCTTGTGTATTACGAGATAGGTGAAGTAGTTAATGCTATTGATGAGTGGGTTATTAGCAAAAACTATGTTGAACAGGATAATTTAGCTACAAAATATATTGATGACATTCAAAATGGCCACGGTAGATTAGAATCTATTAACAACACTATTAAAAAATATAACCAGGCCCTTCAATATTGTAAGCAAGGTAGTACTGACCTAGCAACAATTCAATTAAAAAAGGCAGTATCTATTAATCCAAAAATGCTAAGAGCTCGTCAACTTTTAGCTTTGGTATATATTCAAGATGGAAAGCCAGAACTTGCTAAAAAACAGTTAGTAGAAGCTAAAAAATTAGATGCTAACAACATTGTTACTTTAAAATATTTAAAAGAAGTAAAAGGAATTTTAAAAGATAAACCAACTAATGCTAAGATAAAGAATAAACAATCAGCAGATACTGTTTCTTACCAAAAAGGAAATGATACAATTATTAGACCAAGAAAGTTTAGAGACTTTACAGCAGGATCAGCTATTTTATATATGGTAATTGGTATTTTAATTGGAGCGGCAGTAGTAGCAGTATTGTTAATTCCTAATGTTAAAAAGAATGCTAATTCAAGTGCAATTAATAAGTTAAAAACAGCTAATGAGACAATTTCTACAAAAGAAGGAGAAATAACATCTCTTAAAGATAAAGTTAAGAAATTGAATGATAAGTTAAAGACAGATGGTACTGCAGCAGATCAGTTAGCTAATACAAAGAGTACATATGAAGCATTAATTAATGCTTATGTATTATATACAAGTAAAGATTATGTAGGTGCTGGAGATCAGCTAGCAGCAATTGATACAAAGTATTTAAGTGAAGGTGCTGTAAATACTTATAATACAATTAATGTTCAAATTAGCGAATCTTATATGAGCACATTGTTTGCTCGTGGTACAACAGCTTATAAAAAGGGTGATATGCAAGCTACAATATCTGATTTACAGAAAGTTGTAAATAAAGATCAAGGTTATAAAAATGGAGATGCAGCATTTTATTTAGCACAAGCATTTAATAAAGCAGGCGATGTTCCTTCAGCTCAAAAATATTATCAATATATTATTGATACATATCCAGCTACTAAGAAGGCTACAACAGCTAAGAACTTTATGATGACTCATCCAGTAGCGCAAGATCAACAGCAGGCAGCAGATCCAAATGCACAGCCACAGGATCAACAGCAGGCAGCAGATCCGAATGCACAGCCACAGGATCAGCAGCAACCGGCAGATCCAAATGCGCAAGCTCAACAACCAGCAGCACAATAATTAACGGTACAGTAATTAATAATCCGGCAATTAAACGTTTAATAATTCAGTAATTAACAGCTTAATAAAAAGAGACAAATAAAAGAAAAGTGGAATAGCTTTTGCTACTCCACTTTTTTATTTTGCAAACTACATAGAACTAATAAATAGTTTTATAAAATCATAATTATAAAATCACAATCATAAAATCATATATATAAAAACATATTTATTTAATCTAATTAAGTACTGCATCATCAATATCGTCTTGATATTTGTCATATAATTTTTTTAATTCTTTAATTTCACTTTCAGATAGTTCAGACTGAGCCATATTAACGAGTGAAGCAGTGTCTCCCTTTGAGTAATAGGAAACAGCCTTTGAAACATTTGAAGGTGTAATATGGTTTTCAATAATTGTTTCTAATTTTTCCTTGTCTGATTCGGACATAGAATCCATTACTTTTTTGGCTTTTGCACTATCCTCATCATTTAGCTGAGATTCAATAACTTTTTCCGCTACAGTATCAACAGCTTTATGTTTTATTGGTTTGTAAAATAAAACACCAACAATGCATATTAATGCTAATAATACAACCAAAAAGATGATGAAATGAAGAAAGTGATGTTTTTTCTTCTTAATAGGTTTTGACTTGTAATAAGGCATATTTTTTCTTCCTTTACTAAAAATGCTAGATATAAATCTGCAATGTAATTATATCACATATATCAGCAAAAAAAATATGCAATATGTGAACTTTTATAGAATTTAGAAGGGATTAAAGCAGGAAAAACTGCGATGAAAGAAAAGAAAAAAATAAATTAGCACTCACCTGTTGACAGTGCTAACAAATGGTGCTACATTAATAACAAGAACAAAGAAGCAGTTATTAAATTAAGTAAAAGGATAGGAGGCAAGGTGATATATGAACATTCAAAAGTTTACACAAAAATCGATAGAAGCGATTAATGATTGTGAAAAGTTAGCTTATGAATATGGAAATCAGGAAATAGAACAAGAGCATTTGTTAGTTGCCCTTTTACAGCAAGAAGATGGTTTGCTTCCAAAGTTAATTGAAAAAATGGAGATTAACAAAGAGCATTTTTTAAATAATGCAAAAGATAAATTGGCTAAAAGAGTTAAGGTGTCCGGTGGCCAAGTATACATGGGGCAATATCTTAACAAGGTATTGATTAATGCTGAGGATGAAGCAAAACGAATGGGAGACGAATATGTTTCTATTGAGCATTTATTTTTGGCGCTATTAAAATATCCAAACGGGGCTATGAAGGAACTTATTAGAGAGTATGGAATTACAAAGGATAGATTCCTTAAAGCATTAGAGTCAGTTAGAGGAAATCATAAAGTAACTTCTGATAATCCTGAAGCCACATATGATACATTAGATAAATATGGATATGACATGGTAGATAGAGCTAAGAATCAAAAGCTTGATCCAGTTATTGGTAGAGATTCAGAAATCAGAAATGTTGTAAGAATTTTATCTAGAAAAACAAAAAATAATCCAGTTTTAATTGGAGAACCAGGTGTAGGTAAAACTGCAGTTGTAGAAGGATTAGCGCAAAGAATTGCAAGAGGAGATGTACCAGAGGGTCTAAAAAATAAAAAATTATTTTCGTTAGATATGGGAGCTCTTATTGCAGGTGCAAAATATAGAGGCGAATTTGAAGAAAGATTGAAAGCCGTATTAGAGGATGTTAAAGCCTCTGAAGGTGAAATTATTCTTTTTATTGATGAGCTTCATACCATTGTTGGAGCTGGAAAAACAGATGGAGCAATGGATGCAGGTCAACTTTTGAAACCTATGCTAGCTAGAGGCGAGTTACATTGTATAGGTGCCACTACTCTTGATGAGTACAGAGAATATATTGAAAAGGATGCAGCATTAGAGCGTAGATTCCAACCTGTAATGGTAGATGAACCAACAGTTGAAGATACAATATCAATTCTTAGAGGCTTAAAAGAAAGATATGAAGTTTTCCACGGGGTTAAGATTACAGATTCAGCACTTGTGTCGGCAGCAGTATTGTCAAATAGATATATTAGCGACAGATTTTTACCAGATAAAGCTATTGATTTAGTAGATGAAGCATGCGCATTGATTAAGACAGAGCTAGATTCAATGCCTACAGAATTAGATGAACTTAATCGTAGAGTTATGCAAATGCAGATAGAAGAGACTGCGCTTAAAAAAGAAACAGACAGTTTAAGTAGAGAACGTCTTTCAAATTTGCAAAAAGAATTGGCAGAAATAAAAGATCAATTTAACTCTAAAAAAGCTCAATGGGATAACGAAAAATCTGCAATTACAAAGGTTCATAAATTAAGAGAAAAATTAGAACAAACTAAAAAAGAAGTTGCACAAGCACAGCAAGACTATGATTTAGAAAAAGCAGCAGAACTTCAATATGGAGTTTTGCCACAGGCACAAAAAGAATTAGAACAAGAAGAAGAAAAATTGAAAGGAAAAGATTTTGGACTTGTTCATGAAAGTGTAAGTGATGAGGAAATTGCAAGAATCGTATCACGATGGACACAAATTCCTGTTGAGAAACTTACAGAAAGTGAAAGAAATAAAACTTTACACTTAGACAAAGTCTTACATGGAAGAGTTATAGGTCAAAATGATGCAGTTACAAAAGTGACAGAAGCTATTATTAGATCAAAAGCCGGAATTAAAGATCCAAGCAAACCAATTGGTTCCTTCTTATTCCTTGGACCAACAGGTGTAGGTAAAACAGAGCTTGCTAAATCTTTAGCAGAAGCATTATTTGATGATGAAACAAATATGGTAAGACTTGATATGAGTGAATACATGGAGAAATATTCAGTGTCTCGATTAATAGGAGCACCTCCAGGATATGTAGGATATGATGAAGGAGGACAGCTTACAGAAGCCGTTCGAAGAAAACCATATTCAGTTGTACTTTTTGATGAAGTAGAAAAAGCACATCCAGATGTATTTAATATTTTACTTCAGGTATTAGATGATGGTAGAATTACAGATTCACAAGGTCGTACAGTTGATTTTAAAAATACTATCATTATAATGACAAGTAACCTAGGTTCAAGTGAAATATTAGACGGAATAGGCGAAGATGGAGAAATCGATTCAAAGGTAGAACAAGAAGTTTCAGATGAATTAAAGCTTCATTTTAGACCAGAATTCTTAAATAGATTAGATGAAATAATTATGTTTAAGCCACTTACAAAGGACAATATAGGCCACATTGTTAATTTGCTTATGGATGGTTTAAATAAACGACTCGTTGACAAACAAATTAAAGTAGAATTATCCGAAAAAGCTAAAGATATAGTTATTGAAGGCGGATATAATCCGATGTATGGAGCACGACCTCTCAAACGTTATGTGCAAAAATATGTAGAAACAATATCTGCAAAGCTAATCCTAGCTGATAAGGTAAATGTAGGAGATACCATTTTAATTGATGCAGACGAAAAGTCTAATTTATATGGGAAGGTGAAATAATACAACAAAATATAATAATAAGAAATAACACCAAATAATAACAAAAAATAATAACAAATAGAACATATAAAAAACAAAAATAAATAATACAATACACTTAACGCAAGTATAACTAGTAAAGTGTGAATACAAATCATAAAAACAAAAAACAAAATAAAAATCTCAATTTAACAGCCGCGATAAGAGCAGTACATTTTATATGTACTGCTCTTATTATTATAAGTATTAATTTTAAAATAAAAACGACTTATAACATGTTATAATAAATAATATAAGTTATAGATATATCAAAATGCACACTAAAACTGTAAAAAAAGCACAGTTTTTAGTACACAAAGTAGAAAAGAATATTAATGGTAGCTTTAATCTTGTAAAGTGAATGGAAATAGAGTATTCTATTATAAGAATGAAGTTTGGATGATACTAATCCTTCAAAAATTTATTGGCTTTCCAAGAAAAAATGCTAAACAACGATTAAAAATGCAAGATACGACCTTGAATTATGCAAAAGCGTATATGATTGGAATTTGAAAATTAAAAATTTTAAATTTTTTATTTTAAAAATCATGAAAATTTTAAAATAGTGTTTAGCAGGCTATCATATAAAGGAGAAATATGGATTTATTTGATTATATGAGAGAAAAAAATAGCGAGAGAGAAGCTCCTCTTGCTTCAAGACTTAGACCAAGAACATTAGATGAGGTTGTAGGTCAACAACATATTATTAGAAAAGATAAACTTTTATATAGAGCCATTAAAGCAGATAAATTAAGTTCGATAATATTATATGGACCACCTGGAACTGGCAAAACAACTTTAGCTAAAGTTATCGCCAATACGACAAGTGCTGAATTTTTACAGATAAATGCAACATCAGCTGGTAAAAAAGATATGGAAGAAGTTGTTAAAAAAGCTAAAGACAATCAGGGAATGTATGAAAAAAAGACGATACTCTTTATAGATGAGATACATCGTTTTAACAAAGGTCAGCAAGATTATCTTTTACCATATGTAGAAGATGGTACTGTGATTTTAATAGGAGCCACAACAGAGAATCCATATTTCGAAGTAAACAGTGCTTTACTTTCAAGATCAAGTATTTTTGAGTTGAAGAAATTATCTACAGACGACATCAAGACATTGTTAAAAAGAGCGTTGTCAGACGAAGAAAGAGGTCTTGGCATCTATAATGCGAAGATTGATGATGATGCGTTAGAATTTTTAGCAGATATGTCAAATGGAGATGCAAGAAGTGCACTTAAAGCTATTGAGCTTGGAGTGCTTACTACAGATAGAAGTGATGATGGAATAATCCACATTACGATAGAAGTTGCTAGTGAATGTATTCAAAAAAGAGTAGTTGCTTATGATAAGTCAGGAGACAATCATTATGATACTATTTCAGCTTTTATAAAAAGCATGAGAGGATCAGATCCAGATGCAGCTATTTATTATTTGGCAAGAATGCTTTACGCAGGCGAAGATATTAAATTTATTGCTAGAAGAATTATGATATGCGCAGCAGAAGATGTTGGAATGGCTGATCCTAATGCGCTAGTTGTGGCAACATCGGCAGCTCAAGCTGTTGAGAGAATAGGAATGCCAGAGTCACAGATTATTTTAGCAGAAGCAGTTAATTACGTGGCTACAGCGCCTAAGAGCAATGCATCATATATGTCAGTGGCAAAGGCCATGGATGAAGTGAAAAGAGGGAAAACCCCTCCAATTCCAACACATTTACAAGATGCACATTATAAGTCTGCAGCTAAATTGGGACATGGCATAGGCTATAAATATGCTCATGATTACCCAAATCATTATGTTGATCAACAATATTTGCCGGATGGACTAGTAGGTAAGAAATTTTATGAACCTACAGAGATTGGTTATGAAGAAAAGGTTCGACAGTATTTTGATAAATTGGGAAAAAATTCCTAAGCCACATAAGTGGTGTGATTTAAGATGAAAAGGAAACTAGGAGGAACACATAGTGAGAAAATACCAAGAAATGACAAAAAGCGAATTATTAAAGGAAAAAGAACAACTCGAAAGAAGATACAAAGAAATTAGAGAGATTGGTCTTCAACTTAATATGGCTAGGGGAAAGCCTTCTGCAGAACAGTTAGACCTTTCAATGGATATACTTGATGTCATTGGAAAAGAAGATTCTCTTTTAGCTGAAGATGGAACAGATTGTAGAAATTATGGTGTAATGGATGGTTTACCAGAAGCAAAGAGATTAGTTGCCGATATGGTTGATTGTAAACCTGAAAACCTTATTATTTATGGAAACTCAAGCTTGAATATCATGTACGATCAAGTGGCTAGAGCAGAACTTTTTGGTGTATGTGGAAATACTCCTTGGAGTCAATTAGACAAAGTTAAATTTTTATGTCCAGTACCAGGATATGATAGACATTTTAAAATCACAGAGAGTTTTGGAATTGAAATGATTAATATTCCAATGACAGCGGACGGTCCAGATATGGATTTAGTTGAAAAATATGTTAATAATGATGAAGCTGTAAAAGGTATTTGGTGCGTACCAAAATATTCAAATCCACAAGGTGTTGTATATTCAGATGAAACAGTAAGACGTTTTGCAAATCTACAACCTAAGGCAAAAGATTTTAGAATTTTCTGGGATAACGCATATGTGGTTCATCATTTATATGAAGATAAACAGGCTAAAATTTTAAATATTTTAGAGGAATGTGCAAAAGCTGGAAATCCAGATATGGTATATGAATTCTGTTCAACTAGCAAAGTAACATTCCCAGGTGCTGGAATTGCAGCACTTGCTACATCAGAAAATAACTTAGCTGATATTAAGAAAAGATTAACAGTTCAAACAATTGGTCATGACAAGATTAATCAGCTTCGTCATGTAAGATATTTTAAAAACATTGATGGAATTAAGGCTCACATGGCAAAACAGGCTGATATTATTAGACCAAAATTTGAAATGCTAATCGACATGTTAAATAAAGAGATTAAACCACTTGGAATTGGCCAGTGGATTAATCCTGTAGGTGGATATTTCGTATGTTTTGAATCATTAGAAGGTTGTGCAAAAGACATTATTTCAAAATGTAAGGAAGCAGGAGTGACAATGACAGGTGCAGGAGCACCTTTCCCATATGGAAAAGATCCAAAAGATTCAACAATTAGAATTGCACCAACATATCCTTCAATGGAAGAGTTAAGACAGGCAGCAGAAGTGTTTGTGGTATGTGTAAAACTTTCAAGCGTAGAAAAACTTTTACAAACATCAGAAAGTACAATTCTCGAAGTTGAAGCAGAAGAAGTATTACAGTAATTAATAGAATATAAGAAAAAGTAATAAAATGCGATAATACATTACTAGTCTTATAATATAAGAGACTGCGAAAATATTTAATTATTTTTGCAGTCTTTTTTTGTTTTTACTTAATTTTGTATCATAATTATTCCCTTCTGCGTGTTTTTAAATTATTTTATTTGAAATAGTAGCTAGAATTAGAAAAATACAAATCATGGCTACCATATAACAAATCTGATCTAAATTTGATACCATTGTTTTAGTAGTTGTTCTTCTTTCATAGGAAAAAGGTATTAATAAAGTTGAAATTAAAAATGATAATATAGCGATTAAAAATGCTATTACAACTACTTTTAAAGAAGTTATCAATACCATTGGAATCATTGGTAACAAAAATAAAGAAGTAGCAATTTTTAGTGTATTAATTATTTTTTTAAATTTAAAATGTTTTATTTGATCGGCTGTATGAAAGAGTATAAAATTTCCGGTTTCATAAGCAGTTAATTCTATGTAAGTATTAGCAAACATATATGATATTGCGGCAGAAAAAGTTATCAGTTGTTTGACTGATTTTTCATTTTCAAGCATAGATAAAAAAATAGTTAATGCAAAAACATATAGAGCTTCCATAAATTTTATTTTCTTTATGAAAAATAAATAATCTTTTTCTTTTTTAACTATTTTGAAAGAAGACAATTTTTTTATAAGAATTCCATTATGCGTTGGGCTTTCGATAGAAAGATACTTTAAAGAGAGTAACACGCTAATTGCTGTAATTGCAATCTTGAGAATTCTAAATTTGTGTTCAAAAATTCCGTCGATCGGAAGAGATATAATTTTATGATTTGTTAAAATAATAGCTCCGAGGAAAGCGAAAGTTATCACACTTTTTATTGTCATTGCAATTTCATTGCTGGTCATAGAAAAAACAGCAACTTCAATCGCAGTTATAAGTTCAACAAAAGCAATAAATGTTAAACAATCATCTAGATATTTTATTTCAAATGGACATATAAAATAGAGAAAAAATATTTGAAATACAATATATTTATAATATCTCATGTAAGTTGTGTATTTTTTTGCGTCTAAATTATCAAAAAAGGTTTCTACAAATAGTACATCATCATTTTTTATTTTTTTTAGGACAAATTCTATTGCAAAACATACAAATATTATTGTTATAAGCAACATTGTTGCTGTATAATGTTTAAATTTATACATTCCAAATTTAGGAAGTATAAGTAAAGCTGAAAATATTAGGAAAAATCCGAGACAATTTGCGAAACCGTACATGCTGAATTGTAATCTGAATTTTTCGATTCTAAATTTAATTACTTCCTTCAAAAATTCGTTCCTCCATATCTTTAATAGTTTTTGTATTGGTAAATGTATCTTTTATTTTTCCAGAGTCTAATACAACGAATTCATCACATAAATCTACTAGTGTGTCTAAAATATGTGAGGAGATTAAGATAGTTGCACGTTGTTTTATATTTTGTAGTAATTGTTTTAATTTATAAATATATTTAACATCAATACTATTAAAAGGTTCGTCTAATATAATTAAGTCATATTTTTTGCACATAATAGGAATTAGAGTTAGCTTTTTTTGCATACCTTGGGATAATTCATCGATAGAGGTTTTTCTTTTTTCCTCCATCTCTAGTAAGGATATGATTTCGTCAACAGACATTTCTGTCGAAGAAAAATCCACAAATAGCTTTACAAATTCTTCGACTGTTAAAAAATCATATATTTTTATTTCAGATGGAATAAAACCGATTGTAAATTCTTTTTTTTCTGTTTCAACTTCATATATTTTATTTGCCTTCATAAAGCCGCTTAAAATTGACATTAATGTAGTTTTCCCAGCACCATTTTCTCCGACTAAGCCGATTATTTTATTAGATGAAATTTCTAAATTATCTATTTCAAGTGAAAACCCTTTTTTATATTCGTGTTTTATTTTTCGTATATTCATTTTCTCCTCCAAATCTACAGTATTAAATATCACTTCTCAGTATATATGACTAATAGTATTATTTCAAATTTTTGTAACAAAGAAAAATTTCATAACATTTGATTTATTGTAGTAAGTGAATTTTTTTATATGGCCCTCTTTTGCCGCAAGCTAAAAAGGCATCTGGAAATTTGTCGTAAAGATTATCAAGGTATTTAGGTTCAACTGGAATTTTTTTGCCAGATGAAAGAGTAATTTTTTTTTCGGTAATATTTGCAACAAAAGTACTATTTATAATGTAAGATCTATGAACACGTATAAGAGTAGTATTTTTAAATTCGTGTTCTAGGACACCGAGATTTTTAGAAATAGTAATTTCATTACAATCAAAAATTAAACTAGAATAACGTCTATAAGCTTTTATATATTCAATATTGCATATAGCAATTTCTTGTTTTTCACCATAATAATCAGAATAGCGAAAAGAATGGTTATGAGAGTTAATCAAGTTATTTTTAATAGTTTGTGTTGTATTATCGTCCCTAGTATAAATTACAATAGTCATATAAATATTCTCCTGTGTTGTTATAATGTAATGTTGCATATATTGAATATGACAAAAAGGAATAGCAAAAATTACTATTCCTAAAATTGAAGTTGTCAATTTTTAAATTAGCCGAATAAGTCTTTGATTATGTCGTATGCTGCAGAGCTAGCATTAAGAAGCTCCCATTTATGTTTCCAACACCATTTAACGGCTTTAGTTCCGTACTTAGAAGTAAATTTTAAAAGTTTCGCAAACATTACATTATCTTCCTTTCATTTGATATATAAAGTATATAGTTTCTGAAGTATTATTTCAAATTTTTGTAACAAAGAGAATTTCGTGACGAAGAAAATTTCATAACATTTAATTTATTGCAGTAAGTGAATTTTTTATATGGCCCTCTTTTGCCGCAAGCTAAAAAGGCATCTGGAAATTTGACGTAAAGATTATCAAGGTATTTAGGTCCCTAGTATAAATTACAATAGTCATATAAATATTCTCCTGTGTTGTTATAATGTAATGTTGCATACATTGAATATGACAAAAAGGAATAGCAGAATCTGCTATTCCTTTAAAATAAGTTTCTTTTTAGTTTAGATAATATATTATTGTTAATTCATTTCATGATGAAAAACCTAAAAAATATATTTCAGCTTTTTTAAGAAATTAATTGTTTAGTCCATCATAAGTATACATTTTAAGTTTTCCTTTAACTAAAAAGTCTCTATATTCTTTTTGGTTAGGATGATTCATTTGATAAAGCGCTTGTTCAACAGCTAATTTAACAATTTGATCACTTGGGTGAACTACAGTATTTATATTAAGTTGTGTAATTAAATTGTGAGTTTGGTTTCCATATCCGTAGATAGAAATAGGATGGTTAGAAAGTTTAGGAGTATTAAAAAGTAGATAATCTACAAAGCGATTTGTAATGCTTGGAGTAGTACAAATAATAGCACCGCACCCTTTATTGATCATTTCTGTTACAAGTCCGCCAGCTCCGAAATTTGGATTATTAACAACATCATAAATCAAACTTTCATCATAATCTATATGAGACGAATTTAGAGAATCTGCATAAGCTTTTAAAATCTCTTTAGAAGATGAAACTTTTATATTTGAACAAACAAAAGCTACCTTATGATGATGGGCAGCACTGTAAGAAACAACAGCTTGATAAAAAGCGCTATAATCATTTTCTAAGATAGCACAATGTGGAGTGTCTTCAGGTTTATTAACTAAAAAAATAACAGGTAAATCTTTAGGAACAACATCCTCAATTTGAGAATATTTTTCAGCGTTTGAAATTACAATGATACAATCAACAAGGGACGAAAAAGAAGTAAAAAGTTCTCGCTCTCGTTTAATATCATGATTAGTCATTCCCATTATTACTTGGTATCCTTTTTCATAAAATTTATTACATAGCGAATCTACAAGAGAGTCTCTATAACTACTATCTATACTTGAAATAATAAAACCTATTTGTTTAGTTGATTTAATATTTGACATATTCCTCTCCTTTGTAAATATACTTATTCGTATAAATTTATCGGAAAAACAAAAATAAATCTTTACAAGGAAAAAAAATTATGCTATTATTTCACTTGTCGCGACATTCATAAATTCAAAGGTTACAAATCGTAACATATTCACAAACATTATTATATTATTTATTACAAGTAAAAAAGGAGATCAAAATGAAAGAAATTTTTGAACAGTACGGTGGTGTTTTAATTACAGTTGTAGCAATTTTATCTGTTATTGCAGTTATTATTTTTGTAATTGGACAAGGAAGAGATAGTGTTATTGCACAAGCATTTATTGGGATTATTAATAACTTTGTAAATAAGGCAAATTCTAATGCAGGAATTAGTGCAAAATTGTTTTAAATATGAGGTATAAATATGCAGTTAGGAAAAGAATATTTTGGACCGTTATGGAAGTTTATATCTGATGAAAAAATAACAGATATAGATTATAATGGTAAACAAATTTGGCTCACAAACACAGATAATGAGCGATTTGAAGTAGAAAAAGATTTTTTAGAGCAATATATTACACCACAATTTATCGAGCAATTTACTCAAAGAATTGCAAACGTGGTTAGTCGTCAATTCAATAAATCAAATCCAGAACTCGAAGCAGAAACCCCAGAACTTAGAATTACAATTATACATGAATCAGTTTCACGTCAAGGAAGAAGTATATGTATTAGAAAGACCCCACCAGTTATACGACTTACAGAAGAAAAAATGATAGAAAGCAATTATTGCACAAAGGAAATATTAAAATTATTAGTTAATTGTGTAAAAGGAAAAATGAATTTTTCTTTTGCAGGTGAACCAGGTGTAGGTAAAACAGAATGTCTAAAATTTTTCTCACAATTTATTCCAGCAAACGAAAGAGTAATTACAATAGAAGACACATTAGAACTTAGATACCCAACTACGAATCCTAACAAAGACTGTGTTGAAATGAAGGTAGATGAGAAACTTTTTACATATTCAGATGCTTTAAAAGCAAGTTTAAGACTTAATCCTAAATGGATTATGCTTTCAGAAGCACGTTCAAAAGAAGTAAAGTATTTGCTTGAAAGTTGGTCAACAGGTGTACGAGGAATGACAACCTTACATACTTCTGATGTTAGAAATATTCCAGATAGAATTTTGAATATGCTAGAAAACAGAATGGACGCAGATAGAATGGAAAATGACATTTATCAGGCACTTGATGTTGGAATTTTAATTCGAAAGAAACAAAGAGAGGATGGCGAAATGTATCGTTACATAGACCAAATTTGCTTTTTTATTAGAGAAAATGGAGAAAATAAGATAGAGATGGTTGTAAAAAATGGCCAGTTACTTTTAGATAAATTGCCAAAGCAAGTTGAAGAAAGAATGAAACGAGCTGGGATATCTGATATAGATGTACTTAATTCACGTTTATCTAATAATAGTTTTTCTTCAGAAGATACTATAGGAGTATAAAAATGATCTATAAAAAAATTAAAGGGAAAATCCAAGAACTTGGGTTTTCCTTATCAGTAAAAAATTATATTACAGCAAATATATTAGCTGTAGCACTAGTCTTTTTATTACATTTAGTACTTAAATTGCAGTGGACATTTACTGTAATTATGGCGATAATAGCTGTTATAATGTTGCCGTTTTACGTATTAGAATATTATAAAAGCAAATACGAAAAGAAACGTTTTGAAGATGTAGGACTTTATATTGATGGGGTTTTATATGAGTTTTTGCGTACAGGAAAAATTCAAGAAACCTTAAGTGCAGTTAATTCAAGTCTTCAGCCGGGCAAGATGAAAAATGTAGTTGATATGGCACTAAAACATTTTTTTGAAACTTTTGATGATAGCGATGTTGCAAAAGATGCATTAGATATTATTGCAAAAGAGTATGATTGCAAACAGATAAAAAATGTACATAAATTTATGTTGCACGTAGAAAGTCACGGTGGAGAAATAGAAAAATCCATAAAGCTATTGCTAGCAGGAAAAAGTATGTGGGAGTTACGCATAAAAGAAATGCTAGCTGAAAGAAGCAGAATGTTTAAAGAAGTTGTTTTTTCAGCGGTGATTTCACTTTTGATCTGTGGAATGGTTTTATATATTCCAACAGTAAATGTAGATATTAGTGGAAACTTTGTAGTGCAAGGTCTTAGTGTATTTGTTTTTTTATTAGACAATTTAATAGCTAAAAAAGCTCAAAAATTTTTAAGTGTTGATTTACTTAAAGTGGATGAAATAAAAGATGATGAGTATTATATTAAAAAAATGAAACAGTGGCACATACAAAAAGAAGAAAAAATGCCAAGAGCATCAATTATTACAGGAAGTATTGGTGTTTTAGCTGTTGTATTAGCTGTTATAGTTAAAAATCAATGGTTTGTAGGTATAGCTATTCTTTTTGCTATCTTTGGTTTCAATCAACATCTTGTAGGAAAAAAATTAGCAGAAAAGGCATTAATGAGAGAAATAAAGAGAGCCTTTCCATCTTGGTTAATGGATTTAGTTTTATTGCTTCAAACGGAAAATGTTCAAGTTGCGTTAATGAAATCAAAAGAAAACGTGCCAGGAATTTTAAAAGAAGAATTAGATGAATTGATTTCAAAATTAATGATGGCACCAGAAGAGGCAAAACCATATCATGAATTCTTAAAAGATTTTACAATTCCAGAAATTCAGTCCGTAATGAATATGCTATATAGCTTATCTACAGGAAGTGGCGGAGATGCCAATCAGCAGATTGAAAAGCTAATAGATAAAAACCAAAAAATGCTTAACCAGGCAGAAAAAAATAGATTCAAAGATCTAAATAGTGGGCTATATCTGTTATTCTTAGCGCCAGTATTAACGGCAGGACTTAAGTTGGTAGTTGATATGGCGGTATTTATGCTTACATTTTTAACGGCAACGCACATATAAATGGAGATAATAAGTATAGAAAAAGAAAGGACTATATATGAGTCAAGTTGTAAAAGCGTTTTTAGGTATTTTTATGATAATGCTATTAGCAGTTACATCAGTTGGAATTTTGACTACTTTTTTAACAATAACAAATGCTCAAGATGAGCATGCTAGGATTATAAATGAGATAGAAAATTCCAATTTTTATAGTGAAGTAGTAAAAGAGTGCTCAAAAAATGCTAGAGAAAATGGATACGATGCAGATATTGTGGTGTATTATGATAACGAAACTAAAGGAGCAGACTTACAACATTTAAATGATACTAAAGATGCAAAAGCTGCAAGAGTAAAATTAAGTGTTCCTGTAAAAATAGGATTTTTTGACTTGAATTACAATTATAAATTAGATGGCTATGCTAGATAGAAAACATAAAATTTGAAAGAAGCAAAAAATGTAAAATTAGACATAAAAAGTATAGTTAAAGCTAAAGGTTAAAGCTAAAAACTAAAGCTAAAAGTTAAAATTAAAAGGAGACTAGCATGAAAGAAGTTATAGAACAATATGGCGGAGCATTTATTTTGATGGTAGTTGGCAGTGGAATCATTGCATCGTTAGCTATGGTAGTGGAGGCAATGACTAATTAAAACGAAACTATTTCAGATAAAACGTCAAGAAGGTGTGGTAAATATGAGAAGAATAATAGAAGAATATGGCCAGACTATTCTAGAAATAGTAGGTGGCTTACTGATGTTTACAGTAGTGTCAGCAATAGTATTAACTAGGTCGGAAGGCTTTTTAAAGCTATTTGGCACATTACTAAAAGGTGGAATGTAAAATGAAAGAAATAATTGATCAATACTCTGCCACATTGATAGCCGTTGTGGTGGCTCTAGCTCTCATAGCCATCTATATGGGAACTAGTGGCAATATTTCAGCCTTTTCAGGTGTAGGAAAAACATTGGATAATACCTTTTCATTAGTTAAAGAAAAAAAGAATAATAGGTCTTTTAATGGAAATATGACAAGAAAAAATCCAAAAATTAAATTTAAAGTCAATAAAAACGTGTATGCTAAAGAAAATATTAATATTAATGATTTATTTTCGGCAGTAGATACAAACGGAAACAATTTAAAAATTGAAGTGTTGTGTATAAAAAATAGTCACAACCAAAATGTAGAAAATTCTAATTTAATACATCATGAAAAAATAATAAATTTTGAAGAATCAGGTGTGTATACATTTTATTTAAAAACAATAGATTCTCATAGAAAAGTAACTAAGTCTAAGATAAAAATTCCAGTAAAAAAAGAAAAAAATCCCATAAACATTTATCAACGCAGATATGGATAAAAAAGAAAAGAGGTGCAAAATTGAAAAGTATATTTATGGGGATTATAAGTTTATTTGTAATCCTTTATACAGGTGTGATTGCATTAAGCATATACAATGTAGATGTAAGGAAAAATCAGATAGATAATACAATATCTGAGGTGTTGTATCAGCACCTTGAAAATAATTACATTCCGGAAGTTCTAAGAAGTGGTAATTCTAGAAGAGAAATAGAAAATATAGGACCAAATGTATTAAAGAAAGAACTTAAGGAAAGAATAAAATTTCAGGATAGGATAGATATAAATGTAAAAACCTATAATTTAGATAAAGGAATCATATCAATTGATATTATCGATCATTATAGATTTTTTAATGGAAAGACAAAAGATATTAAATCTACTAAAACAATTATAGTAGATCGTGAAGATACAGAAATTAAGGATAAAGATACTTATGTAACACTAAAGTTTTACAAAAATGATTCACAAGAAAGTGCTAAGGACAATACTGGTAATTCTCAAAAAAATTTAGAAACTTTTCAAGAAGAATCCCCATACAAAATCGTGAAAGTAGAAAAAAATTCAAGCATAATTACACCTTTAATAAAAGGAGAAGACAATGTAAAGTGGGTAAACAAAAAAACAAAAGAATCCATTGGCGCAGGCAAAAAAATGGAAGCTCTAGAGGATGCCATTTTTGTGAAAGAAGGTCAATAAAATGTACAGATTTAAGAAGTTTATAGGTAATATAAAAAGAGTAAGAAAAGTTGCATTTATTGTTGCATTGTTTTTAGTATGTACAGCGTTTATAACTAAAAATGATGTTAAGAAAATAAATGCAGCTAGTTATGATGCAAAGACTTTTGTGCAAACTTTTGGTGGGCAAGTAAAGTTTATACCAGATGATAATCAAGAAATAACGGATAAATATTTGGCAGATGGACAAATATTATACGGTACAGAAGGTACTGCAGCTGTTAGCACTGGAATTAGGTATTCTACAATAGGGTGGAAAGTAAATGTAGATTATACAGATGGAGCTGGAAGACAAAAGAGACAAGAAATATATTTTAAATTAGGCGGAACGCATATGCAAAGAATTTCCGAAGTGTCTGATAATGGTACTGAATATAATTTATACTCTATTAGGCTTAGTACTCTAAGAAATAGAATGTCTAATGAAGCGGTAGAGGCAATGAATGCAGGAAGAGTTTCCATTAACCTAGATGCATGTGTAACATTAAGAAAAAACGGAAGATTACTTTCAGCTATGGATGATAATGGATGTACTTTAGATCCAAAACATTTTTATACGAATCATGCTGGAATTGCCAATGCAGCACCTTGGAGAAAAGCAACAAAGGATAAATTAAGATCATATTTTAATAAAAATATTGTAGGACTACTAATTAGAGTAGAAGCTGTAGGAGACGAAGGAGTAGCATCTACATCTGGTTCAGGAGTGTATCTTTATGGAACAAGACTTAATGTTTCCCTTAAAACAAAGAAAGGTTACGACTTTAAGCATTGGAAGGTTACAACCGGAGAAATTGATACAAAGCAAAGAATAACTACTGAAAGTTTCCAAACAGATGCTATTATTAATATTAAATATGTTGCAGTTACGGAAAAGAGAAAAACTAAAGTGGTTTTCCATAGAAATATTGCAGAAAATGACACAAAAGAGGAAAGTATGTATATTGCATATGGAGATGTTGATAAGGTGATTCCAAACTTTGGTTGGAGTAAAGAAGGGTATCATCAAAAAGGATGGAGTCTAGAAGATAGAAATGGACCAGTTAAATTTGATACAAGGGATACAATTTCCACAGAATGGGCGTTAAAAAAGTGGCCTAGAATCGATTTGTATGGGCAATGGGAGGAAAATTCATATAGAATCGAATACAATGGTAATGGTGCAAGAAGTGGTCATATACCGGGGCTTACAGTAAAATATAATGATTTTTTTACAACAGCTAATAATAAATTTGTTACGCCTATAGAAGAATCAAGTTATTTAGGCTGGAGTACTTCAAATGGTGATTTATTTCCTACCATGAAAGAAAAAGAAAATATTTCTGTAGCGGAATTAGTAAATAAGTTAGGAATTTCGCATTCAAATGGTGCCACAATTACTATTTACGCAATATGGAATTATTGGCCAGTAGTTGAAACGCAAGATTTATTTTATACTTTAGAAGATGCAAAAAATGGTAAAATAACAGAGCAAGAATTATCAAAAAATGTAAAGGCTACAGATCGAGAAGATGGTTTGATTTCCTATGGGGTTCATGAAAAGAATTCATTTACCCTAGTTAACTATTCTCCTGATGAATTCACTAGCTTAACTAGTGATGGAGAAGTTACAGAAAATGTTAAAGCCATCGACCAGCACGGAGCTGAAGTTGAAAAACAATTTAGAGTGCATATAGTTGATACAACTCCAGTTAATGGTAAAGATGTTTTTGGAAAAATAAGATTCATAGATAAAAAACATCGCAATACATTGCAGAAATATTCCGTATGGAAAACGGCAGAATTTTCTTCGCTTCTTGGGTTTTAACATAAACTTTAACAAATATAAATATGTATAAACAGATAATAAACCACCGACAACAGTAGTTGCGGTGGTTTATTTATTCAGCAAGTTTATTTTGTAAGCTTAATTTGCAAGTCCAATTTGTAAGTCCAGTTTGTAAGTCCAATTTACAAGTCCAACTTAAAAGTTTAATCTTCTTCAGATTCTGTTTTATGAGGAAGTTTTATATAAACTCGCTCTATTCGGTTTTTATCTACCTGATTAATTTTTAATAAAACATCATCGTCGTTAATAACTATTTCATTTTTTTCTGGAAGGTGGTCTAAAAGTCCAAGACAATATCCACCAATTGTTTCGTAATCGTCAGATTCTAAGTTGATATTTAATTTATCAGCTACGTCATCTAGATTAGTTGAGCCAAGCACAAGATATTCACGTTCATTAAGTTGTGTAATTTCGTCTTCTTCGTCAAAATCATATTCATCACGAATTTCTCCAACGATTTCTTCAAGCAAATCTTCAAGAGTAATTAGACCAGCAGTAGCACCATATTCATCAACTACAATAGCCATTGAAATGGAATTCTTTCGCATTTCTAAGAAAAGATCAGCTGTGTTTTTTGATTCAAAAGTAAAATATGTTTTTCTTAAGATATTTTTCAAACAAAAATGTGAGTCGTCTTTTTGTAATAGTAAATCTTTAACATTTACGATACCAACTACATTATCTGTAGTATCTTGATATACAGGAAGACGAGTGAATTTATACTCTTCAAATATTTTAATGATGTCATCATAAGTTGCAGTAATTGGCGCAAAAACCATATCGATTCGTGGAATCATAATCTCTTTTGCTGTAGCATCACCAAAGTCAAATAAGTTATGAATAATATCTCTTTCCTCGTGTTCAATTACACCTGTTTCTTGTCCTACATCAACTATAGTACGAATTTCTTCCTCAGTCATAGCCTTGTTAGCTTTGTTAGGATCGACTCTTAGAATGTAAAGAACGATTCCTGAAAGTTTATTTAAAAGAAAAATAACAGGAGTAAGGATAGTCATCAAAGCTCCTATTATTCTAGCGTATGAAAGAGAATGACGTTCTGCTTCAATAGTTGCAATAGTCTTTGGTGTTATTTCACCAAAAATCAATATCAAAAATGTAAGAATTCCAGTTATAATTCCTGCTCCATAACTACCAAAATGTTTAATAGCAAGGGATGTAGAAATTGAAGAAGCTGAAAGATTTACAATATTATTACCAATTAAAATCGCGGAAAGCATTTTTGAGCTATTTGATGTAATTGCTAATACTTTTTTGGCACGCTTATTACCTGATTCGGCTAATGTTCTCATACGAATTTTATTGACAGTTGTAAGAGCTGTCTCTGCAGATGAGAAAAAAGCAGAAAGAAATAATAATATAATTAATATAATCAGATTTCCAATGTCACTAGAGTCCAAAAGTGTTCACCTCGTTAATAAATTTTATAAAATCAATTATACACGACTTAAATTAAGATGTCTATTTAAAAAAGCCCTTTTTACGTAGCGAGCTTTCTTATATAAGTGTAGAAAATATATAAGAATAACAGGATAGTAAAAAGGGCTTTCCTTATAAATATAATTAAGCTTCTGTTGTGTAGTTAGGAGCTTCTTTTGTAATATGAATATCGTGTGGATGGCTTTCTTTTAATGAAGCGGAAGTGATTTTTACAAATTGTCCTTTTTCTTTGATATCTTCAATTGTAGGACATCCGCAGTAACCCAATCCTGAACGAATACCACCGATAAGCTGGAAGATAGTGTCTTCGATGCTTCCTTTGTAAGCAACACGACCTTCAACACCTTCAGGAACAAGTTTCTTAGCACCTTCCTGGAAGTAACGATCTTTACTACCATTTTCCATAGCAGCAATAGAACCCATTCCACGGTAAACTTTGTATTTTCTTCCCTGGTAGATTTCAAATTCACCTGGAGCTTCGTCACATCCAGCGAAAATTGAACCCATCATACATACGTTAGCACCAGCTGCAAGAGCTTTTGTCATATCACCTGAGAATTTAATTCCACCATCGGCGATACATGGAATACCGTATTCTTTTGCAGTAGCGTAAACATCCATAATTGCTGTGATCTGTGGTACACCGATACCAGCAACTACACGAGTTGTACAGATAGAACCAGGTCCAATACCAACTTTAACAGCATCAGCACCAGCTTCAATTAAAGATTTTGCAGCAGCACCAGTTGCAATGTTACCAGCGATAACCTGTAAATCTGGATATGTTTCTTTAATTTTCTTAACAGCTGAAATGATGTTTTTAGAATGTCCATGAGCTGAGTCAACAACAATAACATCAACATGTGCTTTCACTAAAGCATCAACACGTTCCATCATGTTTCCTGTAATACCAACACCTGCACCACAAAGAAGTCTACCTTGAGAATCTTTTGCAGAGTTTGGATATTTAATTTGTTTTTCAATATCTTTGATTGTGATAAGACCTTTTAAGTTGAAATTGTCATCAACAATTGGTAATTTTTCCTTTTTAGCTTTAGCTAAAATCTCTTTAGCACCTTCAATAGTGATACCTTCTTTAGCTGTAACTAAATTTTCTGTTGTCATACATTCGCTGATTTTTCTAGAATAATCAGTTTCGAATTTTAAGTCACGGTTAGTGATGATACCAACTAATTTACCATCTTCTGTGATAGGAACACCAGAAATACGGAATTTAGCCATAAGGTTGTCTGCATCCTGAAGTGTGTGTTCAGGAGAGAGAGAAAATGGATCTGTAATAACGCCGTTTTCTGAACGTTTTACCTTGTCAACTTCATCAGCCTGCGCTTCAATAGACATATTTTTGTGGATAATACCAATACCACCTTGTCTTGCCATGGCAATAGCCATTTTTGATTCTGTTACGGTGTCCATTGCCGCACTCATCATAGGAATATTTAATACAATCTTCTTAGTTAAGTGTGTTCTTAAGTCGATCATATTTGGAGTTACCTCAGAATATTGAGGAACTAATAACACGTCATCAAATGTAATTCCTTCGCCGATAATAGTACCCATTTTTAAAAAATCCTCGCTTTCTTATTACAAATACTTATAAATTTAATATGAAAAAATAATAAATCTTTACCTTATAAAAAAGATAAAAAATAGACATTCTCAGAAATTCAAACCAGAAATTTTGTTAAAAAGTATGAGAAATAGTTTGAAAATGTAAGAAATTACCAGTTTCGTCCCTGATAATTTTCTGAGAAAAAGGTTCTAATTGCAAAAAATATAGCAAAATTCTTCTCCAATGTCAAGAATATTTTTTGAAAATAATTATCTATATTTTTAATTAATAGAAAGTATCAAAAAAAGTTAGCCTTGTAAAATTCTTTTAAATACTGTATAATTTATACGGTAATTTTTACAAGTGAATCTTAGTGCAACGGACAACGGAGTCTAGCACTTTTATGACAAAGAAGTCGTTTATAATACGGGTGTTCTTTGTCTTTTTTTATATAAAAATTTACTAATCATATTCAAAGTAAAAGAGTTCTAATATAAAAGGGAGAATTATAATGGAGTTTAGACCATGTATAGACATTCATAATGGCAAAGTCAAGCAGATTGTAGGCAACAGTCTAAGAGATCAAGGAGATTTTGCTAAGGAAAATTTTGTATCAAAGCAAGATGCAGCTTTTTACGGCAAATTATATAAAAGTTGTGGGATACAAGGTGGACACATTATTTTGTTAAACTCTAAAGAAAGTGATTATTATGAAGCGTCAGAGAAAGAAGCCTTAAAGGCCTTGCAGGCTTATCCAAAAGGATTACAAATAGGAGGGGGAATAACAGATGAAAATTGTACTTTTTTTATTGAAAAAGGTGCAAGTAAGGTTATTGTAACTTCATATGTGTTTAAAGACGGACATATTAATTACGAAAATTTAGAGAAAATAACAAATAAAGTTGGAAAAGAAAATCTTGTACTAGACTTAAGTGCAAGATTGAAAAATGGAAACTATTATATCGTTACAGACCGCTGGCAAAAGTATACCAATGAGATGATTTCTTCAAAATTGTTAGATAATCTTAGCCAATATTGTAGTGAATTTTTGGTTCATGCAGTAGATGTAGAAGGCAAAGCTAATGGCATAGAAGAAAATTTGGTAAGCATCTTAGGACAATGGGGGAAAATCCCAATAACATACGCCGGTGGAGTTAAAAATTTTGATGATTTAAAAAGAATTTTTGAATTAGGTAATAACAAAATTAATGTAACAATAGGAAGTGCTCTAGATTTATTTGGAGGAAACATGGAATTTTCCAAAGTTGTAGAGTTTTGTAGTTCATATTAAGGAGAATAGCGATGGCAAAATATACAAAAGAAGATATTATAAGAATTGTAGAAGAAGAAGATGTAGAATTCATTAGGTTACAATTTACAGATATTTTTGGAACTCTTAAAAATGTTGCAATAACATCGAGTCAATTAAAAAAAGCACTTGATAATAGATGCATGTTCGATGGTTCATCTATAGAAGGATTTGTACGAATAGAGGAGTCAGATATGTATCTTTATCCAGATTTAGATACATTTGTGATTTTTCCATGGAGACCTCAGCAAGGAAAAGTTGCTAGAATTATATGTGACATTTATAGATATGATGGAACACCATTTACAGGTGATTGCCGAAACGTTTTAGAAAAACAAATAAAAAGAGCAAAAGATTTAGGGTATACTTTTCAAGTAGGAAGTGAATGTGAATTTTTCTTATTTCACCAAGATGAAAATGGTCAACCTACAACAATAAGCCATGAAAAAGGCGGATATTTTGATTTAGGACCAGTGGATTTAGGTGAAAATGCAAGAAGAGATATGGTACTTACTTTAGAAGATATGGATTTTGAAGTAGAAGCATCTCACCATGAAGTAGCACCAGCACAACATGAAATTGATTTGAAATATACTGAGGCTTTAGAGGCTGCAGATAACATAATGACATTTAAGCTGGTTGTTAAAACTATTGCTAAAAGGCATGGATTGTTTGCTAGCTTTATGCCAAAACCAAAATGTGGTGTAAGTGGTTCAGGAATGCATGTTAATATGTCATTAACACATAATGGAAAAAATATTTTCTATGATGAAAATGGAAACTTAGAGCTAAGTAAAGAAGCATATTACTTCATAGGTGGAATCATGAAACATATGCGTGGAATGGCTGCTTTTACTAATCCTCTAGTTAATTCATATAAACGTCTAGTACCTGGTTATGAAGCACCAATTTATATTGCATGGTCAGCAACAAATAGAAGCCCTTTAATTAGAATTCCAACACCACGAGGGGAAGAGACAAGAGTAGAATTACGTTGCCCAGATCCAGCAGCTAATCCATATCTTATGTTAGCGGTGTGTTTGGCAGCAGGTTTAGATGGAATTGAAAATAAAATTGAGCCACCTAAAGGAATTCATGGAAACGTTTTTGAACTTACACCAGAGGATAAAGAAAAACTTAAAATAGATAGACTTCCTGAAAATCTTAAAGAAGCATTAGAAGATTTAGAAAAGGACAAATATATTCAAGATGTAATTGGAGAGCATATTTGTAAAAAATATTTCACAGCAAAATACGAAGAATGGAACAAATATAGAGAGCAAATTTCAAAATGGGAAATTGATGAGTATCTATATAAAATCTGATAAACTGTGAGGTAAAAAAGTGAACAATATTGTAGTAGCTTTTCAAAAAGAACAAAATGCAAGAAGTATAAAAAAAATATTGACACAAAGCGGATACACGGTTACATCAGTATGTCAAACAGGTGCAGCAGCTATTGCAAATGCAAGAAACCTAGAAAGTGGAATTTTAGTGTGCGGTAGTAATTTCGTAGATATGATGTACACAGAAATCTATGAATATTTACCGGAAAGCTTTCAAATGCTTCTTGTGGCATCTCCAAATGCTATAGACAACCGCTTTGTGATAAAAGACCCTGAGCGACTTGTTAGTTTGTATTTTCCAATTAAAGTTCACGAACTATTAGAGACTGTAGAGATGATGGATTATTCTGCAAATAGACGGAGAAAAAAACGAAAACAACAAAAGCGAAAACAGGGTAGAACTGAAGAAGAAAAAAAATTAATTAGTCAAGCCAAAGGAATACTAATGGAACGAAATAATATGACAGAAGATGAAGCACACCGATATATACAAAAGCGTAGCATGGAAAATGGTGTAGGCTTTGTAGAAACCTCGCAAATGATTATTAGTTTGTTAGGACAAGTATAAAATCTACAAGTGTATAAATTTGTTAGGACAAGTATAAAATCTACAAGTGTGTATAAATTTGTTAGGTCAAGTATAAACTAAAGTTCTATTAATATTTTTTAGATAAATCAAAGTAAAAAGAATAGGAGAACAATTATGGTAACAGTAAACGAGAATTATTTAAAATTACCAGGTAGCTATTTATTTAGTACAATTGCAAAAAAAGTTTCAGCATTTGAAGCATCAAATCCAGATAAAAAAATTATACGTTTAGGAATTGGTGATGTAACACAACCACTTGCACCAGCGATTATTGATGCACTCCATAAAGCTGTTGATGAAATGGCTAGCCCTGAAACATTTAGAGGTTATGCTCCAGATTTAGGATATGAATTTTTAAGAAAAGCAATCGTAGAAAATGATTATAAAGCAAGAAATTGTGCCATTGAAGAAGATGAAATTTTTGTCTCAGATGGAGCAAAAAGCGATTCAGGCAACATACAAGAATTATTTGGACAAGATTGTAAAATTGCAGTATGTGATCCAGTTTATCCAGTATATATTGATTCAAACGTTATGGCTGGAAGAACGGGTGTATATGATAAAGCAACAGAAGTGTGGAGCAATGTAATTTACATGCCAACAACAGCAGAAAATAATTTCGTTCCAGAATTTCCAAAAGAAACACCTGACGTAATTTATTTATGCTTACCAAACAATCCAACAGGTACAACATTAAGCAAGACAGATTTACAAAAATGGGTTGATTATGCTAATAAAAATAAAGCTGTTATTATTTATGATGCTGCTTATGAAGCGTATATCAGCGAAGATGATGTTGCGCATTCAATTTATGAGTGCGAAGGTGCAAGAACATGTGCTATTGAAATTAGAAGTTTTTCTAAAAATGCTGGATTTACAGGTGTTAGATTAGGATTCACAGTAGTTCCTAAGGACTTAAAAGTTGGAGAAGCTTCATTACACGATATGTGGGCAAGACGTCACGGAACTAAATTTAATGGAGCACCTTACATTGTACAAAGAGCAGGTGAAGCAGTTTATTCAGATGCTGGTAAGGCACAGCTAAAAGAACAAGTTGCATACTACATGCAAAATGCAAAAATTATAAAAGAAGGATTAAAAGATGCTGGTTATACAGTGTTTGGAGGAGTAAATGCTCCATATATTTGGCTTAAAACTCCAGACAAAATGACATCATGGGATTTCTTTGATTTCTTATTAGAAAAAGCTAATGTAGTAGGTACACCAGGTTCAGGATTTGGCCCAAGCGGTGAAGGATACTTTAGATTGACTGCTTTTGGTTCACAAGAAAATTCAATTAAAGCATTAGAAAGAATTAAAAATTTATAGAAAAGTAATTTAGTATAAGTTAAACTTCAAAAGTATATTTAACTATAAAAAAAGACTAGATGACAAATAGCAATATTATGCTAATTGTCTCTAGTCTTTTTGTGTATATTCATAAAAAATTAATAACTATTATAAACTAATAACTAATAAAAATTATTTTTTGTTATTAGCACGTTTACGAAGTCTTGGATCAAGAATTCTCTTACGGATTCTTAAGCTTTCTGGAGTAACTTCAAGTAACTCGTCTGTATCGATGAAATCAATAGCTTGCTCTAAGCTTAATACACGAGGTGGAACAAGTGTTAAAGCTTCATCAGATGATGATGTACGAGTATTTGTAAGATGTTTTTTCTTACATACATTAATCTCGATATCTTCAGCACGTGAGCTCTGTCCAACAATCATACCAGAGTAAACTTTTTCACCTGGTTTGATGAATAATGTACCACGATCCTGAGCAGCAAATAATCCATAAGTAACAGCTTCACCATTCTCAAATGCAATAAGAGAACCTGTTGAACGGTAAGAGATGTCACCTTTGTAAAGATCATAACCATCGAACATAGTATTTAAGATACCATTACCTTTAGTATCTGTCATAAATTCTCCACGGTAACCGATTAAACCTCTTGAAGGAATTCTAAACTCAAGTCTTGTATAACCTCCTGTAATAGAACCCATGTTACGAAGTTCACCTTTACGTTGTTGTAATTTAGAAATTACTGCACCAGAGAATTCATCTGGAACATCAACGTAAGCGATTTCCATTGGCTCAAGTTTTTTGCCGTTTTCATCAGTTTTGTATAAAACTTCAGCTTTACTTACTGCAAATTCGAAACCTTCACGACGCATGTTTTCGATTAATACAGAAAGATGTAATTCACCACGGCCTGAAACTTTGTAAGTATCTGGTGTTTCACCTTCTTCAACACGAAGAGAAACGTCAGTATTTAATTCGCTAAATAGACGATCACGGATGTGACGAGAAGTTACATATTTACCTTCCTGTCCAGCAAGTGGGCTATCATTAACGATGAAGTTCATAGAGATAGTTGGCTCTGAAATTTTCTGGAAAGGAATGGCAACTGGATTCTCAGGTGCACAAATTGTATCTCCAATATGAAGATCAGCAATACCAGAAATAGCTACGATAGAACCAATTTTAGCTTCTTCAACATCTACTTTTTCAAGGCCTTCAAATTCATATAATTTACTAATACGAACTCTTTGTTTTTTATCTGGGTCATGGTGGTTAACTACAACAGCTTCTTGGTTAACTTTGATAGAACCGTTATCAACTTTACCAATACCAATACGACCAACATATTCGTTGTAATCGATTGTAGAAATAAGAACCTGTGTATTTTCATCAGGATCTCCTTCTGGAGCTGGGATATGGTTGATGATTGTCTCGAATAATGGAATCATATCCTTTGGTTCATCATCAGGATTGTACATACAGTAACCATTACGAGCTGATGCATAAAGGAATGGGCAATCAAGCTGTTCATCAGAAGCATCAAGATCCATAAATAACTCTAATACTTCATCAACAACTTCATCAGGTCTAGCTTCTGGACGGTCAATCTTGTTTAAGCAAACTACGATAGGAAGTCCTAAAGCTAAAGCTTTCATAACTACGAATTTAGTCTGAGGCATAACACCTTCAAACGCATCTACTACTAAAACAACACCGTTAACCATTTTAAGTACACGCTCAACTTCGCCACCGAAATCGGCATGTCCTGGTGTATCGATGATGTTAATTTTAACGTCTTTGTATTGAACGGCTGTATTCTTTGAAAGAATTGTGATACCTCTTTCTTTTTCGATATCATTTGAGTCCATTACACGTTCTTGTACTTCTTGGTTTTCACGGAATACACCACTTTGTTTTAAAAGTTGATCAACTAAAGTAGTTTTACCATGATCTACGTGGGCGATGATGGCAATATTACGAATATCGTCTCTTGTTGTTTTCATTTATTTATCCTTCTTTCTTGGACTTGTTTCTAATGTTTCGTTAATTAAGCGACTATTTTTATATAAATTCCAACAGAAAAGTCAGAAAAATAGTTAGCTCAACTTTATAATTTTATCATAAAACCCCAAATAAACAAGGTAAAAATAATATTTTTTACATTATGTATAAAAAAAAGAAATATAGTCGTTTTTTTTAGTAAAATAGCCAAAAAACATTGGTGGAAATAAAAAATTATCCATAATAAAAAGCTAGTATAAAAAAAGCACATATAATAGGAAGCTTTGAGAATGATTATCGGCAAAATATTTATGGAGATATTGCAAAAATAACACTAATGTGGTATTTTACCATTAAGTATGTATTTAATATAGTTTTAAATGTTTATAATGTTTTTTTATTGACGATATAATTTTCGACGCGTGCACATAAGAATAGATGTGCAAGGAGGAACAAAATGACTAAAGGTGTTGTAAAAGTGTATTACGGAGATGGAAGAGGTAAGTCTTCCTCGGCTTTCGGAAATGCAGTGCTTTCGGCGGCTAAAGGTGATACAGCAATTATGATTGAATTTTTAAAGAAAAAAGTATCAATAGAAGGCGAGTATTTAAAGAGATTAGAGCCTGAACTTAAACTTTTTAGATTTGCAAAATCAGAAAAGAGTTTTGCTGAACTTTCTGAAAGCGAGAAATTAGAAGAAAGCCAGAATCTAAAAAATGGATTCAATTACGGAAAAAAAGTAATTTCAACAGCAGCATGTGATGTACTTGTTTTAGACGAAATATTAGGCTTAGTAGACGAAAAAATAATTGACATTGAAGACTTAAAAAATGTTTTAGATATGAGACCTGAGGAAATGACAATCATTTTAACAGGTAGAAAATTACCAGAAGCTATTAAAGATGACGTGGATGAAATTTATTGCATAATGCCAGAATAGTATAGATACTTATGCATTAGATTTCTAGTAGACATAAATTTAGAGAGACAATGAAATTCTTAATAAATCTTAAGATTTTTGTTGTCTCTTTTATATTGAAATAGAAACGATGTAATGTTAGAATTGTGGAGTGAACAATTACATAAGGGAGACGTTAAAATGAGTAGGTTAACAAATGTACCTAAGAGAAAATTAACTATCGTTGTAGTTGTATGTATGCTAATTGCTTTGATAGCAGGAATAATCCTAGTTTTAGGAGGAAATTCAAGAAAACTTTCTATTAAACTTAATGGAGAAAAATCCTTAAAAGTCAAAGCAGAACAAGTATACAAAGACAAGGGGGCAACAGCGACGTTAGGTGATGGCTGGTTTAAATTTCAAGACAAGGAAGTATCAGTTAAAGCCAAAGGACATGTAGACACCCATAAAGCTGGGGTCTATGAAATCATATATACTGCGAAATGTGGTAATAAAAAGGTAAGCACTACAAGAAAAGTCAAAGTATTATATGATGATAAAGAACCACCAGTTATTACTTTAGATGGTGGAGAGAATATCACTGTATATCAGAACATCGGTTGGAATGATTCTTACACTGCAACAGACAATCGAGACGGTGATATTACTAAAAAAGTAAAAGTCTCTGGTAAAGTCAACATGAAAAAGCCAGGAACATACAAGATAAAATATAGTGTTTCAGACAGCAGTGAAAATAAAACTACAGTTACAAGAACCGTTACAGTAAAAGAAAAGTTGGAAAATGTTCCAACAGAAAAAGTTATTTATCTTACATTTGATGACGGACCTGGGCCATATACAGATAAACTTCTTGATATTCTAAAGAAATATAATGTTAAGGCTTCATTTTTTGTAACTAATTTAAGAAGTGATTTCCAAGGCGATATTGCTAGAGAGGCAAAAGAAGGACATACTGTAGGAGTCCATAGTTATAGTCATGACTATAAGAAGATTTATGCTAGCGAGCAAGCATATTGGGATGACTTTGATGCAATGGAAAACGTTATAGTTGCTCAGACAGGACAATCTACTAGACTTATGAGATTCCCAGGTGGAAGCTCTAACATGGTAAGCAAGTTTAATAGAGGCGTCATGGGTAGATTAACAGCACAAGCTGATCAAAAAGGTTATATATACTTTGATTGGAACGTATCTAGTGGAGATGCAGGTGGTACAACTAATTCTAATGTAGTTTATCAAAATGTGATAAATGGAGTTAAAAGCCATAATCAATCAGTAGTTCTTTGCCATGATGTAAAGGGTTACACAGTAGATGCAATCGAACCAATTATTGTATGGGGACTTCAGAATGGTTATTCTTTTGAGCCATTAAATGAAGCTAGCTTTACAGCACATCATCATGTGCAAAATTAATAGCAAATATAGTGTTGACGATGTTTGCTAGAAGTGTTAATATTTACGTAAAGTTATTAGTAATTTAACGAATTAAAATTGAACACTGTTAAAGATAGAGGTTGCGCTTGACAAAAGTAAGTCATATGATGAAGCGAGTTCAGAAGATTATGACTGAAAGGGGATAGCGCCGAAGGAACTTATTTCGTAGTAAGGATTCCTGGGAGTAAGATTAATAGTCTTGCGACTGTCATCAATGAGATGGAGAGCTATCGTATATATATAAATAATTAGCCAGCTCTATCTAGATTTAGAGTTGGCTTTTTATGATTAAAACTAGTTTTTGTAAAGCAGTTACATTGGTGAGATAGGAGTTTAAGAGTGAAAATTTTTCGCTAAGATGAACATAACTGTGAAAAATAATATGTTAAATGAAAAGAGGAAAAAATATGAGTATATTTAGAGGCGCAGGAGTAGCCATTGTTACTCCTATGAAAAATAATGAAGAAGTAGATTACGACAAATTAAAAGAATTAATTGATTTTCAAATTGCAGGTCATACAGATGCTATTATTATTGCAGGAACTACAGGAGAAAGTGCAACTCTTTCAATGGAAGAGCATGCAGAAGTAATTAAAAAAGCAGTAGAATTTACAAATCATAGAATTCCAGTAGTTGCAGGAACAGGTTCAAACTGTACAAAGACAGCTATAGAACTTACAAAAGAAGCAGAAGAAGCAGGAGCTGATGGAGCTCTTATTGTAACACCATATTATAATAAAGCAACTCAAGTAGGTCTTATTAATCACTATACAAGAATTGCAGAAGAGACAAAACTTCCAATCATTATGTATAATGTACCAAGTCGTACAGGTTGCAATATTTTACCAGAGACAGCTGCTACATTATTTAAAAATAATGAAAATATTGTAGGAATCAAAGATGCTACAGGAAATATGGCCCAGTCTAGTAAAACTATGTATTTAACAGATGGAAAATTAGATATGTATTCAGGAGAAGATGGTTTAGTTTTACCATTAATGTCAATTGGAGCTGTAGGTGTAATTTCGGTATGGAGTAATGTTGCACCACAAAAAGTACATGACATGTGTGCTAGCTTTTTTGCAGGAGACGTAGAAAAAGCAAGACAGATTCAGCTTGAGGCTTTACCATTAATTGATGCGTTGTTTAGTGAAGTTAATCCAATTCCTGTAAAACAAGCCCTTAATTTAATGGGCAAAAATGTAGGAATTTTAAGAGCACCATTAGAAGAACTTAGTCCAGAAAATACTGCAATTTTAAGAAAAGCATTAATTGATTATGGAATTTCTCTTGCCAATTAATAGGTCTGTGGTGTAGAATGTTTAAGATATTGTATATATAGAAAAGAGGATATTTATGGTAAAAGTTATTATGCATGGATGTAATGGTCACATGGGACGCACTATTACAGGGATTTGCGAAAACGATTCAGATATAGAGATTGTAGCAGGAGTTGATCCATTTGATGGAGTTGACAATAACTATCCTGTTTTTAAGACAATAAAAGATTGTACAGTTGATGCTGATGTAATTATTGATTTCTCAAATGCAAAAGCTGTAGATGATTTATTAGAGTATTGTGTTGAGAAAAAAGTTCCAGTTGTACTTTGTACTACAGGATTAAGCGATGAACAGCTTGCAAAAGCAAAAGAGGCTAGCAAAAATGTAGCAGTTTTACGTTCAGCTAATATGTCTCTTGGAATTAATACAATTATGGAGTTACTTAAAAAAGCAGCTCAGGTATTTGCTCCAGCAGGTTTTGATATGGAAATCGTAGAAAAACATCACAATCAAAAACTTGATGCACCTAGTGGAACAGCATTAGCACTTGCTGATTCATTAAATGATGCATTAGATGAAGATTATGAATATATTTATGATAGAAGTCAAAGACGTCAAAAAAGAGATCCACATGAAATTGGTATTTCAGCTGTTCGTGGCGGAAATATTGTTGGAGAACATGAAGTTATTTTTGCCGGACTTGATGAAGTTATTACAATTGAACATACAGCATATTCAAAAGGTGTATTTGGAAAAGGCGCTGTTGAGGCCGCTAAATTCTTGGCTGGTAAAGCAGCAGGTAGTTATGACATGGCAGATGTTATTGCTGCAAAATAACACGTTTGATTATGAATAATAAAGAGCCTAGGCTAGTGGTTTTTGAGGTTTTCTCATTTGCTAGTCCAAGCTCTTTTTTATAAGTAAAAATAAAGTTAATTATAACATTTGTTAAATTGCTATGAAAAAAGACTTATGATATACTTGTAATAATAAAAAACGTAGACCTATGTTTGAATATGAGATATAGGAGCAAAAATATTTCACCGATATACTAGATATATTTAAGTATATGGAAAATGAAGTGGGGGAAGCATATGACAATACTTATAAAGAATGGTAGGGTAATTAATCCTGCAACAAATCTAGATGAAATAAAAGATGTTTTAATTATAGGGGAAAAAGTTGAAAAAATAGCAAATAATATTGATGAGAATGGCGTTGATAAAGTAATAGATGCTACTGATTGCTTAGTTATGCCAGGTTTTATAGATATGAATTCGAATCTAAGGGATCCAGGTCCTGAAGAAGACGGTACTATTATGACAGAGATGGCAGCAGCAGCTCATGGTGGATATACAACAGTACTTGCAATGCCTAATACACATCCAGTTGTTGATAATCCTGATGCAGTAAACTATGTTCATAATAAGGCAAAAGCTGGAAATTGTATAAATGTTTTACAAGTAGGAGCTTTAACAAAAGGCGAAAAAGGTGAAGAACTTTGTGATTTTGAAGGCATGAAAAAAGTAGGAGTTAAAGCTTTATGTGAAGCCGGAAAATCAATTAGAGATACAAATATATTTTATAATGCATTAAAAAAGGCAAAAGATTTAGATTTAGTTGTTTTAGATCATTGCCAAGATACATATTTAGACCAAGATGGTGTTATGAATGATGACGAAAACGCTAAAAACATGGATATGCCAGTGCTTTCTAATACAGTGGAAGACGTTATTATAGCAAGGGACTTAATGCTTGCACACAAAGCAAATGCAAAACTTCATTTATGTCACTGTTCTACACATGGTTCAGTGAAAATGCTTGAGATTGCAAAAGAAATTGGTATTGATGTTACAGCAGAAGTTACACCACATCATTTTACTTTAACATCAGATGATATTAAGGAGTTTATTCCAATTCCAGAAAATGGAATTATGATTCCACATGATACAGATGCTGATACAGCATTTAAGGTTAATCCACCACTTAGAACACAAAAGGATAAGGAAGAACTTATAAAAGCATTAAAAGAAGGTACAATTGATGTAATTGCAACAAATCATGAACCACGTACATTTGATGAAAAGAATACATCAATGAGATATGCACCTTTTGGAATAGTTGGTTTTGAGACAACGGCCGCTATTACATACACAGAGTTAGTTTTGAAGGATGTACTTACACCAATGCAAATGGCAGAAAAATTAAGTTACAATCCAGCAAAGATTATTGGAATAGATAAAGGTGATATAAGTGAAGGAAAAACTGCAGATGTAGTTATTTTTGATACAAGTCACCAATATAAAATTGATAAAAACACATTTCTTTCAAAAGGGAAAAACACACCATTTCAGGGACGTGAAGTTACAGGTAGCGTAAAGACTACTATATGTGGAGGAAAAGTTGTATTTGAATGATAAATAAGCAGGCTACTCCAAAAGAGTGATTTTTTTGAAGAGCCTGCTTTAAATATAAGTATTTTTATAAAGAGAGGAACTTTAAAAAAGATGATTAACAAGCTTATTGACAAAATTAAAAAAACAGATGCACCAATAGTTGTAGGATTAGATCCTATGCTTGATTATGTACCATCATGTATTACTAAAAAGGCGTTTAGCGAATATGGTGAAACATTAGAGGGGGCAGCAGAAGCAATTTGGCAATATAATAAAGCTATTATTGATGCCACATATGATATTATTCCAGCGGTTAAGCCACAGATTGCAATGTATGAGCAGTTTGGTGTAGAAGGAATGAAAGTCTTTAAAAAGACAGTTGACTATTGTCATGAAAAGGACCTTGTTGTCATCGGTGATGTAAAAAGAGGCGATATTGGTTCAACATCTAAAGCTTATGCAGTTGGTCATTTAGGAAAAGTGACAGTAGGAAATAATAAAATTAGCCCATTTAACGAGGACTTTGCAACAGTAAATCCATATCTAGGATCAGATGGAATTACACCATTTCTTGATATTTGTAAAGAGGAGAAAAAAGGAATCTTTATTTTAGTAAAAACATCTAACCCTTCTAGCGGAGAATTCCAAGACAGATTAATTGATGACAAACCATTATATGAACATGTAGGCGAAAAAGTTGCCCAGTGGGGAAGCCAATGCATGGGTGATGAATATAGTTATGTTGGAGCCGTAGTAGGAGCAACTTATCCAGAAATGGGAGCAGCTCTTAGAAAAGTTATGCCAAAAAGTATGATTTTAGTACCAGGCTATGGAGCACAAGGTGGAAAAGCAAAAGATTTAAAATGCTTCTTCAATGAGGATGGTCTTGGAGCTATTATTAATTCTTCTCGTGGAATAATTTGTGCATACAAGAAGGAGCAGTACATTGAAAAAGGTATAACAGAAGAGAATTTTGCAGATGCATCAAGAATGGCAGTAAAGGATATGATTGAAGATATTAATGGAGCAATTAAATAAAAATTATTAATATAACAATCATTAAGATAATCATATTCATTATAAGTAAAGAATGGCGGTTTTAAAGGAGTAAAGAAATGTCGGAGATTTTTAGAGAGCAGGTAAAAATTTTATCTAATGAAAAACTTTCAGCAGGCGTATATAGTTTAGAATTAGAGACAAAAAATATAGCAAAAAATGCTAAAGCAGGTCAGTTTGTAACAGTTTACTGTAAAGATTCTAGTCGCTTGTTGCCAAGACCTATAAGCCTATGTGAAATTGATTCGAAAAAAAATACAATTCGTTTAGTGTTTAGAACAGTAGGAGCAGGAACTAAGGAACTTGCAGATTATAAAGCAGGTGAAGAACTTACTGTTATGGGACCATTAGGAAATGGCTATGATTTAGATAAGTTTGATGCAAATAAAAAAGCGTTAATTATTGGTGGAGGAATAGGAATACCTCCTATGCTTCAAGTGGCAAAGGACGCAAAATGCCAAAAAGAAATTGTAGCTGGTTATAGAAACAAAAATGAATTGTTTTTATATAAGGACTTAGAAGCTGTAGCTAAGGTGCATGTGGCTACAGATGATGGCAGTTTTGAAACAAAGGGAACAGTAATTGATGCAATAAAAGAAAAAAGTCTTCAGGCAGATGTTGTATTTGCATGTGGTCCTATGCCAATGCTAAAAGCCTTAAAAATGTATTGTGAAAATAATAATATAGAGTGTTACATTTCATTAGAAGAGCGTATGGCTTGTGGAATAGGCGCATGTCTAGGCTGTGTAACAAAAACAAAGAAAAAAGATCATCATTTAAATGTAAATAATACTAGAATTTGTACAGAAGGACCAGTTTTTGATGCTAGGGAGGTAGAAATATAATGAATACAAGTGTAGATTTTTGCGGCAAAATTTTTAAAAATCCTGTAATTACAGCATCAGGAACCTTTGGCTCAGGTCAAGAATATTCACAATTTGTAGATTTAAATAAACTAGGTGGAGTTGTAACAAAAGGTGTTGCAAATGTACCATGGGAAGGAAACCCAACACCTAGAGTAGCTGAAGTATATGGCGGAATGCTTAATGCAGTTGGTTTACAAAATCCAGGCATAGAAACTTTTTGTAATAGAGATATTCCATTTTTACAGAAATATGATACTAATATTATTGTAAATGTGTGCGGTCATACAAAACAAGAATATCTTGATGTAGTAGAACGTTTACAACAAGAAGACGTAGATATTTTAGAGATAAATATTTCATGCCCAAACGTTACAGCTGGTGGACTTTCCTTTGGTCAAGATCCAAAAGGAGTAGAGGAAATTACAAAGGCGATTAAAAAAATAGCAAAACAACCTGTTGTAATGAAACTTACTCCAAATGTAACAGATATCAAGGAAATCGCAAAGGCTGCTGAAGCAGGCGGGGCAGATGGAATCTCACTTATCAATACACTAACAGGAATGAAAATTGACATAAATAGAAGAAGCTTTGTGTTAGCTAATAAAACTGGCGGAATGAGTGGCCCTGCTATTCATCCAATAGCTGTAAGAATGGTGTATGAAGCTTCACATGCTGTAAATATTCCAGTTCTTGGTATGGGAGGAATAATGAATGCCGATGATGCAATTGAAATGATTTTAGCAGGAGCATCATTAGTGTCAATAGGAACAGCCAATTTCGTAGATCCAACTACAACAGTTAAAGTGGTAGAGGGAATAGAAGAATACATGAGAAAATATAATGTATCTGACATAAAGGAATTAGTTGGAGCTGTAAGATAAAAATAAGGTAATAAGAAAAATAAAATAGAAAAAATAATATAAAAAAAATAATATAAAACTTTTATATTTATTTTATAAAAGTTGTAAAAACAATACTAAAGCATCTCTAAAAAGCCGATAAAAAAGTATAAAGGTTTAAGGAGGTGCTTTTTGTGTTTAAGGATATTATACGTGGTTTCTTTAATATAACAGAGGACGTGGCAGATCATAATGAAATAAGAGATAGAATTTTATCAGGGGGAAAAGTAACTGGCACAAATATGTGTGTAATGGTGTGTGCCGTAATTATTGCGTCTGTGGGATTGAATACTGATTCAGTGGCGGTTATTATAGGCGCTATGCTTATTTCACCACTTATGGGAAGTATATTAGCAATAGCCTATGGAACAGAATCAGCTAATGCAAGGCTTGCGGAAAAACATATTTTAGGATTATTATTTCAGATTAATATAAGTGTAGGAGCAGCAACTATATATTTTGCTTTGTCGCCTGTTAAAAGTGAAACAGAGCAAATTTTAGCTAGAACATCCCCAACATTATTTGATGTTTTAATTGCGATTGCAGGTGGAATAGCAGGGATAATTGGGCAAACAAGAAAAGATAAGGCCAATAATATTGTTCCAGGAGTTGCCATTGCAACAGCTCTTATGCCTCCACTTTGCACCTGTGGATATGCAATAGCAAATGGAAAAATTAAAATGCTTTTAGAAGCAGCATATCTGTTTATAATTAATGCATATTTTATCTTTTTATCTGCAGCATTGATTTTATCAGTTTTAGAAGTTCCAAAAGTAAAAGAATTAACAGATGAACAGTGGTTAAGATTAAGACGAAGGATGATTAGAAATTCTATAATCATTATAATTCCAAGTGTTTTTGCTTTATATAGTATACATATGAAATAGTTGCATTCTAGGGCTTTAGGCATATTGTAACATTTTAGATTTTATGGTAGACTTAAAATGTTTTAAGAAAGTTTAGCAGGAGGAACTAAAATGGAAAGCTACAAGCAAGAGTTTATTGAATTTATGGTAGAATGCAACGTTTTAAAATTTGGAGATTTCACTTTAAAAAGTGGCAGAAAATCTCCTTTTTTTATGAATGCAGGAGCATATGTAACAGGTACTCAATTAATGAAATTAGGAGAGTATTATGCCACAGCTATTCATGAAAATTTCGGTGACGATTTTGACGTTTTATTCGGACCAGCTTATAAGGGAATTCCACTTTCTGTAGCAACAACTATCGCTTTTTCAAAATTATACGGCAAAGAGATTCGTTATTGTTCTAACAGAAAAGAAATCAAAGACCACGGTGATACAGGTATTTTACTTGGAAGTGATATTAAGGATGGAGATAGAGTTGTTATTATTGAAGATGTTACTACATCAGGCAAATCTATCGAGGAGACTTTCCCAATTATCAAAGCACAAGGAGATGTAGAAATCAAAGGCCTTATGGTTTCATTAAATAGAATGGAAGTTGGCCTTGGGGGAGAAAAAAGTGCCCTTGATGAAATCCGTGAAAAATATGGATTCCCAGCTCATGCAATTGTTACTATGAAAGAAGTTATGGAACATCTTTATAATAAAGAGTGCCAAGGAAAAATAGTAATTAACGATGAGGTTAAGGCTAATTTAGATAAATATTATGAGCAATATGGTTGCAAATAGATTTTATAAATTAATTTGCAACTAAGATTTATAATAAAAAAGTTGCAGGTTGGCTTTTCTTACCAGAAATCCTCTAAAGATTAAAAAAATAGAGGGTTTCTGGGTTTTTCATTTAGTTTGATGCAGTTGTATTAAAAGGTTACAACTAATAAAATGTAGTTTGTTTAGTATTATTTTAGTTAATAGTTAGAAAGGATATATTATGCCAAGAAGACATGGAAAATATAAATTTACCGGAAAAAAACATTCACGTAAAGGAATGATTGCAACAGGCATTGCTGCGGCAATGATTTTACTTTTTATAATTGTGATTGTTATGGCATTTGAAGCAGCAGGAAAAATGTCAGCTTATGTTGGAAGTGCAGGTGTTTTAGCTGTATTTGGAACAGCTATCTCAGTAGTTCTTGCAATTCAAAGTATGCATGAGGAAGATTCCTTTAAACTATTTCCACGAATAGCAATGGTTACTTCTGTTTTAGCAGCATTGTGTTGGTTTGGAACATATGCATTAGGATTTTATATGACAGTATAGAAAAATAAGAAGGATCCTTGGTATAATGCCAAGGATTTTTTGCAAAGGAGAAAAAAGATGAAATATAAGGAATTGTATCAAGAAAACAACAAAAACTTACAAGAACGTTATGAACTTGTATCAGAAAAAATTAGGGAAATTGCATCAGAAGGATATACTGATGCCAACATTGAAGAAAATTATTTAAATTATTTTACAACAGTAGCAAAATACTTAGTAAAGTTAGAAGATGTTTTATGTGCTCAGCAAAACGGTGAAATTGCTAAAATGCCTGAGAAGCAAGGAAAAGAATTAATTTATAGCTTATACCAAGAGGTTTATAAAGAAAATTACTTAAATAGCTTTGCTAATCCTAGCTATGCAACAAAAGAGTTAGGAGAAAATGGACAGATTTTATCAGCTGTTTTTGCTGAAATAATAGCGATAGGTAAAACAGTATTTCAAGGTGATTTAACATTTTTATGCATATATGAAGAGATTTTTGCAGAAATTTATACATGCCTTAGAGATAAAGAAAATCTATCTACAAAAGCTGTAAAAGATGCGTATTATTGGTTTAAACATGACTATCTTGAAGTGACAATGGAGGATTCAATTAATAAACTTATTAATCCTGATTATGACTATTATACAGATATAGTTTGTGATATGGACCTTAGTACACCGGATTATTTATACAGATATGGTTTTAATGTTACAGAGGATGAAATTAAAAGTGCAGAATTTTTAGCTACTCTTCCACAAGAAGAAATTCAAAAAATGGCAGATACTTATACTGAAGGATACAGAATAGGTTTTGAGGTTACAAGTAAAGATTTATCTATAAAAGATAAAGTCGAAATTCGTTATCCATTAGGATTTGAAAGAATTGCAAAAGCATCTGTAGAGAATTTCAAAAAATTAAATTTAAGATCCATTATGAAACCATATACTACACCGGCAAATAAGCAGTTTAGCTATGACCATAGAGATGATTTAGGTTTAGTTTTAGATAAAGCCTATGTTGAGAGAACATTAGAATGTTACAAGGTGTCTTTTGAAAAAGTAAAAAAAGAAGCTAGAGGATATGCAGGACCAGCAGTTATAGAAGTCTTTGGAGAAGAACCATTTTCTCCAGAAGCAAAAAAAGAAAATGTTAAATTAACAGATAAACAGCAGAAACTTTCTGTATATCGAAAAAGTGAAATGTCACAGATCCTTAATCAATATATTGTGGGAGAAGAAAGAAGTTTTACAATTATAGCTTATCCACTTCCATCAATTGGAAAAGATTATGAGAATATTTTTAGAGAAACAGTTAAATTAAATACTCTAGATTACGCATTTTATAGAGATATGCAACAAAAAATTATTGATGTATTAGATACAGGAGATAAAGCTCATATTGTTGGAACTAATGGTAATAAGACAGATATTTACGTTAATTTATACAAATTAAATGACCCAACAAAAGAGACTATTTTTGAAAACTGTGTAGCAGATGTAAATATACCAGTAGGAGAAGTATTTACTTCACCAGTTTTAAAAGGAACAACAGGTAAATTACATGTAAGTCAGGTTTATTTAAATGGCCTTAAATACTTAAATCTTGAAATCGATTTTGAAGATGGAATGATTAAAGATTATACTTGCACAAACTTCGAATCAGAAGAAGAAAACAAAAAATACATTAAGGATAACATTTTAATGAATCATGATACTCTACCAATGGGTGAATTTGCTATTGGAACTAATACAGTAGCTTATAAAATGGCTGATACTTATAAGATCGCAGATAAGATGCCAATTCTTATTGCAGAAAAAACAGGTCCACATTTTGCAGTAGGTGATACTTGCTATACATATGATGAAGATAATATGACATATAATCCAGACAAAAAAGCAATTGTAGCAAGAGATAATGAAGTATCAATTTTAAGAAAAGAGGATCCTTCAAAGGCATATTTTAACTGCCACACTGATATTACAATTCCATATAATGAATTAGGAAAAATCTCTGTAATTACAAAAAATGGAGAGAGTAAAGATATTATTGTTAATGGAAGATTTGTAGTAGAAGGAACAGAAAGTCTTAACGAGCCACTTGATGAGATGGATCAAAACTAAATACTTGTGTCTTACTTATTAAAGATATTAGAATTACTAATTTTAAATATAGGATAAATTAGTATAATATATAAATAGAAAAAATAATATCCCTTAAAAAGGTTCTAATTCTATTGTATATTTTAGGAGGAAAAGTAATGGCACAAGTAGGTATCGTAATGGGTAGCGACTCAGATATGCCAGTAATGGCAAAGGCAGCAGAGATGCTAGATTATTTTGGTATTTCATACGAGATGGAGATTATTTCTGCGCATAGAGAACCAGAAGAATTTTTCAAGTTCGCAAATACTGCAGAAGAAAAAGGATTTAAAGTTATTATTGCAGGAGCAGGAATGGCAGCACATTTACCAGGTATGTGTGCAGCAATTTTCCCAATGCCAGTAATTGGAATCCCAATGCATACGACTTCACTTGGAGGAAGAGATTCATTATATAGTATTGTTCAAATGCCTTCAGGAATTCCTGTTGCTACGGTAGCAATTAATGGTGGAAAGAATGCTGGTATTTTAGCAGCAAAGATTCTTGCAACAAGTGATACAGCATTGTTAGAAAAGGTAAAATCATACAAAGAGGAATTAAAAGAACAAGTTGTAGCTAAAAATGATCATCTACAAGAAGTTGGCTATAAAAATTACTAATTTTTTTGAAGGATTCCTAATGGAAATTGTTCAAAAAAAGTATAAGTAAAAAGTATAAGAAAAATATAATTAAAAATATATTTATAAGAAATGGTTAAGGCCTAGACAAATGTTTTATGGATTCGCATTTGTCTAGGTTTTTTTATAATAAGTATAAATAATAAAAAACTATTTCATTTATAAGCAACAGATATAAGTACAACAAAATTAGAAAAGTTAATATATTAGTCTATCTTATAGAAAAGGTTAGAATATTTTATTTGAGTATATTATGAAATGCAGTTATACTAATAGTGGATTGAGAAATAGCTTGATTCAAAAATATGACTAATAAAAAATGAGTTTAGTTGTGTGTTAATACAGGAGGAAATAAAATGGATTACAAAAATTCAGGCGTAGATATTGAAGCAGGATATAAATCAGTTGAACTTATGAAAAAGCATGTTCAAGAGACTATGAGAAAAGAAGTTTTAACTGGACTTGGTGGTTTCTCAGGAGCATTTTCTTTAGAGGCTATCAAAGATATGGAAAAACCTACTTTAGTATCAGGAACAGATGGAGTTGGAACAAAAATTAAACTTGCATTTGTACTAGATAAGCATGATACAATAGGAATTGATTGTGTGGCAATGTGTGTAAACGATATTGCTTGCGCCGGTGGTGAACCATTATTTTTCCTTGATTATATAGCTTGCGGTAAAAATTACCCAGAAAAAATTGTATCTATAGTAAAAGGTGTAGCTGAAGGTTGTAAACAATCTAATGCAGCATTAATCGGAGGAGAAACAGCTGAACATCCAGATTTAATGCCAGTAGATGAGTATGACTTAGCTGGTTTTGCAGTAGGTGTAGTAGATGAGAAAGATATTATTACAGGTGCTAATTTAAAAGAAAATGATGTATTGATTGGAATGGCATCAACAGGTGTACATTCAAATGGTTTTTCACTTGTAAGAAAAGTTTTTAGCATGGATGAAAAAACTTTGAATACATATCACGAAGAATTAGGAAAAACATTAGGTGAGGCACTTCTTGAGCCAACAAGAATTTATGTGAAAGCTCTTAAGAGTATTAAGAATGCAGGAGTTGTTGTTAAAGCGTGTAGTCATATTACTGGTGGTGGTTTCTATGAGAACATTCCACGTATGTTACCAGAAGGTAAACGTGCCATTGTCGAAAAAAATAGTTACACAGTACCACCAATTTTTAAAATGCTTCAAAGAGAAGGAAACATTGAAGAGCACATGATGTATAATACATATAACATGGGACTTGGAATGATTCTTGCAGTTGATCCAGCTGATGTGGTTACAACTATGGAAGCTATTAAAGCAGCAGGAGATACTCCTTACATTGTGGGTAAAATAGTTAATGGAGAAAAAGGTGTAGAATTATGCTAAAAATTGCAGTTTGTGTATCAGGTGGCGGAACTAATCTTCAAGCCATTATAGATGCCATTGATTCAAAAAAAATTACAAATGCAGAAATTTCAGTAGTAATAAGCAATAACAAAAATGCTTATGCTTTAGAGAGAGCAAAAAAACACGGAATTGAAGCAATTTGTATTTCACCTAAAGATTTTGAAAATAGAGATGAATTTAATAGGAGCTTTTTGGAGAAGTTAGATAGCTATCATGTGGACTTAGTAGTATTAGCAGGATTTTTAGTAGTAATACCTAAGGCAATGATAGAAAAGTATCAGAATAAGATTATAAACATTCACCCATCCCTTATCCCATCATTTTGTGGTAAAGGATACTATGGACTTAAGGTTCATGAAGGAGTGTTATCACGCGGGGTGAAAGTTACAGGAGCAACTGTTCATTTTGTAGATGAAGGAACTGATACAGGCCCAATTATTTTACAAAAGGCAGTGGAAGTACAAGAAGGAGATACTCCAGAAGTACTTCAGAGAAGAGTTATGGAACAAGCAGAATGGCAGATTATGCCAAAGGCAATTGATTTGATTGCAAATGGAAAGGTAAGCGTTTGTGACAGATGTGTTCACATAGCAGAATAATTAAAAACTAAGTTTAAAGCTAACATGGAGGCATATATGAAGGTTTTAGTAGTAGGAAGTGGCGGAAGAGAACACGCAATTGTTACAGCAGTAGCAAAAAGCAAGAGAGTAGACAAAATATATTGTGCACCAGGAAATGCTGGAATTGCAGCTCTTGCAGAGTGTGTACCTATTCAAGCAATGGAATTTGATAAATTAGTAGCATTTGCTAAAGAACACGCAATTGATTTTACAATTATTGGAATGGATGATCCATTAGTTGGAGGAATTGTAGATGTATTTGAAAAAGAAGGTTTAAAAGTATTTGGACCTAATAAAAATGCAGCGATTCTTGAGGGATCAAAGGCTTTTTCAAAGAATTTGATGAAAAAATATCATATTCCAACAGCTGCTTATGAGAACTTTGATAATAAAGAAGATGCTCTTAAGTACTTAGAAACTGCTAAGATGCCAATAGTTTTAAAGGCCGATGGTCTTGCTCTTGGAAAAGGTGTATTGATTTGCAATACATTAGAAGAAGCAAAAGCCGGAGTTAAAACTTTAATGGAAGATAAGAAATTCGGAGAAGCAGGAAATACTATTGTTATCGAAGAATTTATGACAGGTAGAGAAGTATCTGTTTTATCTTATGTAGATGGAAAAACAATTAAGATTATGTCTTCAGCTCAAGATCACAAAAGAGCAAAAGATGGAGATAAAGGTCTTAATACTGGTGGAATGGGAAACTTTTCACCAAGCCCATTTTATACAAAAGAAGTAGACGACTTCTGCAAAAAATATATTTATCAAGCAACAGTAGATGCTATGGCAAAAGAAAATAGACCATTTAAAGGTGTAATTTTCTTTGGACTTATGCTTACAGAGGATGGACCAAAAGTGTTAGAGTACAATGCTAGATTTGGTGATCCAGAAGCTCAGGTAGTTTTACCAAGAATGAAAAATGACATTATAGATGTTATGGAAGCTTGTGTAGATGGAAAGCTTGATGAAATTGATCTTCAGTTTGAAGATAATGCAGCAGTTTGTGTTGTGCTTGCTTCAGATGGTTACCCAGTTTCATATCAAAAAGGATTTGAAATTAAGGGACTAGAAAATTTTGAAGGAAAAGAAGATTACTATTGTTTCCACGCAGGAACAAAATTTAATGATAATAATAAAATCGTGACAAATGGTGGTAGAGTTCTTGGAGTTACAGCTACAGGAGCAACACTAAAAGAAGCTAGAAAGAAAGCATATGAAGCTACAGAATGGGTAGACTTTGATAATAAATATATGCGTCACGACATTGGAAAGGCTATTGACGAGGTATAATATATGATAAAAAAAGGCATTGTTTTTGATATGGATGGAACTCTTTGGGATAGTGCAGCAAATGTAGCTATTTCTTGGAACGAAGCTATGGAGGAGATTGGTTATAAAAGAGATCATTTAACAGAAGCTGATATTAAATCAGTTATGGGGCTGACCATGGATGTCATTTCAATGCGACTTTTTCCAGGACTTGATGATGAAAGTCGCGCAAAACTTAGGAGTTTATGCGAAAAAAGAGAAAATGAATATTTAGCTCAACATGGCGGAGTTCTCTATCCAGATTTAGAGGACACAATGAAGGGATTAAAAGAAAAAGGATATCACGTATATATAGTTAGCAATTGCCAAGCTGGTTATATAGAATCCTTTTTAGAACATTATAAATTTAATGATTTATTTGAAGATATAGAATGCTATGGCAACAATTTTAAGAAAAAAGATTATAACATAAAGCTTTTATGTGAGAGAAATCACCTAGATAAAGCTTTTTATGTTGGAGATATTCAAGGCGATTATGAAGCTACAATGAAGGCTGGTTATGGATTTATTCATGCAGCATATGGCTTCGGAACTATGAATCAGCCTACACCTAAAATCAACTCACTTAAGGAATTGCTAGATGTTATAGACGAGTTATTTTAGATAATAATTTTAATGATTTTTAATAAGTCCCCCAAGGATTATTTAAAAATAAAAAATATTAGGATAGACAAAGCCATCCCTAGGCTTGTCGCAAGGAGAGTAACACGATGTTAGAAAAGATTTTTCATTTAAAGGAAAACCGTACAACAGTTAGAAGAGAAGTTGTCGGTGGAATCACAACCTTTATGACAATGGCTTACATTTTAGCCCTCAACCCATCAATTTTATCAGCTTCAGGAATGGATAAAAACGCCGTTCTTATGGCTACAGCAATTGCAGCATTTATTGGTACACTTGCAATGGCTTTACTTGCAAATTACCCATTTGCATTAGCTCCAGGTTTAGGTCTTAACGCATATTTTGCTTATACAGTATGTGGTCAGATGGGATATACTTGGCATGTAGCACTTTTAGCTGTATTTGCAGAAGGAATTATCTTTATTTTATTATCACTTACAAATGTTCGTGAAGCAATTTTTAATGCAATTCCAACAACACTTAAAAAAGGTGTTTCAGTAGGTATTGGTTTATTCGTAGCATTTATTGGATTTCAAGATGCAAAAATTGTTATAGCAGATCAGTCAACACTTGTAACACTTGTAGATTTTAGACAGAATTTTCATACAGTAGGTATTTCAGCACTTCTTGCAGTAATTGGTATTTTAATTGTAGCTACTTTAAATTCTAAAAATGTCAAAGGTGCTTTATTAATTAGTATTATTTCAACATGGATTCTTGGAATTATTTGCCAAGTAGCAGGAATTTATCAAGTAGATGTTAAAGGCGGATTTAATTCATTAATTCCAACATGGTCATCATTTGATTTAACAGCAATTACAAAAACATTTGGACAGTGTTTCAATGGAATTCATGATGTTAAAATTTTAGATTTTGTAGTAATTATTTTTGCATTCTTATTTGTAGATATTTTTGATACACTTGGAACATTAGTAGGTGTAGCTACAAAAGCAGATTTATTAGATGAAGAAGGAAAACTTCCAAACATCAAAAACGCATTACTTGCTGATGCTGTAGCAACAACAGCAGGTGCAGTTTTAGGTACATCAACAACAACTACATTCGTTGAAAGTACAGCCGGTGTAGCAGAAGGTGCTAGAACAGGTCTTGCATCAGTGGTAACAGGATTATTATTCTTATTATCAATCTTTTTATCACCAATTTTTGTTACAATTCCTAAATTTGCTATTGCACCAGCACTTATTTATGTAGGATTCTTAATGATTACATCAGTAGTAGATATTGATTTTAGAGATCTTACAGAGGCATTCCCAGCATATCTTGCAATTGTTGTAATGCCACTTACATATAGCATTTCAGAAGGTATCGCATTTGGTATCGTATCTTATGTTGTAATTAACGTAATAGCAGGAAAATTCAAAAAGATTACACCACTTATGTATGTTCTTTCTGTATTATTCGTACTTAAATATATCTTCTTATAAAATTGAGATACTATTAAGTTGAAACAGAAAAAAAACTAAATAATAGCGTATTTAATTAGAAACTATTTATAATTATATAAATCCACATTTAGGAAACACCAGTTAAACTCTAAAAACTGAGTAGCCTAGATGTGGATTTTATTTTTATTTTTCATTTCAACACAGAATATACATAATTATTTACACAAATTTAATTGAAAAAAATGATAGGTGTTTTATAATAGAATGGATGATTGAAAAATAAACTAATTAGGAATTAAAAGAGGTTAACAAATGGAAAAAGAAGTCACATGGCAACAAATAGAAGAGTTAATGTGTGAAGTAGCTATGGATTTAAATGCAAATACACAGTTTTTGAAAACTCGTGAATTTATTCAGCATGGAGATATATCAGTTTATGAACATTGCATAATGGTAATGGAAAAAAGTGCTAAGTTGGCATATACATTAAAATTAGATGTGGATTATGAAAAAATGTTGCGTGGAGCATTATTACATGATTATTTTTTATATGACTGGCACGATAATGATCCATCTCACAGACTTCATGGTTTTTCACATCCTAAAAAAGCTTGTGAAAATGCAAAAAGAGATGCAAATATCTCAAAGATGGAGGAAGATATTATAAAGCATCACATGTTTCCACTTACAATAGTCCCACCTAAAAGTAAAGAGGCTTGGATAGTTTGTATGGCAGACAAAATGAGTGCAACAATGGAGACAATACATCTAGTAAAAATGCCAGGAATTTATAAAAAGATAAAATATTCAAGTTACGAAGAATCATAAATTTTATAATTAAATAAAGGAATTCTTAACAAATCTTAAGAAAATAGTTAGTTAGATATAGCAATTGTTATGATAAAATATTCATTAGAGAACAACTCAATAACTACATGAGGATAATTTAATAACTAGAAAGAAGAGGAGTAAACTAATGAAGGTTAGTGGTAAAAAATCTAAGAAAGCTATTTTTATAATAGTTGCTGTAGTAATTTTGATTTTCGCAATTATAGCTTTTATAGTAGTAAAATCGGGAGAAAAAGGAAAAAGTGGTAAAGAAGAAGTCTACGCAGAGAAGGTTTCGGATATTTTAAAACAAGAAACTGGAAGTAACAATAGCTATTCTGGTGTCGTAGAAGCAGAAACAAGTCAGGAAATAAAAAAAGACTCATCTAAAGAAATAAAGGAAGTTTACGTAAAAGAAGGAGATACAGTTAAAGAAGGAACTCCTTTATTTTCATATGACACATCTGAAGCGGAAAATGCAATTGCTGAAGCTCAACTTGATTTGGAAAGCAGCGACAATGAAATAAGCGGTTATAATAGTCAAATCAAGGATTTAGAAGCACAAAGAGGTGAAGCTTCAGATGATCAAAAGTTAGAATACACATCTCAAATTCAAGAAATCCAAGGACAAATAAAAGAAGCAGAGTACAATAAAGAGTCTAAAAAGGCTGAAATAGAAAAAAATCAAAAAGCTGTTGATGGTGGAATTGTCAAAAGTAATATTGTAGGAATTGTTAAAACCATTAACAATAGTTCTGCAGATGAAGAACAGGATTCATCTGCATATATGGTGATTTTACAAAATGACAAATATAAAGTAAAAGGTCAGATAGAGGAAGAAACAGTTGGTAACATTAAAAAAGGTCAAAAGGTTGTAGTTAGATCTAGAATTGATGAAACAAAAACTTGGAAAGGAAAAATTTCAAGTATTGATACAGAAAATGTAAAAAAAGAATCTTCTTCAGACATGGAAGGTGAGGGAGAAGAAAGCGGAGAATCATCTACAAAGTATCCATTTTATGTGGAACTAGAAGACTCAACTAATTTATTGTTAGGACAACATGTTTTTATAGATACAAATCCAGAGAGTGTTAAGGAATCTGATGGAATATGGTTAGATGCCAGCTATGTTGTAGAAGATAATGATACATATATTTGGGTAGCAAATAGTAAAAATAAATTAGAAAAAAGAAAAGTAAAAATTGGAAAAATAGATGATAATACAGGAAAATATCAAATTAAGTCCGGTTTATCAAAAAATGATTATATAGTGTGGGATTCAGGTGATTTACATGAAGGCGCATCTATAACTAAAACAGATGAAAGTGCATCTAATTAGATTGGAGGAATTCATTATGTTACTTGATTTACAGCACATATATAAAGATTATTATGGTGATAAACAACTTGTAGTTCCGGTGTTAAAGGATGTTTCACTTCAGGTTGAAGAGGGCGAGTATGTAGCAATTATGGGGCCATCAGGTTCAGGAAAGTCTACACTTATGAATATTGTAGGATGTTTAGACCATCCCACAAAAGGAACATATACGTTGGATAATAAAGATGTATTGAATTTAAAGGATAGAGCATTATCAGATGTGAGGCTTAATTCTATAGGATTTGTTTTTCAGCAATTTCAGTTAATGCCAAGGGAGACGGCAGTGGAAAATGTTTCTCTTCCACTGATATATGCAAAGGTTGATAGACAGGAAAGAAAGCGTAGAGCCATTAAGGTATTAGAAAAAGTAGGATTAGGAGAGAGGTGTTATTTTAAGCCAACTCAATTGTCAGGTGGACAAAAGCAAAGAGTTGCAATTGCAAGGGCTATAGTCAATAATCCCAAAATTTTACTAGCAGATGAACCAACAGGTGCTCTTGATTCAAAATCAGGAAAACAGGTTATGGAATTATTTCAAAAGCTTAACGAAGAGGGCGTTACTATAGTGATGATAACCCATGACAAAAAAGTCGCTAATCATGCAAAAAGAATTTTATATATTGTAGATGGAAAAATTTATACTAGTGAAGAGGAGGCTATGGCAAATGCAGAGTAGAAAAAAGAAAAAAATAAAACTTTTTCTAATAATTGGAATAGTAGTCATAGTATTTGGTGTTTTGGTGACCATTTTAGCTTTCCTTCACGAAAAAAATTCAAAAGTTGAGGTAGTGCCAGTTGAAAATATAAGTATGACAGACGGCGAAATGGGTGTGATGGATAGCACAGGAACAGTAACTTCAGAATCATCCCAAGTTGTTAAAGTAGACGAGGATAAAGTTATTACACAAGTTTTTGTTGAAAAAGGACAAAAGGTTAAAGCAGGCGATAAGTTACTTACTTTTGATGTGAAAAGTGTTGAAATTTCTCTAGAACGTGAAAAACTTGTTAGAAGCAATTTAGATGATAAATATGCAATAGCTCAGAATAAATTAGAAAAATTAAAAAACACTAAACCAGTTACAATTAACTATATAGCCCATGAAAATTATAATGAAAACCCTACTAAAAACGCATCTAATGCATATGTGGCTAGCAAAACAAGTAGTAGTAGAATAGTTGAAAGTGAAGATGATACTAGTAATACAGATGATGCTAGTGAAGCAGATAGTCCTGACGACATAGATGTGGATGATGCTAATAGTCAAGACGCTGAAGATGATAAAAACTCTATAGATTCAGAAAATCCAATGGAAAATAATCAAGTAATGCCTAGAATTCATGAAGAACAGGCAGAGCAAGATGTACAAGAAGGATTAGAAAACGAAGAAAATGAATCTGAATCTGACGGATATACTGCACAAGAATTAAGAAAAGCTATTTTAGATTGTGAACAAGAATTAAAAGAAATAGAAATTGACAAAAGAAAGTCAGATCTTAAACTAAAAGAGCTTCAGGAAGAAATTACAGATGGTACTGTATTAGCGAAGTTTGATGGTGTTGTAAAGCAGGTAGGAGATGTTAATAATCCATCAAAGGACGGAGAGGACTTCCTTGTTTTATCAGGTGAAAAAGGTGTATATGTTGCAGGAGAGATAAGTGAATTAAATTTAAAAAATATAAAAGTTGGTCAAAATGTAATTGTATCTCAAGAGGAAAACTCAGGGGAAATATATGAAGCTAAGATTACAGAAATTTCTTCTTACCCAGAAACATCATCAGATGGTTATGGAGATGGAAATGGAAATCCTAATGTTTCATTGTATAGATTTAAAGCATATATAAAAAAACCAAAGAACTTAAAAGCAGGAGATATGCTAAATATTTCCATGGAATCTAGCTCTGACATAGAAAATGAAAGTTTTTATATAGATCAAGCCTATATAAGAAATGAAGGATCTAAATTTTATGTTTATGTTAGTAAAAACGGTAGATTAAAAAAGCAATATGTAAAAATTGGAAAAATTTCTATGGGAATGGGAACAGAGATAAAGTCTGGACTTACAAAGCAAGATTACGTAGCTTTTCCTTATGGTAAAAAGGCCAAAGAAGGCATTAAAACGAAAAAAACAGAAGGATAAAATAGGAGGCAGCAAATTTGTTAGAAAATATAAGACTATCATTTGTAGGAATAATATCTCACAAGATGCGTTCGTTTTTGACAATGCTCGGCATTATCATAGGTATAGCAGCAATTATTGCAATAGTTTCAACAATTACTGGTACAAACAAACAAATCGAAAAAAATATAATCGGTTCAGGAAGCAATAATGTAATACTAGAACTGTATAAAGGTGATGAACCAATGGATTTTTCCTATAATCCAGTACCTAGTGGAATTCCTGAGATATCAGACCAGGTGCTAGATGAAATATCTAGTATGGAAGATGTGAAAAGTGCATCTGTATATAAGAAAAGACAAGATTATGGTGGAATTTTCTATAAGTCAAATACATTAGATGGTGGAGTAATATATGGCGTTTCAAAGGACTATTTTAAAACCTGTAATATGGTTATAAAAAAGGGACGAGGTTTTACGCAAAAGGATTTTGAACACTACAACAAAGTTGCAGTCATTGACGAGGATGCAGCTAAAACTCTTTTTCAAGGAGAAAATGCAGTAGGTAAAACTATAGAGGTAAAAAAACAACCTTATAAAATAGTTGGAATTGTTACAGAAAAAGATTCTTTTCAACCAACAATTAATACAATGGATGACTACTATACATATTCCCAGGAAAAAAGTGGAAAGGTGTTTGTATCAGATGCAACTTGGCCTATAATTTATCAATATGATGAGCCACAACAACTTTTAATAAAAGTTACATCAACTTCTAAAATTGCTAAGACAGGTAAAGAAGCAGCTGAGGTATTAAATTCTAATATTATGGCAAGTGATTCAACAATAAAATATAAGTCAGAAAATTTATTAGAACAAGCAAAGCAAATCCAGCAGTTAAGCCAATCAACTAATATGATGTTAATATGTATAGCAGGTATTTCGTTATTAGTAGGTGGAATTGGTGTTATGAATATTATGCTTGTATCTGTCACAGAAAGAACAAGTGAAATAGGATTAAAAAAGGCTATTGGAGCAAGAAAAGGTGTTATTTTGGCACAATTTTTAACAGAATCAGTTGTGCTAACTAGTTTAGGTGGAATAATAGGTGTTATAGTTGGAATTGCACTAGCAGAGGGAATCTCAAAATTTAATGGAATACCAGTGGCAATAAGTATACCAGCAGCTGTTTTTGCAGTGTTATTTTCCATGGTTATAGGAATTGTATTTGGATTATTGCCATCCTATAAAGCTGCAAATTTAGATCCAATTGATGCACTTCGCAGAGAATAAAATAACTTTTAAATATCAAATAAAAGTAGTCAAAATAGTAAAAAAATAATAAAAATAATCAAAAAACATACAGAAAAGCACATTGATGAAGAAATAGTACTAATCAATGTGCTTTTTGTGTTAAATACACAAAGGTGAATGCCGAAAAAAATATAAAAAGAGAACGAAGTTGGTTAATGTGCCCATAAAATATATGCTTTATATTGTTTTTATATGCATACAATACTAGAAAAAAGTTAATTTATGGTGTACAATAAATTATGATATGGTGAAATTTTTAACAAACACGAGGGAGAAAATATGTACGCAGATGAAAACGTAATTAAAATTAAACATGCGGTCTTACTTGAAGTTGCAAAACATGCATTCAAGGGAGATTTGGAGGAATTTAGGGATCAAATTCCATTTGATTTGATTCCAGGACCACAAGCACAGTTTCGTTGTTGTATCTATAAGGAAAGGGAGATTATTAGACAACGTGTGCGTCTTGCAGAGGGAAAGTCAGCAGGTGTTGAAGATGATGGAAATATTATCCAAGTAATTCATGCAGCTTGCGAGGACTGTCCAATATCAAGTTACACAGTAACTGATAACTGCCAGAATTGTTTAGGAAAGGCATGTATAAATGCATGTAAATTTGGAGCAATAGAAATAGGACCTAATAGATCACACATTGATCCTACCAAATGTAAAGAGTGTGGAATGTGTGCTAAAGCATGTCCTTATAATGCAATTGCACATTTAAAAAGACCTTGTAAATTTAGTTGTCCAGTTGATGCAATTACTTATGATGAGAATGGTATTTCAGTAATTGATGAAGAAAAATGTATCCGCTGTGGTAAATGTATTCACAGTTGTCCTTTCGGAGCAATTGGTTCTAAAACATCAATTGTACAAGTAATTGAGGCAATCAAAAATCCAAACAAAAAAGTATACGCTATGGCAGCGCCAGCTACAGAAGGTCAATTTGGGGAAAAGATTACTATGAATAGCTGGAAAAAAGCAATGAAAGAAGTCGGCTTTGATGATTTTGTTGAAGTAGGTTTAGGTGGAGATATGACAGCAGCCTACGAAGCACAAGAATGGGCCGAAGCATATAGAAATGGACAAAAGAAAGTTACATCATGTTGTCCAGCCTTTGTTAATATGGTAAGAAAGCATTATCCACAGTTAGCAGATGCCATATCAACAACAGTTTCACCAATGGCTGCAGTTTCAAGAATGCTCAAGGCAAAAGATCCAGATTGTGTAACAGTATTTATTGGACCTTGTATTGCTAAAAAATCAGAAGCAGGGGAACATGGCATTGAAAATAATGCAGATTACGCAATGACATACTCTGAGATAAGAGCAATTATGAAAGCTAAAGGTGTAGCATTAGAAGAAGATGATACTTCATACCAAGAATCATCAATCTATGGTAAACGTTTTGCAAATTCAGGTGGAGTTACAGCAGCAGTATTAGAAAGCTTAAAAGAATGTGAAGATGAAATCGACGCAAAAGTATGTAAAGCTAATGGTGCAGCAGAATGTAAGAAAGCTCTTCTTCTTATGAAAGTAGGAAGATTACCTGAAGACTTTATCGAAGGAATGGTATGCGATGGAGGCTGCGTAGGCGGACCAAGTTCATTTGCAGATCAACTTAAGACTAGAAAGCAAAGGGAAAATCTATTAGCTAAAGCAGATGATAGAAAGATTAACGATAACTTGAAAAATTATGCAATGGATTCTTTCTCAATGCATAGAGAGTAGTATAAAAACAAATATAATAGTAAATACAATATAATAAAATGGATGGCTTACTGTAGTTAACAGAGCCATCCATTTTTTTTAATATAAAAAGTAAGAGGATTTGCAAAGAAATCAAATTCTTGCAAATCCTCTTACCCCCTTCTTAATCACGTCCTCATATCATATTCCCCAACAAATTCATATTCATCATATTTATGTAAAAAGAATAGGTACAAAAAACTATTGATTAGCGTTAAGTAGTAAAAACGATTATCTTACTACTGTTACATTGGTAGCTTGTGGTCCTTTTGCACCATCAGCGATTTCGAATTCTACAGAAGCTCCTTCTTCAAGGGATTTAAATCCTTCCATATTGAGTCCTGAGTAATGTACGAATACATCGTGTCCATCCTCAGCTGTAATAAATCCGTATCCCTTCTGATTGTTAAACCATTTAACTGTACCTTTGTTCATCTTATAATACCTCCAATATATATATGTTGCCTTCACAACTGATGTTAGAATATCATAACTGTTTACAAAAGTAAAGATAAAATTGCGAAAAAAACAACAATTCCCAAAATTTATTAATATTTGCTAAATTGTGTAGAAATATTTGTACATTTTACCTATTGAAATTTTCTAAAAAGTTTATAAAAAAATCACAATTTGCCACTCCAGGAAATATTTTTCAAAAAAATGGACAGAGTGGCAATTAATATTTAGATTTCTTCGAATTCAATACTGTTTTTTGTTAAAAATACTTTAGTTAGACGATCCCATTTATGGTCGAGAGTTTTATCGAGATTAAAAGAAGTGTAAGAGATGCCAGTTGTAATAATAAGTGAGCCTTCTTGAAATTTAATATTTAAAAACATACCTGAAATATCTGAAGTTGAATAAGAGCTTTGTAACGCTTTAAGAGTATTTTCAAGATTTTGTGGAGATAAAAGAAAAACAAACTTAAAATATCCAGGGGTATGTTTTCCTTTAACTAATTGTAAACAATTTCCACGTAATTTTTCATATGGAAAGAAGTCTAAATCACCTATATCAAAACTTTCTGCTTCTTCTGAATTATATAATTTTTTATTAAAATGACCATCAATGACATATGAAGCGCCATTAACAATAGTAGCTTCTTGTAAAAGAAAATGGTCAAACGTAGGACTTAAAAGCAATTTGCTCATAAAATCTTTTATGTTAGTAATTTGAAGTGCTATCATAATAATCCTCTTTCTTTATTAATTTTCTAGAAAATTATATCATAAATAATATTGTTGGTGTAGAATAAACCATGATAATAAATCATAATAATTTCGAGTAGGAGAAAAAATATGGAAAAACAAATAGAAAGTTTATTTAGTATGTTGAAAGAGGGTGTTTCACCTTATGGAACAGTCAACAATGCTAAAGCTAGTTTAAAAAAAGCAGATTTTAAAGAGTTAAGATATGATGAAGATTGGAAATTAGAAAAAGGCGGAAAATACTATTTATCACATCACGGAAGTACAATTTTTGCATTTACAATAGGAAAAGATTATAAAAAAGATGACATGCTTCGTATAGCAGCAGCACATACAGATTATCCATGTCTAAGAATCAAACCAAATCCAGATTTTAAAAAGGAACAGTATAGTCAGATAAATGTAGAAGTTTATGGTGGCGCAATTTTAAATACATGGCTTGATAGACCACTTTCAGTAGCTGGTAGAGTGGCTCTTAAAAGCGAAAATGTTTTCAAACCTAAGATGGTTTACTATAGAGGAGAAAATCCACTTCTTACTATTCCAAATTTAGCAATTCACATGAATAGAAATGTTAATTCAGGTGTAGAACTTAATAAACAAATTGATATGATGCCAATAGTTGATGTTTTACCAAAAGAACAACAAACTAGTGATTACTTTGTAGACTTTTTGGCAAAAGAATTAAATGTAGCAAAAGAAGATATATTAGATTTTGAATTAAGTGTATTTTGTACTGAAGAACCTGCTGTAATAGGCGTAAACGGTACAATGATTTCATCACCTAGACTTGATAACCTCACATCATCATCAGCTCTTGTAGAGGCAATAATTGACGAAAAAAGACAGTCTGGAATTAATCTAATTGCTTTATTTGATCATGAAGAAATAGGAAGTAGCACAAAGCAGGGTGCAGGATCAATTTTGCTCCATGATATGTTAAAAAGAATTTTAAAGAATTTAGGATCAGATGACGAAAAAGTAGAGGAAGTACTTTATAATGCAATGCTTTTATCTGTAGATGTTGCCCATGGATTACATCCAAATAAGGCAGAAAAAATGGATATAACAAATCATCCTGTTTTAGGAGAAGGACTCTGCATTAAAGAAGCATGTGCACAGTCATATGCAACAGATTCTCAAGCAGTAGCAATTCTTTGTCAAATTTGTGATAAAAACAATATTCCATATCAAAGATTCGTAAACCGTTCTGATGTAAGAGGTGGAGGAACATTAGGATCAATTGCATCTACATTATTACCAATTAAAACAGTTGATATTGGAATTCCATTACTTGCAATGCATTCAGCAAGGGAATTAATGGGTACAAAAGATCAAGAAGCGTTATATAAATGCGTAAAAGCCTTCTTTGAAGAAAATTAAAATTTAAAAATTATGTGAAAGTCTTTTCAAATATCTCAAAACATGGTATTATAATCAAGATAAAAGAGATGTAGTATTAAAAACTACATCAAATAGAACCGAATAACAATATATTTCGTAAGGATTACCAAAACAAGTTTTACAAATATATTTGAAAAGGAGACGTTAAGAATGTATAAAATTATAATAGATAGTTGCGGAGAATTAACAGAAGAACTTAAAAAGGATGGACATTTCGTTAATGTACCACTTGAGTTAGAAGTTAATGGATATCACATAGTAGATGATGAGACTTTCGACCAGCTTGATTTCATTAAGAGAGTAAAAGAAAGTCCTGTAGGTCCAAAATCTGCATGCCCTTCACCAGAGAGATTTATGCAAGAATTTGAAGGCGACTATGATGATATTTTTGTTATTACATTATCTGATAAATTATCAGGCTCATATAACAGTGCGGTTTTAGCTAAGAATATTTACGAAGATGAACATGGTACAGATAAAAATATTTATGTTATCAATTCTCGTTCAGCTTCTATAGGACAGACTGTTATTGGAATGAAAGTTCAAGAGTTTGAAGAGGCAGGAATGCCTTTTGAAGAAATTACAAAGAAAATCGAAGAGTATACTGATTTAATAGATACATATTTTGTACTTGAGACTTTAGAGACTCTTAGAAAAGCAGGAAGACTTAGCAATGTTAAAGCATTCATTGCTAATACATTAAATATTAAACCTGTAATGGGATCAACAGATGAAGGTTCAATTCAGCAATTAGGTCAAGCTAGAGGTATGAAAAAAGCTTTAGCTAAGATGGTTGATTTCATTATTGAGAACGCAACTAATCCAGAAGAGCGTATAATGGCCATTTCACATTGTAATTGCCCAGGCAGAGCAGAATATGTAAAAGGATTATTAGAAAGCCGTGCAAACTTTAAAAAGATTATTGTAGTTGAAACAGCAGGTGTATCAACTATGTACGCTAATGATGGTGGTATTGTTGTTGCTGGATAGAACTAGCATATAACATTTATAATAAAACATACAATATAACACAATACAACACAATACACATAATACACATAATATAACACAACATTAACCAAACATTAAAAGAAATTTAACACGCAAATAGTAACAAAACGCAAACATAGAAAACTTGACACAAATTTAAAATAAATCGTTTCGAAATTATAGAAATAAACATATAGCACAAATTTATAATTTTATAGAAAAAAAGAAATCCCTTCTAGTGAAAATGTAAAGAAACTAGAAGGGACTTTTTGTGAGATTAGTCACATGAAACTATAAAAAAATATAAAACATGTGCTTGATTTCATAAAAAAATAATAAAGTCAATAAAAAAAATCTAAAAATCATAAAATATTTTTTGGAAATCGTTAAAATAATTAAATGTTTTCGAAAACTCGTTCTAAAAGAAAATGAATCCCACTAAGAGAAAATTCTACAAAAAGACAATAAGTATCATGAAAAATGAAAAATTGTCCGAAACAATCTATTGAAAACGGGTAATTGATATCCAATATTTTTGATGTGAATTAATTATGTGCAATCGTTTTCAGAAAAATGCACAAAAACACGACTTAATTATTGGGACATATGTCAATTTACACAAAACGTAGAAATGTTATAATAAGATTACGAAATGTGAACGGTTTCACAAATTGTATTAATAAGAAGTATAATAAAGAAATTATAAAAATAACCAAGGAGGTTGGGAAGTATGGATTATGGAAAATGTGCTCGTGAGATATACGATGCAGTAGGCGGAAAATCCAATTTAGTTAGTGCAGCACACTGCGCAACAAGATTAAGACTTGTTACTGTAGATAACAGTAACGTAAAGATGGATGTTTTAGAGAACATTGATGGAGTTAAAGGTGTTTTCGAAAGCAACGGACAATTACAGATTATCATCGGTACAGGTACAGTTAATAAAGTATACGATGAATTCTTAAAAGTTAGTGGTTTAACAGCAGCTTCAAAAGATGACGTTAAAGCAGCAGCAGCCGCAAAACAAAACGTATTTAAGAGAATGATTAAGACACTTGGTGATGTATTCGTACCAATCTTACCAGCAATCGTAGCTTCAGGTCTTTTAATGGGTATCGTAGAAGCATTAGGTAAGATCGAAGCATTAGGATTTGCACACACAGATTGGTATCAATTCCTTGATATGATTGCAAACACAGCTTTTGCTTATTTGCCAGTTATCATTGCTATTTCAGCAGCTAGAGTATTCGGTGGAAACATCTTCCTTGGAGCTGTAATGGGATTATTAATGATTCACTCTAACCTTACAAACGGTTGGAACGCAGCTGACGGATATAAAGTATGGTACTTATTTGGACACGCATTTAAATTTGGTAAATATACATTTGGACAGATTAACCAATTAGGTTACCAAGGTCATGTTATTCCAGTAGTTATTGCAGTATGGCTTATGTGCTTAATTGAGAAGCGATTACATAAGATTGTACCAGAGATGCTTGATTTATTCTTAGTACCTCTTATTACAACATTTTTAACAGCAATGATTACTTTCATGGTTATTGGACCAGTATTCTCAACAGCAGAGACATATTTATTAGAAGGTGTACAGAAAATTGTTCAGATTCCTTTTGGTATAGGAGCTTTTATTATCGGATTAATTTATCCAGTAACAGTAGTTATGGGTCTTCACCATATGTACAATGTAATTGAAGCAGGTATGTTAGCAAGTAAAGAATTCCACAACTTAAACATCTGGATGCCAATCGCTTCAGCTGCAAACTTCGCACAGTTTGGTGCTTGTCTTGCAGTAGGTATCAAAACAGTAAACGCTAAGAGAAGAACAGTTGCTATTCCTTCAGCAGCATCAGCTTCATTAGGTATTACAGAGCCAGCTATTTTCGGTGTTAACTTAAGACTTATGAAACCATTCGTATGTGCTATGATCGGTGGCGCTTGTGGTGCAGCATTTGGTTCAATCGTACATCTTGGAGCTAAGGCTTATGGTGTAACAGGTATCCCAGGATACTTAACAATTAACAATATTCCATTTTACACAATAATGTTACTTATTGCAGGTGGTGTATCATTCGTATTAACAAACTTAGTTTGGAAAGACGAAGCAGAAGAAAAGAAACCAATTGAACTTGACGATTTACCAGCAGATGCTGAAGCATCATTATTTGCTCCAGTAGAAGGTAACGTAGTAAGTTATAAAGATATTCCAGATGCAACATTTGCAGCAGGAATCTTAGGCGAAGGTGTTGGAATCGTTCCAACAAAAGGTGAAGTAGTTGCTCCATTCGATGGTGTTATCTCTTCAGTAACAGAAACACAACATGCGGTTGGTATTTCAGGACCAAAAGGAATGGAATTATTAATTCACGTTGGTGTTGATACAGTTCAAATGAACGGTGATGGATTTAAAGCACTTGTTTCAGAAGGACAAACAGTTAAAAAAGGACAGAAATTAATCGACTTTAGCATTGACAAAATTAAAGCAGCAGGATTTGACACAACAGTAGCTGTTTTAGTTACAAATAGTTCAGAATACGAAAAATTTGAAGTTAAAGCAAACGGAAATGTATCTCTTGGAGATGAAGTTTTAGTTGTAAAATAATTCGTAAGAATATATACTATTAAAAGAGCTTAAAATCGGATGGTGGTTGGGCATCATCCGATTTTTTGTTTAATCAAACAGGTAATATGAAGGTAGAAATGAGGTAAAAAAATGAATATTAGAGAAATCGCATCATTAGCGGGTGTTTCAAGAGCTGCGGTTTCGCGTTATTTTAACGACGGATATTTATCAGAAGAAAAAAGAATGGCTATCCAAAAAGTCGTAGAAGAAACAGGATATAAGCCACTTCTTCAAGCTCAGACTCTAAGAACGAAAAAAACTAAAATGATCGGAATTGTCATGCCAAAACTTGCATCGTATTCACTAGGACATGAAATAAATGGAATACTTAGTGTGTTGAATGAGACAGGCTATAAATGCATTTTGGCAGATACGCAAAATGATGTAAATAAAGAAATTGAGTATTTAAAATCTTTTAGATCAAGTCAAGTAGATGGAGTAATTTTTATTGCTACAATAGATACTCCAAAGCATCATAGTGTGCTTAAAAAAATGGATGTTCCAGTTGTAATTGTAGGTCAGAATTTTAAAGGCAATTGCAGTATTTATCATGATGACTACAATGCAATGCATGATATGGCTAAATTAGTTATATCAAAAGGACGTCGACATATTGCATATATAGGTGTAACTAAAAAGGATATTGCCGCAGGTCAAATGCGTTATGACGGCTTTGTTAATGCAATTGAAGAAGTAGACGAAGAAATTAAAAAAACAATTAAGACTACTTACTTTGAGGGGGAATTCAATAGTCAGTCAGGATTTGAAGGGGCAAAAGAGGTCCTATCTATTGATCCACAAACAGATGCAATTGTATGTGCTACAGACACAATAGCTATTGGTGTTTACAAATATTTGAAATCTATAGGTAAAGAGATTCCAACAGACATAATAGTAACAGGACATGGTGATTCATCATTTTCAAATGTTGTAACTCCAGAACTTACAACAGTGCACTATTACTATGAAGAAAGTGGTGTAAAAGCTGCACAGCAAATGCTTAGTTTTTTAAAGAAAAATGACTCAAATATTGACAACGTAAAAGAAATAAAAATGGGTTATTCTATTATAGAAAGAGATTCAAGCAAGGTATAATAATCGTTTGCTTTTTAGCCTAAGATGTTTTACACTATTAGTTAGGTGTAAAAAGGCGAAAGGAGTACTACGATATTATGAATGCGCAGGAAGAGACAAAAAGTGACGCACTAGAACAAGGGGCAGATTTAGCAAATAGTGAATCAAAAAACACTAGGATTTTAAAAGAATTATGGTCATGGATTAAAACATTAGCAGTTATTATTGTAATTGCTTTGCTTATAAATAAATTTGTAATTATTAATGCAACCATTCCTTCAGGTTCTATGGAAAACACAATTATGACAGGCGATAGACTTATAGGTTTTAGATGGTCATATGCATTTAGTGATCCAAAACGTGGAGATATTGTTATTTTTAAGTATCCAGTAGATGAAAAACAACTCTACATCAAAAGGGTAATTGGTTTACCAGGGGATACAGTTAAGATAACAGATGGTAAAATATATATTAATAATTCAAAGAAGCCATTAGACGAAGATTATTTAAAAGAACAGTGGGTAAGAGAAAATGATGGATACACTTTTGAAGTCCCAGAAAATTCATACCTAATGTTAGGTGATAATAGAAATGATTCTAGTGATGCTAGAGAATGGGCTAGATGTGCTATTGAAGCAGGTAAAGCCTCAGATTCAGATGAAGCAGAAAAGTTTTGCTACGTTAGAAAAAATAAGATAGTAGGTAGAGCCATTATCAAGTATTTTAAAGGCGTAGAAATTTTAACAAATAAGTAATTAAAAAGCCAAAGAGTTTTTCTTTGGCTTTTTTTGTGGCATAAAACGATAGATTTAACGAAAAGGCAGGCATATTAATGGAAAAATTAGTTGAAAATTTGAAAGAAATGCAAACACTTTCATATGAAAAAGTGTTAGATAAGATAGAAAATAGTAGAAGATTTGGAAATTTGTACGGTTATGATATAACAAAAATAGTTTTAGAAAAACTAGGGCATCCTGAAAAAACTTTTAAATTTGTCCAAATAGCAGGAACAAATGGCAAAGGTTCTACAGCTTCTGCAATAACAAAAATAATGGAACAGACAGGAGAAAAAATAGGGCTTTTTACATCACCACACCTAATTGATTTTGAAGAGAGAATACGAATTGGTGATGAGCAAATTTCAAAGGATGATGTGAAGCGATTAGGCAATTATTTGTTGTCTATAGATTTTGGTGTTAACCTAACAATGTTTGATTACTGCTTAGCGATGGCTGTGCTTTATTTTAAAGAAAAAAATGTTAAATTTGCAGTAATAGAAACAGGATTAGGAGGAGACCACGATTCAACAACAGCCCTAGGAACACCAGAAGTTGCAGTCCTAACAAAAATTGGGTTTGACCATATGCAGATTTTAGGAAATACCTTAAAGGAAATAGCAACATCTAAATGTGGAATCATCAAGGCAAATTCAAAAGTAGTAAGTCAGATTCAAGAACCAGAAGCAAAAGAAGTTATAGAGTTTACAGTGAACAATCCTGTTAATGAAGTTAAAAAATATAGAGAGGTTACAATTGAAGAAAAAGAAAAAATTCGTCATTTAAAAAGAAAATTATTAGGTGAGTATCAACTGGAAAACTTAGCAACAGCAGCAGTGACATGCCAAGAACTTTTATCTGATTTAGGTTATGAAACTAATGAAATAGAAAAATTTATAGAAAAAGGTGTTCAGCAAACAACATGGCCAGGACGTATGCAGATATTAAATGAAACTCCATTTTTAATGGTGGATGGAGCACATAATGGTCATGGTGTAAGGGCCCTAAGAGATAGTCTAGCATCACTATATCCAGGAGAAAAATTCCATTTTATTATGGGAGTATTAGCTGACAAAGACTACGAAAAAATGGTTGATATGCTTATACCTTTAGCTGTGGATTTTACAACTTTTACACCAGAAAGTACAAGAGCATTGCAGGGGGAAAATTTACGTAATTACATAAGTAGTCATGGGTGCATAGCTAGAAGCTGTGAAGATATAGAAAAAGAAATAAACAAGTTTTTAACTAGCAATACCAATGAAGATAAAACCCAAAAAACAATAGCTTTTGGCTCTTTGTATTTTATTGGAGAAATAGAAAAAATAATGAAAAAACACTAGGCATTTTAGTTATGATAAATATTAAATCAAGTTATAAAAAGTATAAATTCTTACTATAACAAAATGTTTTTAAAGGTATAGACAAACATAAAATAAAGTAATAGAATTAATTTAAATTGAACTAAAATGGAGGATGAAATTATGGAAAAAAAGAATCTTGATTGGCAAAATCTTGGATTTGGATACATGGTAACAGATTATAGATATGTATCTAATTATAAAAATGGGAAATGGGACGAAGGAGCAATTATTTCAGATCCAAATATCACATTAAATGAATGTGCAGGTATCTTCCAGTATGCGCAATGTTGCTTTGAAGGACTTAAAGCTTATACAACAGAAGATGGTAAAATTGTATGTTTTAGACCAGATTTAAATGCACAGCGTATGGTTGATTCAGCAAAAAGACTTGAAATGCCAGCTTTTCCAGTAGAGCGTTTTGTTGACGCAGTAGAAAAAGTTGTAAAGGCTAATGAAGCCTGGGTTCCACCATATGGTTCAGGAGCTACATTGTACATCAGACCTTATATGATTGGTACAAATGAAGTTATTGGAGTAAAACCAGCAGATGAATATCAATTCCGTATTTTAGTAACACCTGTAGGACCATACTTTAAAGGAGGCGCTAAACCTATTACTATTAAAGTTTCTGATTTTGATAGAGCAGCACCTCATGGAACAGGTAATATTAAAGCAGGACTAAATTATGCAATGAGTTTATATCCAATTGTAAAAGCTCACGAAGAAGGATTTGCAGAAAACTTATATCTTGATCCAGCAACTAGAACAAAAGTTGAAGAAACTGGCGGAGCAAATATAATTTTTATTACAAAAGATGGTACAGTAGTAACACCAAAATCAGATAGTATTTTACCATCTATTACACGTCGTTCAATTATGTATGTATGTGAACATATTTTAGGAATGAAAGTAGAACATAGAGAAGTATTATTTAGTGAAGTAGAAAACTTTGCAGAATGTGGACTTTGTGGAACAGCAGCAGTTATTTCTCCAGTTGGTAAAATTTATGACCACGGCAAAGAAATTTGTTTCTCTAGTGGAATGGAAGAAATGGGACCACAAATGAAAAAAATCTACGACACATTAACTGGAATTCAACAAGGTAAAATTGAAGGACCAGAAGGCTGGGTAAAGGTTATCACAGAATAATTTAAGATAGTAGAAGTTAAAATTAGATAAATATATAAAATAGCCAAAAAATAAGCAAAGACGCACAAATATTTGTGCGCCTTTTTTTTAGGAAAATGGTTGTTTTGCTATGAAAATAATTTTATCTGTGATAAGATAAAACTTGAGACAAAATTGAAGGTAAGACTTATATAAGGAGAATTCTTGATGAATATTTTTGATATAGTTGGACCAGTAATGGTTGGCCCATCTAGCTCCCACACAGCTGGAGCAGTAAAAATTGGATTGATTTCTAGAAAACTATTTGGCAATAAGATACAAAAAGCTAAAATTGAATTCTCTGGATCTTTTCTCGCAACAGGAAAAGGACACGGAACAGACAAAGCCCTTGTAGCTGGCCTTTTAGGAATGGCAGTTGATGACGAAGATATTCCAAAAAGTTTTGAAATTGCAAAGGAAAAAGGTGTAGAATTTACAATTCAAGGCGCAGACCTTGGAGATGTTCATCCAAACACAGTACGCATCACATTAGAAAATGATAATGCAAAGCCATTAGAGATAGTAGCTTCATCAATAGGTGGAGGAAGAATTCAAGTAAATGAATTAGATAAAATAATGGTTAATTTCTGCGGAGACGCCCCTACATTGATTGTACATAATGTGGATAAACCGGGACATGTAGCTGAAGTGACTTCACTTTTAGCCCATGAAAAGGTTAATCTATCAACTATGCAATTATACAGAAAAGAACGCGGTGGAAATGCAGTAATGGTTATAGAGTGTGATGAGGAAATCCCAGATCATGTGTTGCAATTTTTGTGCCATATGAACGGAATTTTAAAGGTTACATATTTAAGTTTGGAGGAATAAGATGTTTGAATCGCTTGAAGAGATTATATCTATAGAAAAAGAAAAGAATATATCGTTTTGGGAATGCATTATAGAAGATGATTGCAAGGAAAATGACATATCTAGAGAAAAAGCTTTTGAAAAAATGGCTAATATGTACAAGGTTATGAAGCAAGCAGATGCTAATTATGACGATAAATTGTATTCTCAAAGTGGCCTTGTAGGAACCGATGGCAAAAAAATTCATGATGCTCGAGAACGTGGAGAGTTGCTTTGTGGAGATTTTATTGGAAGAGTTATCGAAAGAGCTATTAAAATGGCAGAATCAAATGCTTGTATGAAGAGAATTGTTGCAGCACCTACAGCAGGTTCATGTGGTGTCATGCCAGCAGTTTTTATAACAATTCAAGAAGAAAAAGGATATTCAGATGAAGAAATGACAAAAGCAATGTATGTTGCAGCTGGAATTGGTGAAGTTATTGCAAACAGAGCATTTTTAGCAGGTGCAGCAGGGGGATGTCAAGCAGAGATTGGATCAGCTTCATCTATGGCAGCAGGTGCATTATGTTTTTTACGAGGCGGAGATGGCACAATGATTGCTCATGCAGCAGCTCTTGCAATGAAAAGTGTACTAGGACTTGCCTGTGATCCAGTAGCTGGACTAGTAGAAGTTCCTTGCGTAAAACGAAATGTTATGGGAGCAGTAAATGCAATGACTGCATCTGATATGGCATTTTCTGGAATTCAAAGTAAAATTCCACCAGATGAAGTCTTTGATGCAATGCGTACAATTGGAAGAAATATGCCAGATGATATTAAAGAAACTGGTAAAGGTGGCTTAGCAGGTACACCAACTGGAATAAAAATCAAAGAACAAATTGCGTTATAAGTCTAAAAATAATGTAATATATGTTTTGCGAGGATGCACAGGAATTTGAATATATAAGCTAAATTTTAGGTGGATTCTGAGTTGATTCCGAGTTAATTCTCGTGAGTGAGATTTGAATTTTAAAAAGTTGTACAAAAAGAGGAATGATAAGTGGATGGAAAAGATAAAAAAAATAGGGTAAGAAATTGGTTTGGAAATTTAACACCGATGAAAAGTTTTTTGTTTGGTATTGTTTTTGCAATTTTAATTGTTATAATTGTAGGAGCAATTATAGTAAAGGTTAAGAATTCTGGATATGGACATGAAATAACAGATACTAAAAAAAATGGCGAAAGACCAGAACTTCAAGTAGATTTAATTGAACCTAACGAATACTCTAGACCGCAGATTAAACTAAAAAAAGTAAATGGTATTGTTATTCATTACACTGCTAATCCAGGAAGTACAGCTAAACAAAACAGAGATTATTTTAATGGACTACAGTATTCTAAGAAAACTAAGGCAAGTGCTCATTTTATAATAGGATTAGATGGAGAAATAGTGCAATGTATTCCATGCAAGGAAATTGCATATGCATCAAATAAGAGAAATTATGACACTATATCTATCGAGTGCTGTATTCCAGATGATACAGGAAAATTTAACGATAAAACAAGAAAATCATTAATAGAACTTACAACATGGCTTATGGGCCGTTATGATTTATCCATAGATGACGTCATAAGACACTATGATGTTACTGGAAAATTGTGCCCAAAATATTATGTAGAGCATGAAGATGCTTGGAAAAAATTAAAGGACGACATGCTAGATTATATAGATAAAAAAGGTTCAAAGGCTGATTAAATAGTATTGTAGACCTAAGGCATTTTGAACTATCATAAAAATTAAGTCAAAATGAACCGATAAATATAGAGAGAATTACAGTCAAGGCAATTGACTTTTGTGATTTTTAATAATTAGAATTGATTAATCTAGCACCATTAGAAAGGAGAGCCGGCAACGGCGATAGAATTTTGGTAGAATTATATAGACAGTTATTAGAAAAAGAAAATGTAAGAGCAAATCTTAGTGAATTGAGAAAAATTATAAAAGATGAGGATAATAAACAAAAGTTCATCGAAATGGTAGAAAACGTTTCTGATTTGACACAGTTTTTAAGTGATGAAGATCCAAAGAGTAGAAAAAATGTAGCGTTATTATTAGGCGACATGGGATGTCAACCAGCAAAAGATGCTATTTTTGAAGCATATAAAAACGAAGGTACATTATTTGTAAAAGCTCATTATTTAGAAGCACTTAACCACTTAGAAGTTGAAGATATAGTAGAAGAACTTAAAACAATTCTAGAGGCAAGACTTGAAGAAGAAGTTGCACCAGAAAATGTAAAACATATAGAAAGTGAAATAGCAAAATTGCGTCAAATCATAATTAGATATGATGGAATTACACGCCATAAATTCATAATGCCACAGGATAAAGTTAGAGTTGTTTTAACATGTAATCGTGGTGTTAGAGGAATAGTAAAAAGAACAGTTATGGAGTCAAGAGTAGGCCTTCATCCACTTGGCGTATTAGTTGAGACTTCTAATTTACCAGAGCTATTAAAAGTTAGAACATATAAAGAGGTTATTTTCCCTCTAGGTTTGAAACACTTACTTCCAGCAGATCCAAAAGAAGCAGCAAAAGCACTTTGGGAAGCAGATTTATATGATGCAATTAAAAAATATCACGATGGTCCAGATGATTATTATTTTAGAATAGAATTAAAGAGCCATATGAATCTTGATGAAAGAAGCCAGTTTACAAGAAAATTTGGCACAGAATTAGAAAGATTATCAAAAAATCAATTAGTGAATTCAGCTAGTGATTATGAAGTGGAAATTCGTCTAGTAGAAACTACAGAAGGTAAATTTTATCCAGCTCTTAAGTTCTATACTTTAGTTGATAATAGATTTGATTATAGAAAAAATAGTATTTCGACATCAATTCATCCATCAATGGCGGCAATAGTTGCAGAAGTTTCAAGAAGATATTTAAAAGATAATGCTCAAGTTATGGATCCTTTCTGTGGTGTTGGAACAATGCTTATAGAAAGAAATAAAGTATCTAGTACAAAGGCAATGTATGCAACAGATATTTATGGAAAAGCAATTGAAAATGGTAGAGAAAATGCATGTTTAGCAAAGGCAGATATTAATTTTATTAATAGAAATTTCTTCGACTTCAAACATGATTATTTATTTGATGAAATTTTTACAAATATGCCAACAAAAGGACCAAAAACAACAAAACGAGATTTGGATTTCCTATACGCTAGATTCTTTGATAAAGCTAGAGAAATTCTTACACGAGATGGAATTATTGTTATGTACACAAATGAAGCAGGATTTGTAAAGAAACAGTTAAGATTCCATACAGAATATAGAATTTTACAAGAAACACCAATGCAGGATAGAGCTAATTTTGAAGTATTAGTAATTGCAGTAGTTAGATAAAAAATAAAAGCAGATCATAGATATTTATTGTATCTAATGGTCTGCTTTTTTAGTAAAAAATGCAGGAAATGGGATTTGAACCCACACGGTATTGCTACCACAGGCACCTGAAGCCTGCGCGTCTGCCAATTCCGCCATTCCTGCAAAAATGATTGTGATATATGTAACATATTAATTTTATAAAATTTTTATATAAATGTCAATTATAGTACACAATTAATTGGAGAAAAATATAACAAGATTTAAAAATGCTGCCTAGAAAACTAATAAAGGTGTAAATATTAAAATAAAATTTAAAAAACAGTTGACAAAAGTAATAAGATTTGATAATATGTACAAGTCGGAAGCGAGAGCATACATAACGACGATAAATAAATATGATTCATGCGGAAGTGTCGGAATTGGCAGACGAGCAAGACTAAGGATCTTGTGTTCATTGCGAACGTGCGGGTTCAAGTCCCGCCTTCCGCATTATTTTTTTTGTTTTACAATGTTTTATAAAAGTAAATAGTTATAGAATAGAAATAAAATAAAAAATTGTTGACAAACCTATCAAAATTTGATAATATATACAAGTCGGAAGCGAGAGCTTATGTACCGACGATATTAATATGATTTATGCGGAAATGTCGGAATTGGCAGACGAGCAAGACTAAGGATCTTGTGTTCATTGCGAACGTGCGGGTTCAAGTCCCGCTTTCCGCATTATTTTTTTATTTAAAACCTCGAAGCTATTGGTTTCGAGGTTTTTTGCATTTTTTATATCTTCTATATTTTTTTGCTTTTTATGGCTAATTTTTTTAGATATTGATTCTTAAGGGCATTTTCATGTTGAAGTTTTTCATTTTCATCCTGTAGATGTTTTATATATTCTTTGGCAAGTTTAACGCCACATCGAACTGCAATATCATCATGTTCGGCCATTTCATTTAACCATTGGTTAAGGGATTTTTCTCTGATATCATTATAAGAATTGTCATCATTGAAATAAAACATAATGTTCTCCAATCAAATTTTTTTGCGTAGTTAAGAGGTTATGCTTGAATAAGCAACATTAAACAATATTAAACTACACAAATATTATACTAGATTATTAAAAAAAATACAGATTACATTTTAAAAATATAAATGATATTGAAAATATATGTCAAAATTTAGTATAATTATTTACAATTTGTTTGTATAAGATTATTATAATTAAAGATATAATTTAGGAGACAATATGAAGTGACCTCACAATTGTAGATTCGTGGATTTACCTGTAAGATATTAATTGAAAAAACAATATCAGGTAACAGGGATTACCGCATACAATAGGAGGTCACATATGAATAGTATAGTTTATGTTGGGATGGATGTCCATAAGGAACAGTACACACTTTGTTGTTACAGTTACGAAACAGATAAGGTTGAATATAAGCAGACAATACCATCAGATTACAAACTTGTTCTTAAATACATGGAGCAGGTTCGCTCCAGATATGATGGAGAAGTTACATTTGTTTGTGGATATGAAGCAGGATGTCTTGGATATTCCTTATATCATCAATT
>FOPE01000023.1 GCA_900113385.1 Lachnospiraceae bacterium C7
GGAGTAAAGAATTTTAGATTCCATCGTTATTCCTGCAAATTTTTCATCTGTAATCAAAATCTTAGGAATCTGATAAAAAGCAAATTGATCTGCCCCTCTGCCATAAAAATAATCAAAATCCATTGGCGTTCCTCCTTTCTTAGATTTGGAATAAAACAAAAAAAGACGCCTAACTTACAGGAAATGCTGTAAGCTAAGCGCCTTCCGACGATTCTTTATTCGTTTTATAGAACTATTTTGGGTTTTGTCGCTACCGTTACGAGGTAGTACCTGTTTTTGTAGCTACCGTCACCAGGTCGACAGCTACAATTACCCTAATATACTTTTTCATGTGCTTTCCACGCTCAGAATAATCTGTCTTATCAAACGTGCAATGCTCGAAAAAGTGCGTAAATTCAAGGATTTCTATTAGTTCACTCTTTGTAGTCCCACAACAGTCTCCACATTTGCTGTAGCTGGGAACATATCAACACATCTTACTTTTTTCAACTTATACCCATGTGCTAACAATATTTCTAAATCTCTTGCTAAGCTTGTTGGCTTACAAGAAATATATACCATATTTTTCACACCGTAGTTCATTATCTTTGTAATTGCCTTTGGATGAATTCCATCTCTTGGTGGATCTAAAATAATATAATCTGGTTTTTCTTCAATTGTATCAATAACTTTCAATACATCTCCTGCTAAAAATTCACAATTATCTAAACCATTTAACTTCGCATTTTGCTTTGCAGCTTCTACAGCTTCTTCTATAATTTCAACACCAACTACTTTTTTTGCAACTGGGGCCATCATTTGAGCGATTGTTCCAGTTCCGCTATATAAATCAAAAATTGTTTTATCATTTAATTGATTTAAATTATCATCAATTGATTCTTTTACAAACTCACGAGCTGTTTCATATAAAACTTCTGCTCCTAAAGAATTTGTTTGGAAAAATGAAAATGGCGAAATTTTAAATTTTAAGCCCAATAATTCTTCATAAAAGAAATTGTCACCAAATAAAATTTCTGTACCTTCATCCTTAACAACATCAGCTAAACTATCGTTATTAGTATGTAAAATTCCTTTTAAAGTACCTTTATATTCTGCTGCTAAAAGTACATCTTTATAGCCTTTAAGTAATTCTTGTGTATCTACTCCTATTTCCTGAGTAGATGTAATTAAATCTACTAAAATCTCTCCTGTCTTTGTAGCTTTACGAACCAACAAATGTCTAAGGTATCCTTCATGTCTCATTCTATGGTAAAATTTAATATTTTTTTCACCAAAGTACTTAGTAGTAACTTTTAAAATTGTCCTAAAATCTTCGTCCATAATCTGACAATCTGTAACTGGAACAATATCATAAAAACTTCCTCTTTTATGCATTCCAAGCGTAAGTGGACCATCTAAATATTCATCTCCAAATGTAAATTCCATTTTATTTCTATATTCATACTCACGTGGACTAGCAACAATTGGCATGAATTCATATTCACATTGATCTTTTACAGCATCTTCTATTAATTTTTTAACCTGATTTTCTTTCAACTCTAGCTGTTTTTCGTAAGGTAAGCTCTGATATACACAACCTCCGCAAATTCCAAAATGTGGGCATGCACTTGTTTCTTCTAAGGGAGATTTCTCAACTACAGAAAGTAAACGTCCTTCTGCTTTACCATGGCGTACTTTATTAACCATAAATTCGACTTTCTGACCAGGAATAGTATTTTTCACAATTACTTTTTCTCCCTCATCAGTAAGTACGATTCCTTTATTTGGGAAATCTACTTTTTGTACAGTTCCCTGTGCTTGTGTGCCTTTTTTCATTAGTTCAAAATCCTTTCTACAAAAATATAATGTTATATGAAAATAGTCCGTAAAAAAAGGAGCTACACTGGTAGCCCCTTAACTTACCGAACATTAAATTGCACTTGCTATACTGAAGTGTTATTATTTTTCTGCTTCAAATGGATCATCATCATCTTCATCAAAGAAATCATCATCAAATTCGTCTTCGAAGTCATCTTCAAAATCATCGAGATAATCTGGTGTAAAGAAACGATATGCTCCATAAATAGCTGCTGCAATAGCTACGATTGCACCAATAACTGCAAAAATCACTACTGCCTTAGAAGGTTTTTTATCTTCTTTTTCTTTACCAATAAGTTCGTTTAATTTAGCTGCATTTAAAATATCTTCTACTTTATTCATTTCCCGCCACTCCTTCTCATTTAAATTCTTGTTGTTTAAATTATAACATAAGTTCTTCTATAATAATAGATTTAAAAATCTATAACTATTCTAAACTTTTACTGCACAATTTGTATATCGAAAAAAACTTTATATTATTTTATATCAAACTTTCTTTAATTTTGCAAACATGGCAAACATTTTTTTAGTACCAAATTTATCAAAATCAACTGTAATTTCAAAGTCTCTTCCACCTGCTACTATGGCTTTTACTTCACCTTCACCAAATTTGATATGGCGAACTCTATCTCCAACTTCATAATTTAATGATGTATTTGAAGTATTTTTACTCTCAAACGATTTTTGATTATACACAGGTACTGTTTTAAAGGCTTTCTTTGCTTTTTGGAATGATGTCTTTTCTATGTTTTCTTTTCTTGGTCTTTGTTCTTCATACACTCCATCTAAAAGCTCATTTGGAATCTCTTTAACAAATCTTGATAGTCTGTTGTATTGTGTTTCACCTCTTATCATACGCATTTTTGCTGCTGTAAGAGTAAGATTTTCCTTTGCTCTTGTAATACCTACATAAGCAAGTCGTCTTTCTTCTTCAATCTCCTCTAATGAGTCATCACTTGAAATTGACATATAGCTTGGGAATAAACCGTCTTCCATACCTGCCATAAATACATTAGGGAATTCTAGTCCCTTAGCGCTATGAAGTGTCATAAGAACTACATAATCGCTATTTTCGTCAACCGAATCTATATCTGCTACTAATGATACATTTTCAAGGAAACCATCTAGTGTTGGATTGTCCTCTGTTTGCTCATAATCAGTTACTTTAGATATTAACTCGTCTATATTTTCTATTCTAGCCTCTGCTTCATCTGTTCCTTCAGCTTTTAAATCTTCTACATATCCTGTATCTTCAATAATAGTATTTAAAAGAGCTAAAACACCAATTTCTTTTGATTTTGCTTTTAAGCCTTGCATAAATAGTACAAAATTTTTAATTTTTGAAGCTGCACGTCCTAAGGAAGCAATATTATCTGCTTGTGTTAATGCTTCATATAAGTCAATACCACTTTCGTAAGCAAATTCATCTGCTCTACCTATTGAAGTTGCGCCAATACCACGTTTTGGCACATTAATAATACGTCTAAGAGCTAAGTCATCTCTTGCATTACTTACAACTTTTAAATATGATAGTAAATCTTTTATTTCTTTTCGTGCATAGAAGTTTACGCCACCGACAATCTTATAAGGGATTCCGTTGGAAATAAATTTTTCCTCAATTATACGAGACTGCGCATTAGTTCTATATAATACTGCACAATCTTTGTAGCTATAACCTTCTTTTTTTACTTTAAGTAATACGTTTCTAGCTATAAAATCTGCTTCTTCATATGCTGAATCTAATTGTTTTAGCTTAACTACTTCTCCTCGTCCATTTTCTGTCCAAAGAGCTTTTGACTTTCTTGATACATTATTGGCAATTACTGCATTTGCCGCATCAAGGATGTTTCCTGTTGATCTATAGTTTTGCTCTAGTTTTACAACTTTTGCATCTGGAAAATATTCTTCAAAATTAAGAATATTTTTAATATTTGCGCCTCTAAATTTGTAAATTGACTGATCATCATCACCTACAACGCACAAATTTTTATATTTCATAGCAAGAAGTCGTATTAACTCAAACTGGCATGTATTAGTATCCTGATACTCGTCTACCATTATGTACTTAAATTTGTCTTGATAATACGCAAGGACATCTTTATCTATTTTAAATAATTCTACTGTTTTAAATAATAAATCGTCAAAATCAAGTGCATTATTATTTTTTAATGCTTGCTGATATTCTGTATATACTTGTGCCTGTTTCTTTTTCGTGAAATCATTACCTGCTTCTGTCGCAAATTGCACTGGATCTATAAGGGAATCTTTTGCATGGGATATCACATTCATAAACATTTTATCCTTATAGATTTTAGGATTAATATCAAGCTTTTTTAAAATATCCTTGATAAGTGCTTTTTTATCATCTGTATCATAAATTGTAAAATTAGTAGAATAGCCTAATCTATCGGCATATCTTCTAAGAATTCTTACGCACATAGAGTGAAATGTTGAAACCCAAATACTTTCTGATCCAAAACCTACTATGTTGTCAATACGTTCTCTCATTTCTCTTGCTGCTTTATTAGTAAAAGTAATGGCAAGAATATTGTATGGATTTACATTTTTCTCTTGAATCAAATATGCTGTTCTATATGTGAGAACTCTAGTTTTTCCAGAGCCTGCACCAGCTAATATAAGTAATGGTCCATCTGTATGTTTTACAGATTCTAATTGTTTATCATTTAAACTATTGTAATCGATCATTATTCTATATCCTTTCTTTGCTAAAAAAAGTATATCATAAACTAAGCCTTAATAAAACAAAAAAGCATTTTTTTACTTTATATCTTGTTATGTGGTTTTAATTACTATATAATGTGATATGAGGTGAAAAAATGAATAATAACGATGTTAAAGAATTTTTAAAAGAACTTTTAGACACATTGCACTCAATGGATTACATTAAATCCCAAGAGGTGCCAAATATAGATTTATACATGGATCAGGTAACTACTTTTATGGATACTCAACTTGAGAATGTTAAGAGGCATCCTGAAGACAAGGTTTTGACTAAGACAATGATTAACAACTACGCCAAAAATAATCTTTTGCCTCCACCTGAAAAGAAAAAATATTCAAAAGATCATGTATTAACCTTACTTTTCATATATTATTTTAAAAGCATTTTAAGTATTAATGATATTAAATCTGTTTTAAATCCAATTACTGATAAATATTTTGGTAAAAAAGATGGTTTTGATATGGAAGCGGTTTACAATGAAGTATTTAATCTTGAAAATGAAGAATCAAAAAAATTTCTCAAAGATGTAGGTAAAAAATATATGATTGCTACAGATACTTATAAGGACTTTCCTGAAGAAGACAGAGAATTTTTACAGAGATTTAGTTTTATATGCCTTTTAAGTTATGATGTATATCTTAAAAAAATGCTTATTGAAAAAACTATTGATCAAATCAATGCAAAACGTGAAGCTTCTTCTGATTCTGATAAAAAGAAAAAGAAAGATAAAAACAAAAAATAGTTACCATCATCAACAAAAAAGGCAGGTGTTTTATCACCTGCCCATTTTTTTGAATTTGAAGCTTTAATTCGATCTACTATTTACTATTTTCTAATTTAATATATTGACTAATTTACTATTTTCTACTATTTTTTTTTGAATGTTTACTTAAACTATTCTATTAATCGTTTCCTGGTATATCAATGCCTTGTTCTTCTAATCTATTAAAAACAAGTTCATATCCATCTTTACCATAATTTAATGAACGATTTACTCTACTTATTGTTGCTGTTGAAGCGCCAGTCTTCTCTGCAATGTCTAAGTATGTTTTCTGATTACGAAGCATACCTGCTACTTCGAATCTCTGTGATAATGAAAGTAACTCATTTACAGTACATACATCTTCAAAAAATGTGTAACATTCTTCTCTAGATTGTAAGCATAAAATGGCATCAAATAAATGATCGACTGCTTCTGTTTTAAGTTTTTTGCTCATCGATTTTCCCCTTTGCTGGTTTTTAGTCAACCTCTATTTTAGCATATTAAAGTTTTAACGTAAAGTCTGAGTTGCATTTTTTTATACTTTTGTTATATAATTAAGGAAAAGTTTCTATTTTTTAAGATTGGAGAAATATATGGAAAAGTTAAAGTACACTGGCTGTGCTATTGGGATATTACTTTCTACCCTTGCTTTACAAATTGTAGCATCAATTTTTTTAGTGATTTATTCACGCGTCCTTTATGCGTTATCATTAACAGATATACCTAATAGTACTACCCTTTCAACTGGCATAATGCTAGTTTACTCTGTAGTGATTATCACTATTTTTTCGCTACTTTTTTACAAATGTTTTAACGGGGAATTTAATCTAAGTCATATAAAAGGGGGATTTAGTTTTTCTTTACCTATTAGCTTAGCTTTTATCGTCCCACTTGCTCAATTGATTGTTGCTTTTTTTATGGGATTTTGTATGGCTATTATGCCTTCACAAGCCAAAATGTATAGCGATTTAATGGAATCAGCCGGAATCGGTAACTCTGCAAATGTTTTAATGCAATTATATGTTGTATTTTTAGGACCTATAGCTGAGGAATTAATTTTCCGTGGAGTTACTCTTGGATTTTTAAAACGTGGATTTAGTTTTTGGCCTGCAAACATTATCCAAGCAATTCTTTTTGGTGTATACCACATGAATGTTATTCAAGGCTTATACGCATTTTTATTAGGAGTGTTCTTAGGATTTATTTTTGAATATACTGGTAGCATCTACTATTCTACTTTATTCCACATGTGTTTTAATTCGTGGAGTCTAGTTCTTGATGGAGTACAAAAACTTGGGTTTAGTCAAACTGCTGCTGTTGGATTTGAAGTAATTCTTGCAGTAAGCTTAAGTCTTTATGGTATATTCTTATTTAAAAAGGGCTTAATCAAACGTCGCTATTATCTTAAAACTCATGGGTATATCCCATTTTAATATTTAATGCTTTTAGTATTTAATACGTTTTGTGTTTAATATTTTTAGGATTAAATGCTTTGAACACTATATATTTTTATGTTCATTTTTTTTATTTATAGCACAACAAAAGCTAGGATGGATCACTTTGATTTTTATCTGTGATTCTCCTAGCTTTTTATTTTGATCTGGAATTGTTCTACAAACTGCAATTGATCTACAAATGATTTGGAATTGTTCTACAAACTGCAATTGATCTACAAATGATCTGAAATTGTTCTAGAATTATCCTGCAATTTGCAATTAATCTAGAACTAATCTAAAATTTTGTTAAGATTCTATACCACGCTAAATCCCAAGTATCCTAATGTCATCATAATGATTCCAGCAAGGAATACTCCTAAGATTACAGCTTTTATAGTTGTTTTAAAATCCATGTCCAAAATACTTGCTGCTAATGTTCCTGTCCATGCTCCTGTACCTGGGATTGGAATTCCTACAAAAAGTAATAAGGCTAAAAAGATTCCTTTTTCTCCAGCTTTTTCTTGTAACTTTCTTCCGCCAGATTCGCCTTTCTTTAAGCAAAATGTAAAGAATTTGCCTATTACTGGTTTATCTGCACCCCATACTAATACTTTTCTAGCAAATAAATATATTATTGGAACTGGTAACATGTTTCCTAGCACACATATAAAATATGCTAAGGTAAGATTCATTAGTCCTTGTTTTGCAAAGCCTGCAGCTACAACAACTGCACCTCTAAGTTCTATAAGAGGCACCATTGAAATTAAAAAAACAATTAAATAATGTAACATAATTTTTTCCTCTCATGATTTTTACCTATACCATGTTACCTAATTAGCAATTATTTTTCAATATATTTTTTCAAAAAATCAATTAATATTTTCATTTGCTTATCTGTTCCTATAGAGATTCTTAAATAATTAGAAATTCTTTGTGGATTTGAAAAATACCTAACATATATATTTTCTTTTTTCAATGCTTCAAATAATTCTTTTGCTGGAATTTTTTCGTGAGTTGCAAAAATAAAATTACTCATAGAATCTTTAAAAGAAAATCCTAATTTTTTTAATTCTCCTTTAGTCCACTCTCTTGTTTCTATAATTTTATTTCTAGTTTGTTCAAAATATTCTCTATCTTCTATAGCTTTAACTCCAAGTTCTATGGCCATTGCGTTCATTGTATATGAATTAAACGAATATTTTACATCGTTTAAATACTTAATTAACTTCTCATTTCCTATAGCAAAGCCTATTCTTGCACCTGCCATTGAACGGGATTTTGAAAATGTCTGAACAACTAATACATTATCATATTTATTGATTAAACCTGTAGCACTTTCCCCTCCAAAATCTATATACGCTTCGTCAACTATAACTAAGACTTCTTTATTATTTTTTATAATAGTTTCTACTGTTTCTAATGGCAAAAGCGCACCTGTTGGTGCATTAGGATTAGGAAAAATAATTCCTCCACAGTCTTTTTTATAATCTTTTGGGTCTATTTCAAAATCTTTAGTTAATGGAACTTGCTCATACGGTATCCTTAACATATTTGCCCATACATCATAAAAAGAGTAGGTTATATCTGGGAATAGTATTGGCTTATTTGAATTGAAAAAAGTCAAAAAACTCATTGCAATTACATCATCTGAACCTACGCCCACAAAAACCTGCTCTTTTTTTAGGTTATAAAAATCTGCAATCTTCTCCACCAACTTAGAGATTGCTGGATCTGGATATAGACGCAATTTATCTACATCAAAATTCTTCCATGCATCATACACTCCTTTAGCTGGTGGATATGGATTTTCATTAGTATTTAATTTGATTACTGTTGCATTTTTTGGCTGTTCCCCTGGTGTGTAGGGTTCAACCTTTCTTACATTTTTTTCCCAATTTTTCATAAATAACCTCCATTGTTTTTCACAATATTATGATACCTTTTTAATATCAAAAAAACAATATGGCTATTTACCTTTTTATCTCATCTCGTCAGATTGGCATACTGTGTTAACTGAGTCTACTCCACCTAAGGCATATAATTTTTCGCTAACACTACCATTTTTCTTTGCGTTATTAATAAGTTTTTGTGTGAGTTCAAAAATGTACTCTGATTTTTCTACTGTTGAATTATTAACTTTCAATTCAGCTTTTCCATCGTAAAACTCTTTTACAATTGCTTCAACTTCGCTTTCTTTTGCTCTGTCACATCTAATTACTAAAAGATGTCTATAATTGTCTTGTACTAAACCAAATAATACAAGCATAACAAAAATAAATAATGTTCCAATAAATGCTACCAAATATTCTGAAACACCACAACAGATACCAATTGCAATTGCCCAGAAAATATATGCTGTATCTCTAGGATCTTTAATAGCTGTACGGAAACGTACGATAGAAAGCGCACCGACCATACCTAATGATAATGCTACGTTATTACCAATTACACTCATAACAAGTGTTGTAATCATTGACATCATAATTAAAGATACATTAAATCTACCACTATAAACAACTCTTGTATGACTTGTTCTATAAGATAAATAAATTATTAATGCTAAAATAGCTGCTACTGCAAAATTTAAAATAATTTGATTTGTACTTAAATGTGTTGAGCTAACATTAAGCACTTCTAACATTTTAGTTCTCATGATACTTCCTCTATTCTTATTTGATTTATATTTAATTTTGTTTTAAGTGTAATTTTTAGTTTTAGTTTAATTTTTAGTTTTAGTTTTCAGCTGTTTTTTAACTAATTTTTATTTTTAGCTAATTTTGAAATGGTATTATTTTATTCCTCATCAGCTGTGTCCATACGTTTCATTAAATTCATTTTAATATCACCGAAAATACTATCTCTTTCTTCTATAATATCTGGTAAAGATGGATCTCTATCATATACTATTTGATAATATTCTCCCATGTTTTCATCGTCTAACTCTGTAATATTAAAACTATATTTATATTTATCATCTAGCTTACGCTTATTGACTAATTTAGCCATCATCTCTGCTTCATAGTGATGAGTTTTGATTTTTGCTTTTACGTTATCGCCTTTTTCAATATTTATATTGTCTAATCTTACAACTGAATGGTCTACTAAAATTGCAAACCCTTCTTCTGAAACATCCGTTGTGACACCTTCAATATGTACATTATCTCCGAAATCTAAATGAACTGGTATTTCTACTTCATATCTTTCTGTCATACGTCTATTTACACGTCCTAACATAAAAAATATTGACATTATAAGCGCATTAAGATTAAGAACTAACCAAAACATAATAATCAACGGGCCTACTGATTGATACTCTACCATTTGTCCAACTGACTTAATAATTGCTATCACAGAAAATACCGCTAATATTCCATGTGGTAGTGCATAAATTGCATCATTTTTTGCATTTACTGTACGTCTTTTTTCTGTTACGTGGAATCCTCTTTTTCTAAATCCCATTGCTTCTAACAAAATGGGAACTATTAAATATGGACATAATGCTGTATCCACTATATTACTCCATCTTGGATTACGTATTTTGCTGGATACTGCTCGTGCAGCGAAAAATCCCAACACGTAAGATGGCAACCATATAGTAAACATTTGCCATGGCTGACACACAATAACTGGAATATTAAATAACATAAATGCTATTGGGGCAAGCATAAATACAAATCTTCTCAAGTATGACCACCAATATAATTCACATGAAAAATAGCTCATTTTTGCTGCAAATGGCATTTTTTTGTCTTTCCATACTTTAATTCTCCTAAGGGAAAAGACACATCCTCGTCCCCAACGCTCTCTTTGTTTTATAAGCGAATCTAATGTATCTGGTGAAAGTCCATGTGCGTATGGTGTAGATGTGGCATAACATGTATAGCCTTCATCTTGTATATGTATTCCTGTCTCAAAGTCTTCTGTAATAGTTCCTGTTGCAATTCCTCCTACTAATTCTAATGCTTCTCGTGAAATCAAAGTGTTTGATCCTGCATAAATAGGTGAATTTGACTGGTTTCTATTAACATTAATTTCTCTAAAGAAATAATCTTGTTCATTTGGAACTAAACGTTCTGAATACAAATTATATTGAAATAAATCTGGATTATAAAAACTTTGTGGTGTTTGAATAAATCCTATTTTATAATTTGGATCAATTTCATTTTCTTTTCTTTGTACCCAGTTACCATCCTTATCTTTTTTCATCTTTGGTAGATAAAAATATGGCACCGTCTTCATTAAGAAGTCTCTAGTTGGAATCATGTCTGCATCAAAAGTTGCTACAAATTTTCCGGAAGTCTTGCTTAATGCGTTATTTAAATTTCCTGCTTTGGCTAATTTGTTGTTAGCAAGACCTTGATATCCAACTCCCATTTTTTTTGCTAAATCGGCAACTGATTGTCTGTTACCGTCATCACAAAACCAAATGTGTACCTTGCTTTTATCTGGATACTTCATATGTTTGCAACCATTAGCTGTCTTATAGAGTACATCTAGTGGTTCATTATGTGTTGCAATAAATACGTCTACATCAGGGAACCAACTTTCTGGTATTGTTGGAAATTCTGGTTCTGAATTATTAATTGATGTAATAAAATGCATTATTGTTTCTACAGCTGATATCACCTCTGAAATTAACATTATAACTCCACATATTAGTGGAATCACACCGTATGTTACTGGAAGGGTGAAAAATATTCGCCAAGTAATATATATTAATAATGTTATTGTTGCTAACGCAACTATAAACTTTTTATATTTTATACTCCTCATTTTAATGCTCCTTTTTTATATTGCTATGTCATCTTCCTGACAAATCACATTAATTTCATCTATCATTGGATTTTCATATAAACTAGCTTTTATTTTTTTGGCCATTCCAACTTTATCTTGAACTTTTCCTTTTATTTCATAGATAAGTTCCATTCCTGCAGATTCGTCTGAATTGTTGTATTTCATTTTTATGAAACTTCCATATTCTTCTGCAAGATTTTCCATAATATCATTTTCCGCATCAATTTTTCCTTTTACAACTAAAAGAAGCCTATCGTAATTTTTCATTGCTCCTAAAGCAAACATGAATACTATTATAATTCCACTTCCAACTGCAAGAAGAATATATTGATGTGCTGCTATAGTAAATCCACCTGCAACTGTCCAGAAAATATATATTATATCTCTATAATCCTTAATTGGATTTCTAAAACGTGTAATTGTCAATGTACCAACAATGGCTAACCCGCCAATATAAAAATGTAAGTATAGCATCAATGAAGTAATTATTGCATATATAACCAATGCTGTTTCCATAGAAACTGAATAAATTGCTCTAGAATGAGTATACTTATAAACTTTGCCTACAAGAACTCCTACAAATCCTGCAGAAATAAGTGTAACCATCATTTCCATATAATCTTTCATTTAATTGCCACCTCCAGAAAATTTTCTGGCTAAAACATATTTACTTACAGATGTTTCTACCTTGTTTACAGAATTTAGCATAATTTTGATATAAGATGGTAAAAATCTATTGTATTTCACCTCTAAAACACCTTGATCTTTTTCCATAACCGGATAAGTTTGTAATTTTTCTGAAAAAATATCAAACTCTCCTTCATTACTTCTTACATCTGTATCTATTGTTACTCTTATACTATTTTCTGGAGCCATAAGTGCAATTCTATCATACTCTACAACGCATTTTGGTCTGTATAAATTCATAGACATAATTCTATAAAATTCCATAGCGATGTCTTCGTCATATCTAAGTAAAACATTATAGTTACCTTTTATAAGCTCTTGTGCATCTTCCTTAGATATTGTAAGTGATCTCTTGTGTTGCATACAGCCACTTTTTGCTTTTAATTCTAACTTAGCCTTTGTATCTTTAGGGCTATATATGCGAAGTCTAATTTTTTTTCTTTCGCTTAAACCCGCTTCTTTTTCAAATAAATCTATATCTGTATATGAATCAAAATACAATGATCTAACTAAATAACTATTTAGTCCATGAAAGGAATCTCCTTGCATAACCATTGAAAGCTGACTCTTTACATATGATAGTTGAATTTTTGACATTTTATATTTTTTTTCTTCTCGTAAAACGTCTAGCATTGCTTTCTCCTACTAATTCTTTTATACCACTAATCTTTTGCATTAATCTTTTTTAGGATAATCATTTTCGTAAAAATGGAAGAAGTTTGGCAATAAATCCACTGTTCCATATGCTACAAAAACATAGTCATAATCCGTATTTTTAATAGCTTTTTTTACATAATCGTCTGTTGCATATTTTCCCCAAACGCAGTCAATTTGACTACAGAAAGGTATAGAATCTACAATCATTGGAGATGCAAAAGAATCTCGAATCCATAAAACTTTAAGTCCATCTTTATTATTATGATTAATAATTTGATCCATTTGACAAACACCATTCATATAATAACCATATGGATCTGATTCATATAGATTATCATATTTAAGTTTACTTGGAATAAGTACAGTATCTGTATAATTTCCTTTCATCTTATTCCATGTGATGTTACAATCAAACTTTGGTTTAAATGTTTGGAAATCTTCTAATCCTTCATTTGCAAAAGATACTCCTACGCTTCTTCCTGATGCACCTAGGAATATATTTTTATGCCATTTAATTTCATAATTATTAATATTCCTGTAGTATCCATTTGGATCTAATTTAGCATCATATTTGTCGTTTAAATGACCAACTAAATCTTTAAACGCAAGAAAGGCTGCTTTACCTGTCCAGTGATGATCTGTTTTGTAAAACATTTCTTTCCATGTTAATCCAGAATTTTTTAAAGTAGTTCTAAAGTCAATAGAATCAATACCATAACGTCTATTCCACAACAATAATTCATCCATCTGATTGTTGTAATCATTATATGGTATTCCTGAATATCCGCTATCCCATGTACTATCAAACTTATTAGGGAATCCCATAAAAATAAGTTTGCCACCTTTTTTTCCCACTTCATTTTTTAGTGTTAATAACTGCTGTGAATATCTTCTGTAATCATGATCTGGTACTGTAACCCAGAAGTTTACAGAGTTATATGCATTTTTCTTATCTAAAGCATATGAAAAACCGTCAATTTCTTTTTTTCCTACTAATCTATTGACTGTTCCATATCCTTCAATCCAGTCGTATCTCTTATAAACTGATGTTGTTATATTATTATCAACGTGAGCTATTCCTGTAGAAACAATCGCCTCTAGTGTAGAAGTATCATCAGAACTTGTAGTATCCTCTGTAGCTGATGCTGCATAAGTTGCTGTTACTTTCTCACCTTTTAACTTTTGTTGTAATTGTTTTGTTGCTACAGTTGCTGTCTTTTTTATTTCTGGCAGTGAATTTTTTGCAGATAATATTGATAAACTAAACATTCCCGCAAAAAACATCGCTGTATAAACATATTTTTCTTTATGCTCTATATTCTTGATTTTTTCTATTAATTTCATTGTGACCACCTATAATTTTAAAAGTTAAAGTAGATAAATGGATTGTATCCACCTCTTACTAAGCTTGAAACTGAAATCATCATTCCAAGACATAAAAGTGCAACCCAGGCTGTTTTTGTCACAAACTTTACTGGCACGTTTTTTGATGCCTCTACTTTTTTTCTAATATATGGAGCGATTGGTATTGAACACATAATAGCTGGTATAAATACCATCCAATATTCTCTTAAAATCATGATTGATGTATCACTGCAGAATGGATTGCCATTGGCCATGAACATGTTTTTAAAGTACTCTCTCATCAAATATATGTCCTGAGCTCTAAACATTACCATTCCTAGCATAAATATAACCACTACATATGCATGTCTAATTACTGCTGGAATATTACGATGCTCGAAATCTACTATTCGCTCTAACAATAAAAATAGCAAATTGTACAAGCCCCATAAGATAAACGTCCATGAAGCACCATGCCATAAACCTGTTAATGCCCATACTACAAATGTGTTTCTTACCATAATATCTGCATTTTTTACTCTTGAACCACCTAATGGAAAATATACGTATTCCTTAAACCATGTTCCAAGAGAAATATGCCATCTTCTCCAGAATTCACCTATAGATTTTGAAATAAATGGATAATTGAAGTTTTCATCAAACTCAAAACCAAATATTTTACCAAGACCTATAGCCATATCTGAATAAGATGAAAAGTCAAAAAATAACTGAAGCATATATCCTGCAGCTCCTATCCAAGCCATTACTACAGGAACTTGATACATATCTGAACCTGTTTGAGTAAGTTTGTATATATTATCTACCACTACTCCTAAATTGTTGGCTAATAGGATTTTTTTAACTAATCCAATAGAAAATCTCCATGTTCCCTCTGTTACATTATTGATATTAAATCTTCTATTGTTAATGTAATATTCAATAGTTTTATATCTTACAATTGGACCTGCAACTAACTGTGGGAAAAATGCTATGTATAGTCCTAAATCTAAAGGATTTTTCTGTACATTAGCATCATGTCTATACACATCTACTACATAAGAAAGTGCTTGGAATGTAAAAAATGAAATTCCGATTGGTAGCGTAAGACCTGCCTTTGGTATTACATTTTTTCCAATTGCTCCATTAATTGAACTTATAAAGAAGTCCATATATTTAAAAACAAATAAAATTGAAAGATTTGCAACAACATCGATTGTTAATGCAATTTTTGCTTTCTTTTGGTTTACATCATTATACCTATCTACCAAAAGTCCCATTATATAATTTACTATAATGGATATGATTAATAACGAAACATATACTGGTTCTCCCCATGCGTAAAATATTAAACTCACAATAAGGAGCCAAATATTTTGTAGCTTAATAGAAAATCCTAAAAGGAAAAAACCTAATATGGTTATTGGCAAAAAGTATAATAAAAAGGTTAAACTTGAAAATACCATTTTTTTACCGCCTTAAAATTACAATATTTAATTAAACATTTCACGCCTTCTTATTAGTACAACTGTTGTAAATATAAGTATAATTACCACAACTACCTTGTAAGAACCATCAATTGTTTTTGTATCTACTGTTTTGTCTTCTAATTTTTTAAGTCCGCTTCCCATAAATTTTTCTTTAATATGGAAAAAGTCTTTTAATCTTTGAACTTCTGATTTAAAAGTAGTTCTTTTCCTATCTACTTCATAGCCTGCAGAATCTTTTCTTGTAAGCATTCTACTATTTTTTCCGTAAACACTTGACCAACGACTCCAATCTCTTAAGCCAGCATTACCTATATATTTATATACATCATCAATATACTTATCTAGGTTTTTAGCCGAAAAGATACCGTTTTTCATTTCTTCGTATCGAGACTCTAGCAAACTTACATATTCTTTGGATTTAACCAGTTGGCAAAACCATGGGTGCTCTTGAAAAAGAACATTTTCTGGATTGTTTATTTCGTAAGGATAGTTATCCATGGCACCATCATAATCCCAAAGCGGTCCCATTTTCAGTTTACTAGTTCCGTCTCTATACATGTATGTTGAATTGTTTCCAGCGTCATAGTTTCCAAAAAGCTCGTTGAAAACGAAATAATCTACAAAAGATTGTGTATCCAAATAATTCGGCCACGTTGAAAACTCTTTCATATCGCTAGAATACAGGACCCTCTCTATCTTATCTATATCATTTTGAATATAGTTGAAAGCTTTTTTATCTAACGCATCATGTTTTGGATATAAAATTGAAATTCGTCCATATGTTAAGTTATTTTGATCCCCGTAAGTTGATAATTGGACATCATTTTCATTTTTTCTATCTCGACATAATAAATAACTTACTACGTCATCCTTTCCTGGATGATATTTTCCGATATTAACACGATTCTTATCCCTTTCAATTTTTTCCATCATAAGGTACAACCCTTGATACTTATAACCACTTCCATCTTTAAATATTACTTCACAATATTTACATTCTGGAGTATTTGGAAACATTGAACTACCTAGGTTATAAGACATATAGTTCCTTATAAGGGACATATCAATCATTGAAACATTAAGAATCCAATTATTGCTTGCTCCCATACCCATGCAATTAACCTTACGATTATTGCCTTTATCATCTAACATTTTTATACCAAACTGTTTTTTTTCGAATTCAATAGATGAATTACCTCTATATTTAATTTTCATTTTTGACGTTTCCGCCGGAGCATCACTTAATTTATTTTTGTTGTTGTCGTTATCTATAATTGAAATTTCACCATGTACAAATGGATCATCTTTTGATTCTGTAATAGTTACTTTTTCAACTTCTTTTTTACCTTTTTTTTCAACTGTTCTTGTAAATTTCTTTGTTACTGGAATTTCTTGTTTTCCAATGTCAATAACCACAAGTGGTAAATGACTTACAAAATTTTTATCTACACTAAAATCTTTATTGATTTTTGTTGTACCAAGCTTTGGATTTGCTCCTTCTTCCATAGCTTTCACATGTTGTTGCTCCCTTGTCACCTTAATAGTTGAGTCTTCTTCCGGTGTCATTTGATTTTCTATAAAGTGAGCACCAAACATTCCTATAAAAAGGGTACAAACTAAAATCAAGCAAATATGTTTTCTGCCTCTCATACTTACCCCAAATCTAGAAATATTTATATTGTTTCTGTATTTATAAAAGACAGCCTAATATATTTTAATAATTTAAAATTTAAAATTAATTATACTAGGCTGTCTCTTTTATAATGTTATTAAAATATTTATTTTTTTATTATTTTATTGTTTCTAAAAGATCTTTAAATACAACTTTATTTGTATTTCTATCAAATAAACCGTATTTACCAGTTTCTCCTTCTACATATCCGTTATCCCACCACATATATGGAACATTTGCTTCTTTAAGCTTTGGAATGTAGTAGTTACACCATGCTACTCTTGATGCCTCATTATTTTTGTCAACGGCACCAAGTTCTGTCATGATAACTGGAACATTATTGGCCTGTGAAAATGTTTTTACATTATTAACAATATGGTCAATAGAACCTTTATCTTCAACATTATTAGCATCCCAAGTATCCACGCCATCTTTTACTGGAGTTCCATTTTCGCCTTCTGCAGCAAACTTATATGGATCATATGAGTGAACTGCAACCATTATGTGGCTATCATCTGGAACTGCAATATTTTTTAAGATTTCATCATCTGAGCCATCTCGGTATCCTGAAACAATTAAATATCTTGTTGCGTTATTTCCCTTTGTAGATCTAACAGTTTCAACAAACATTTTATTTAATACATTAATAGCATCGTATGCTCCTTGGTTACCTAAGCCCCACTCTAAATCTGTTCCTACTAATCTAACCTCGTTAAAACCTTCGAAAATTAGATGGTCATCGTAGTTTTTAAATTTGTTGGCAATTTGTTTCCATACAATTTTGCCTTTTCCCATTGTTCTTTGGAAATTAGTAGTACTAATGTCAACCCATGAATCATGATGGATATCAATTACAACATACATATCCTCACTATATGCATAATCAACAACCTCTTTAACATGGTTTAACCATTTTGCGTCTATATCACCATCACCATTGATGTGTTCTTCCCATGTGATAGGAATACGAACTGATTTGAATCCATTCTTTTTCAATGTTTTTATAAACGCTTTTGAAACTTTAGGAAGTCCCCAGCTTGTTTCTTGAGCTGTAATAGACTTTCCTTGAGTTGATCCATGACAATCTAATGAATTACCAATGTTAATTCCAGGTCCAAGATTTGCTGCAAACTTAAATGCATCTTTTCTTGTTGGATCAAACGCTAATGTTTTTGTTCCTTTTTCATCCATCTCTTGTGAGATCTTCTTTCTTTCTTCCTTAGATAATCCCTTTAATGCTTTTTTAACACCATCAAAATATCCGAGTTTATCTAATTTTTCATAAATTCCATGTCCAACCTGCTCGTAACCTACTTTATTGTAATGTACAGCATCACTTCTTAAAGATGGGGGAATAACACCATTTTTCATGTATTGTTCATCTTCTGTTGTTGGAGTGATATTAGCATTTTTAAGCGCATCTGTTGTTAAATATTCTCTAAGGTTAAAATACTTATCCTTGTATGTTTTTTTCATAACTTTATCAAATTCTTTAAAATCTTTTGCGCTTCCGCTTGTTAAACCTACAATAAGGTAACGATCAGTGTTTTTTGTTCTTGAATTAATGATAGCTTTTTGCTGTTTAATTAAATCATCTAGATTATCATAGCCACCATTTGTTCCTACAAAGACAATAGAAATATAATTTCTATAGCTTTTTGAAGCAAATGTAGTGATTTTCTCACCACTTTTAACTTGCTGTTCAGAACCTACTTCTGTTCTTTTAAATAAATATCCATCAGCTGGGTTTTCATAACTCTTCATTCTAATAGTTCCTTTTACTCCAGCAATTGAACATTCATTAATCCCTACATCCGTGTATAATAGTGGTTTAACTGCTCTTCCATCCTTGGAACTCAGTTTAAAACTAACTTCTGTTGTATCACTTGGAATGGTAAAGTCTTCTGAGACCACCAAAGGAATTCCACCACTTCTTCCTGCAATTGAAAGAGAGTCCTCTCCGCATGCTCCCATGTTAACAACAGGTATATCACACATGTCCTCTTTAATGTCATTTGCTAAAGTATTTGGGTATGAGCTTCCCTCACCATTGTATCCAAATGTAAGGGAATCTCCCCAACATATGATACCTGGCAATGCTTCTGCGACTTCTTTTTTTACATCCTTGGCACTAGTCTTACCAACAAATGGTACTGAAGAAGTATCGCAGCCTGCTAAGCACATACTTAGTAGTACAACAATTGTCATTAAACCGCTAATCTTTCTTAATTTATACACTTTTTTGTCCTTTCTGGCAAAATCAGTTATTTTTCTTAAACTTCAAAAATCAAGGATGCAATAAAAATTATGCATCCTTGAATAATATTTTAAGTCTTTAGAATTTTCTATTTAGAAGTTTTAGTGTTTCCTTTTGCAGACTGTGTACCTACTCCGGAATAATCAATTCCTTCGATTAAAGTATTATCATATAAGTTACTTGCACCACTTTCAAAGATTACTAAATCATAATCACCTTTTTCTAAGATATCACCAAATACACCTTTGTATTTTAAAGACCATACCATATCAATTTCACTACAGTTGTTTGCTAAGAATGTACCAACTGGTGCCATGAATGAATCTCTAACTAATAATACCTTTGGTCCTTTTGGATTTAAATTATTAAAGATATAATCTTCAGCATTTACACCATCAAGATATGTACTATATCTATCTGAATCGTAAATCTTTTTCTTTGAATCTAAGTTGTAAATTGTAAGTAAGCTATCTACTGTAGGTCCTTTGGCCATTCTATAGTCTCCTGGAAGACCTTGAGGATTGTATCTTCTAGAAAAATCAGTGTCAAATTTAGGTGTGATAAGTTCAAAATCATCTAAACCTGAATAAGAAACACCAGTTTCACGACCCATTGATCCAAGGAAATAATCCTTATATGTAGTCACATTGTAATTATTAAGGTTAGTATAATAACCATCTGGATCAATATTCATTTTAAACCTATTATTAAGTTCTTTAACAAGAACTTGATATGAATAGAAAGCTGACTTAGTTTTCCAGTGGTGGTCAGTGTTATAGAACACATTTGAGCCTTGGAACTTAGTCATTTCTGTAGAATAATCTCTATAATCAATATATGATATATTTTCTTTATCCATTGACTTAGTCCACTTATTAAGCAACTTACTACTATCTAAATAAGGAATTCCACTTCTAAATGTGGATTTGCCATTCATATATTTATCAGGTGGTAATAAAACTAAGAATTTTGCATTATTTTTTTCTGATAAATCTCTTAATTTTTTTACACGGTTAAAGTTTTGATCAAAGTTATTTAATAAATCTTTGTTTTCTGTGTAAAATAATTCACCTGAGTCTGATTTTACGTAAGTAAAACCATTATCTACATCTGTACCGATAAGGTTCTCTACATAACCAAATGTTTCGATAAATGTATATTTATTACTAATATTAGAATTGATAGTGTTTTCTAAAGTTTTTACTGACTTTGACAAACTACCAAAGTTCCATTTACAATTTTTGATAGTATCTTTAATTGCAGATCTTTCTGCAATTATATTCATGATTGAGAATACAAATATTGACACTAAAAATATTATTGTAAAAATATATTTTTTCAAAAAATGTCTTTGCATTTTTCTCCTCCCCTTTTTCTTTAAAAGTTAAAGTAAATAAATGGATTGTAACTACCTCTTACTAAGTATGAAAAAGCTACAACTACTACTGCCATAAGTCCAACTGGATATGCCACTGTGGCAATCGCTGCTGGTACTTTACTCTTGCTGTCTACGATCTTTTTCTCTAATACTTTTGCAATAGGTGTACAGAGAAGGATTGCAACTACCCAGTAAATCCAGTACTCTCTAACTAACATAAGCGCTTTTGCACTTAGGAAGCTGTTGTGGTTTAAACCATACATATTTTTTAAATATAAGAATGATTGCTCTAAATCTTTAGATTTGAAGAATACAAATCCCATTACAACAACCCATAAAGTATAAATGTGTCTTACTACATTGTTTACTTTACTATTATCAAAATCAATTAATTTTTCTAAGAAAATGAATACGAAGTTCCATAATCCCCATAAAATAAATGTCCATTCAGCTCCGTGCCAAACACCTGTAAGTAACCATACGATAAAAATATTTCTAATAAGAATATCTTTATTTTTAACTCTTGATCCACCAAGTGGGAAGTATACATACTGTTGGAACCATGATGTCATTGAAATATGCCATCTGTTCCAGAAATCTGAAATAGATTTTGCAATGTATGGGTAATTAAAGTTCTCTTCGAATTTAAATCCAAACATTAAACCTAAACCAATTGCCATATCTGAATAAGCTGAGAAGTCGAAGAAAATCTGAATTGTATATCCGACTACACCTACCCATGAAAGAGTAACTGGTACGTTTGTACCTTTAACTGCCATTCCAAATACTTGATCTGAAATTGTAGCAAAGTTATTTGAAAGTAAAATCTTCTTAGCAAATCCTACTGCAAATCTTGTACAACCAGCACTAAATTTTTCTTTTGTGATTGTACGATTTAAAATCTGATCTGCTACAGTTTTATATTTTACAATTGGTCCCGCAATTAACTGTGGGAAGAATGAAATATATAATCCTAAATAAAATGGATTTTTCTGTACATCTGCATCTTTTCTATATACGTCTACTACGTATGATAAAGCCTGGAATGTAAAGAATGAAATACCAAGTGGTAAAGCAATTTTTGGAACTGGAATAACCTGTGATCCAAATAATGCATTAATATTTCTAATTACGAATCCTAAATATTTAAATACAAATAAGATTCCTAAGTTAACTGTAATATCTGATACTAAGAAAAACTTCTTTTTTCTAATATCATCATCATATTTATCAACTAGTAATGCAAATACATAGTTTAAAATAATTGACGCAAGCATGATCAATACATATGTTGGTTCACCCCATGCGTAAAAGAACAAACTTGCTATTAACAAGAATCCATTTTGGAATGGTCTTGAAAATTCTAATATATAATTTCCCAATAAAACTACTGGGAAGAAAAAACATAAAAATATAATACTAGAAAAAAGCATTAGATAATATCCTCCTCACTCTTTCTCTTCCTGTCTCTCTTAATGTAGATGTAAAGTCTGATTCCGATAATTGCAGTTCCAATTAGAACAACAGCAACAACGAATCTTAAGAAGTTTGCAAATCCTTTTGCCCTAACTCCTTGCAAAGGATATTTTATTGGACTAATCTCACTTGGTGTCTTAAATCCAAATGTAGAAGTTTTTGGATTTCTTAACTCTATAACCTTTGTAACGTACATGTTATCTGCAACTTTAACATCAAGTTCAACTTTTCCTACTTTTGCTTTATCTGTTACTTTAAGACTACCTGTTGTATTAACAGATGTTCCTTTTTTTAATCTATCTCCAGAAAATTCAACAGCTCCATCAGTTTTTGCATCTTGCAATGAATAATTGTAAAAAATCTCTCCTTCTAATGGAATCTGCGCTTTTTCATTTCCGTCAACTCTAGCTGTCTCAAAAGTAGTAACTAAATCTACATCAGCACCACTTTCTTTGTTAATCTTTGTAATTGTAAAATCACACTTTTTCTCTTTTTGTACTACAAATGCAAATGTTGCACCGTATAATTGTTGAAAATCAATTTTTTCATCCATTAATTCTCCACAAAGTAAAATTAATGTACCGCTTTCATTTGCCCCGATTTCTACTTGATCGTTTTTTGTTTTATAAATATATGTTTTACCCTTAACTCTTTTAGCATAAGTGAATCCTGTCTTTGCCCATTCACCTTTACCATTATTAATGTCATTAAGTGTTGTTTTTAGGAAAATTGGTTTGTTTCCTGTATAGCTGTAATCTATAGCTATTGCATCGTTCTTTGATACTGAATATAATGCATTGTTTTTAATTACATCTACCGCTAAAGGTTCTAATTTCTTTAACTTAGATGTATCTAATTCTACTTTTATGTTGTTACTTTGTGTAACATTAGCTTTAAAATTGGCTTTTTTGTCTTTCCATGTACTAATTTTACTATCTACTGGTAAAATCTCTGTAACGTTACTGTTAGCGGCAAAGACTACATTGTCTCTACCCACTAACACAACACCAATAATAAAAATTACACACAAAGCAGCTTTCAATAATTCATGTATGTATTTCATTATTTAACTCCTTATGTAAACTCCCGATTATAGTAAAGCTTCTTCATTAAATTCATATGGACTAAATCGTCTATTTTTTCTTGCAACTTTCTTCTTAAATGCAATTGAATCTCTAGCTTCTTTATCCCATTTTGCTAATAAAGTTTCAAATCTTTCGTTTACAATATATGCATCTCTATTAACTAGTTTATAAATTGCTTTCTTAACTTTCTTTGAATGTCCTACATGAAGAACTTTTTCTAGCTGACATTCATAAGTTAATCCATTTTCTTCATCAATAATTGTAACTTCTTTTTTATATTTTCCGTTTTCGCTTCTTAAAGAAATGTAATCATAATCAAAATCAATTAATTTCACATTGCTTCCATCTTTAGTTACAAGTTCTTTATTAATGAATGCTCTAGCATATTTTCTATCAGATGTTTTCTCTTCTTCTCTTCTTCTTACAATATTGTTGTTTGAATCTTCAAAGAAACTACTATGATGATTTACATGATTTGGTAAGGTTGGGACTCTATCGTATACAATCTGGTACAATTGTAATAAATCGCGTCCTTCTGGTAAATCAAATTGTACTGAATAAATCCATCCTTCTTTAGAATGTCTAACATGTAATAACTTACCTGTTACATTTGATTTATATCTGTCGTTCTCATCGATTAATACAATATTTAACACTTTATTAACGTCGATATATTCTGGTTTATCTAAAACGAAAGAACATCCACCCTCTGAAATATCCTTTGTTTTTACTTCTCTAACTCTATCGCCGTCATCTATGGTAGCTGAAATTTGTGCATCAAATCTTTCTGTCTCTCTGTGATATACACGGCCAATAATGAAAAATATTGACATGGCAAGTACGTATACATTTACGATTGACCAGAAAAAGATTACTGAGTAACCCATTGTTTCATATTTAAGTGTTTTGTAAATACTTATAATACATCCAATAATAGAAAGTACTAAGCAAATAATATATGGTGCAGCATATCTGAGTCTCTCTTGCATAGAGTTCTCATCTCTTTGCTTATTCTTTTTAGTAACTTCAAACTTGCTTTTCTTAATTCCGAAGCTTTCCATAATAACTCCAGGAATAAGCCAGAATGAAAGGATTGTATCATAAATGTTACTTAATCTACCCGATCTCATATTTCCAGCAAATTGCTTTAATGCCAATGAATAAAAAACATAGTGTGGCAACCAAAATGTCATAATATCTTTCATTGTACAATCAAGCATATGAATACCGAACACTGTAAATAAAATAGGTGAAAGTAAGAAGACAACACGTCTAAGTGGTGTATACCAATAAACTAGTGAAGCAATATACTCTCTTTTCTGTCTCCATGTTAAACCTTTTGTTCTAAGGAGATGCATTTGTCTAAATGTCTGAATACATCCTCTCGCCCAACGAGCTCTTTGTTTAAATAAAGATTTAATATCTGTTGGTGAAAGTCCGCTTGCGTGAACACTCTTTAATGATAATGTTCTATAACCCTTTGCCTGAATTCTAAGTCCTGTAGCCATATCTTCTGTAATGGCTCCCTCATAAATTCCACCGACATCATTAAGTGCTTCCCTTGTTAGCACTGTGTTACTTCCAGCGTAAATTGAAGCATTTGCTTTATTACGTCCTAACTGGATAGTTTTAAAGAAAAATTCCTGCTCATTTGGAACAGCATTTTCTGCAAATAAGTTATACTGAAATAAATCAGCATTATAAAAGTTCTGTGGAGTTTGAACGAATCCCATTCTTTTTTCTGGACGATCCACTTTCACCCAGTTACCATTTGAATCTTTTTTGTATTCATACATAAAGAAATATGGTACTACTGTCATTAAGAAATCATGCATTGGAATCATATCTGCGTCAAATGTTGTTACAAGTGGCGAAGTTGTATGAGCTAATGCATTATTGAGATTTCCGGCCTTTGCCCCTTTGTGATCATCTCGTCTAAAGTAACCAACGCCCATTTCTTTAGCTAAGGCTGCCATCTCTGGTCTATCGTTATCATCGCAAATAAAAACGTGAACTTTGTTTTTATCTGGATAGTCCATATTGATACATCCATTAACTGTTTTTCTAAGTAACTCTGTCTCCTCATTGTAAGTCGCAATAAAAATATCTACATCAGGATATTCCTCAAGTGGAATCACTGGCTGTTCGATATCTTCTGGCTTTGATGAACCTGCCATATAGTTTACGGCTTCAAGAAAACCAAGTAACTCCGCAACTAATAAGATAATTGCGAAAACTATGTCAATGACTCTGCCATTAGTTGGTAATGACCAGCCAATTCGCCATATGACATAAACAAGTGTTGTTACACTAGCTAGTGCATAAATAATTTTCTTTTTCATGACTGTTTTTCTTTCCTTCTGAATTATTTCGTAGTGCGACTGGTAACTTTTCGCTCTACAGTAATAAAACAACCGAAGAAGTCTCCCCATCCCCAAGTTGCCAATTATGTCACCTGAATTACCTAATATGACATAACAGGGTAAATTATATCATAATTTTTTCACAATTTATAGCATTTTTATAAATTCCTATATTTTTCACAAAAATTTTATTTTAGGAACTTTTTTCTTTATGTATTTTTGTTAATATTTAAGTTTTTTTAGGTTTTTTTGTTTAATATCACTAACACATTTTTGCTTTTGCTATTTTTTATATTTTAGTTTCTCTTATTTCGTTAAAATGTCTGTATTTATCTATGTATTGTCGTAGGTTGTCATAGCATTAGTTTATTTTCCAAAAGTGACAATTTGACGGTTTAAAAATCGGTTTCCTATTAATTTCAAAAGTGTTACATCTTTTTTACACTTCTTAAATGCTTTTTTTCACTTGTTAAATTTTTTTTAATTTTTTGTCTCTTTTTCAAGTTTTTTATCATGGTCTTTTTTGTGTGTTTTTTTCTTTTTTTAAACTATTTTCCACCCGTTATTCATTTTATTTTAGAGTATTTTATTATGTATTTTTGTCTTTTTTTCTCATTTATACATGTATTTTACCATTTTTATATTTTCAATGGGGGGCATTTAAAAATTGCCAGGTTGCTGGTAATTTATTTTCGTGACATTTTTGGTAATTTTGTTATTTCTACAACGTTTTTTTCGGATTTAAAACTATTTTTATACTTATATATTTCCTTTTTTTACTAACTAATAGTTTTTCTGTATTATGGTAACAAAAAAACCTCTAAGGGTGTAAGTCTATCAAACTTAAACACTTAGAGGTATATAAGAGCTAGCTAATTATTTTATATTGCAATACCGTAATTAGCATTTTAATTAATATTCCGATTAATATTTCAATTAATTTTAAATAGTATTACTGTTAACATAATCAACAAAACGCATAAAAGCTTCTCGACCTTCCTTTGTACATTTATACACTCCAGCGTCTTTTAAAACTTGATTGAAGACCTTGCCGATTTCTACTTGAAGAATATTGTCAATATTGCTTTCATCTACTTTGTCATATAGTGGCATAAATTCTTCTACCCATTGCGCATGCTTAGCTAAATTTTCGTTACCTTTTAAATCTTCTTTTAGCAATATAGCTTTCTTTAATTCATGCATTTCGTTTTTTAAACGTGCAGGTAAAACAGCTAATCCCATTACTTCTATTAATCCTATGTTTTCTTTTTTAATATGATGAAGTTTATCGTGTGGATGATATACTCCTAATGGATGTTCTTCTGTTGTAATGTTATTACGAAGTACTAAATCAAGTTCATAGTCTTGACCTCTTCTTCTTGCAATTGGTGTAATTGTATTGTGTGGTTCCCCATCAGTATATGCATAAATAAAGGCATCTTCGTCTGTATAGCCACGCCAATTCAGTAATATTTTATCTGCCAACTCTATTAATCTTTTTTTATCCTTACTTGCAATTCTTATAACAGACATTGGCCATTTCACTATTCCTGCTTTTACATCTTCATAACCTTTAAATGTAATCTCTTTTTCCACTTCTGCTTTTTCCATTGCAAAAGTATAATGACCGCCTTGGAAATGGTCATGGCTTAAAATTGAACCGCCTACTATAGGCAAATCTGCATTTGATCCTACAAAATAATGTGGGAATTGTGTTACAAAATCTAACAACTTAGCAAAAGTAGCCTTTTCTATTTTCATAGGTGTATGAGATGAGTTAAAAACTATACAATGCTCATTATAATAAACATATGGTGAGTACTGTAAAAACCAATCACTACCATTAATCTGTAATGGTATTATTCTATGATTTTCTCGCGCTGGATGATTTAATCTTCCTGCATATCCTTCATTTTCCTTACATAATTGGCACTTAGGGTATGCACTTTGTTTTGCATTTTTTGCTGCTGCAATTGCTTTAGGATCCTTCTCCGGTTTAGAAAGATTAATTGTTATATCTAGCTGGCCAAATTCAGTGTCAGCCTTCCATTTTAAATCTTTTTTAATCCTATCTCTTCTTATATAATTGCTATTGCAACTCAAATTATAAAAATAATCTGTTGCAGATAGTGGTGATTCTTTTGTATATAATTCTTTAAACTTTCTGCGCACCTCAGATGGACGTGGCATTAGTCTTCCCATTATTTTAGTGTCAAACAAATCTCTATATGTTACTGTATTTTCTTTTATAAGATTGTGTTCATAAGCATAATCTGTCATTGCATCTAAAATAGATGCTAAATACTCATCGTTATATGCCATTTTGTTTGAATTCTCTTTTGAATTTTCTTCTAAATTTTCTTTTAAATTTTCTTTTAAATTTTCTTTTAAATTTTCTTGTTCATTAAATGGCAATTTTGTTTTTGCAGCTTCAAACTCTTCTAATGCTTCATCCGAAATATCATCTTTTCCAAATAATTCTAGTAATGAATTTCTTGTATAAATAACATCTTCTTCTTGAAGAAGACCTGTTTTTTTCCCATATTCAACTAACTCTAAAATCAACTTCTGTATCATTTTATCTCACCTCGAAACCTACAATCTGCTTGGGCCGTCGCCAACTTCTACTACATAAAAGTCTGCTGCGTATCCAATTTTTTCCTTATATGCTTTACCAACTTTTTCTATAAATTCATCTACAGCTTCGTCTTTTACTATACTTACAGTGCAACCGCCAAAACCAGCACCTGTCATTCTAGAGCCAATTACTCCATTAATTTTAAGAGCTTCCTCTACCAATGTATCTAGCTCGATTCCTGTAACTTCATAGTCATCTCGAAGTGATTCATGGGAAGCAATCATAAGCTTACCGAATTTTTCTATGTCATTGTTTTTTAAAGCTTCTACAGCCTTAATTGTTCGCTGATTCTCATAAACAGCATGTCTTGCTCTTTTTTCTTTTGTCTCATCCTTAATAGCATCTTTGCATTGTTCAAATTGTTCTTCTGTTAAATCTCCAAGAGAATTAATTCCAACATACTGCTGAATTTTTGCTAATGCATCTTCACATTCGCTTCTTCTTTCATTATATTTAGAGTCACCTAATCCTCTTTTTTTGTTTGAACAAGATATAACTATTTTTGCATTCTGTAACTTTATAGGAGCATATTCAAATTTTAATGTGGCTGTGTCTAAAAAGATTGCATTATCTTTTTTACCCATTGCAATTGCGAATTGATCCATAATACCACAATTAACGCCATTAAATTTATTCTCTGAAAACTGACCTATTAAAGCAAGGTCCTGATTCGATACATCAAAGCCAAACATATCCCTTAAAATAGTTCCTGTTAAAACTTCAACTGAAGCAGATGAAGAAAGTCCTGAACCATTTGGAATATTTCCACATAAGAGAATATCCATTCCCTTTTCAACTTTCATTCCTTTTTCTCCAAATGCCCACATAACTCCCTTGGGATAATTTGTCCAATCTGCTTCTTTATATGGTTTCAAATCGTCTAAAGAAGATTCAATAATTCCTACTTCTTCAAAATTCATAGAATAAAATCTTAATTTATTATCTTCTCTTTTTCTTGCTACTCCATATGTTCCAATAGTAAGAGCGCATGGAAAAACATGTCCACCATTATAATCTGTATGTTCACCGATAAGGTTTACTCGACCTGGTGCAAAATAAGCACGAATATCTCCCTCACCGCCAAAAATCTTTTTAAATTCTTCTAAAACTCTTTCTTTCATTTTACCTTCTCCTTCACCTCAATCATTACAACATTTTTATCATTTATAAGATTGAGTACAATATTTCTTTTATTAAGTATTTCCTTCACTATTTATTATACTTTAAAGTAAAATATTTTCAATATCAATCTCGTATTATGCAACAAACCGAAATAAAACATGCAACATTTTTACATATTTTCATTCGGTTTGTTTTTTATGTTTTTTTATTTTATTATATAAATTTACTATGTGAAATCTCTTATAATTTTTAGTGCCTTAAGTGCATTTCCATCATAATCAAACAATGCTTGATTTGCCCATTCATTTCCACATGGTCCTGGATCATTCATATACTTAAGAGAACTTTCTGTTGCCCATCCTGAACCTTGAACTGGAATCCACCCAGGTTCCCACCAAAAGAATCCTTTTCCTTTTCCACCTTCTACATTTTTAACTCTATTTAAAAAATCCAGTGTAAAATCGGCCTGTCCTTCAACAGTCATTGGATATTCAATCTTACTTACTAAATCTTCGCTTGTAGCGCATCCTTTCCTTTCAGAAGAATCTAGCTTTTCATATTTGGCGTAATCTTCCATAGTATGTCCCATAGAAACCTCTGCAATTATTAAGTCTTTTCCGTAACGTTTTGCAATATCATTCATATTTGCAGACAGCATGTCCAAAGTTCCATGCCAAAATGGATAGTATGAAAGTCCAATTATGTCAAAATCTTCCCCTCTTTTAATATAATTATCAAACCAGTTTCTATATAACTTGTTATTTCCGCCATTATCTAGATGAAGCATTATTTTAACATTAGGTGCTACAGCCTTAGAGGCTCTAATTCCTGCACTAATGAACCGTGCAATATTGTCATAGTTTGGCATTTTTCCCTCTGGCCACAACAGACCATTGGTTATTTCATTTCCAATTTGTACCATTGTAACTTTTACACCTTCATCTATAGCTTTTTTCATGCAATTGTAGGTGTAATCATATACTGCCTTTTCTAGTTCTTCAACTGAATAATTCTTCCAAGCCTTTGGCTTAATCTGCTTTCCAGGATCAGCCCAAAAATCACTATAGTGAAAATTTAAAAGCACATTAAAGCCTGCTTTTGTTACCTTTTTTGCTATTCTAAGGGTATTTTCAAAAGAATTATTTCCTGCTCCATACTCTTTGCCACTTTCTGAAGTTGGATCATTCCAAATTCTTAGTCTAATTGTATCAACGTCATAGTGATGCATAATCTCTAAAATGTCAGTTTCTTCACCTTCATCATAATATTTTGCACCACATTGTTGCATTTCCGTAAGCGTTGACAAATCCATACCTTTTATAAATTTTGTCATTTTACCTTCTCCTTCTTACCTTCCTTTATATTACTTTTTATTACTTTTTATCTTTTCTGTATTTTTCAAGTCCTGCTATCATCTTGCCTACACTCCCCTAAAGGAGATAGGCATCTCGTCTTAGTTATATATTCTCTAAATTCCTCTAAAGCAAAATGTAAACTCTAATTTATCCTCTAAATCTATTAAAAATTCTGGATGTACTCTAGAGCCCCAACTGTCATCTCCTGCAACTCCCATTTGCTGTTTTGCAACTCTTACTACCGTATAGTGAACCTCTGGAAGTTCATATCCATGAGCTGCATTTTCAATTTCATGTGGTGTATGCTCTAACGCTGAAAATGACAACTCATCTCCAAAGAAAATCATTCCTCTTCCATATCTGTCCGTCACCTTAGCATAGCGAACATCACATTTATTGCCACATTCCTGTGGGACTAAATATTTTGCCATATTGTCTGCAACAAGGTTTTCATAGACACCTAACTTTGCTCCATTTTTTCTATCAACATAGGTTTCTTCTTTTCCAAGGCCGTACCATTTCAAATGATCGTAATCTGCATTTAGTTTAAACATCATTCCAAACTCTGGCATATCTCCTAATTCTCTAATTACATCATATGACATTGTTGTTTCTATTGTTCCATCTCCAAAAACATTGTATGAAACAAGTACTTTAGATTGTGGTGTAGTTGGCATAAAATACGTATATGTAACTTTTATGCTATGTTCTAATTTTTCTACTTTTGGAGTTGTATCTTCAAAGCGTTCCTTACTTTTAGCTGAAACATACAAACTGGCAATTTTCCACTGAGCATAACGTTGTTGCATCAAGCTTCCTGTATCATTATCTACTGGTGCTCTCCAAAAATTAGGCATTGGAATTTGTTCTATCATTTCTTTTCCGCCATACACATATGAAACTAGTCCTGGATTTAGAATTGAAAATAGCGCATGGAAATTTTCTCCCCAGACTCCGAAATTAAATTTTCCATTAACTAGTTTAACTTCTTTGTCGCAGGTATAAGCTTTTACTTCTTTTTTATAGACGCCTTGACCGAAAGCTACTTCATGACCTTCCTGTGCCCATAATTCATCTTTTTTCAATCTAAATGATACTATTATTGAAAATTCAGGTAATTCTTTTCCTAGAGAAGCTGCTGCTTTTTCTTTTAAATTCCATAACTCCATAATTTCTTTTGGAACATCATATTTTTTCTTTGAAAGTGGTTCAACAGCCACTTCAATTTTTTGCTCCTTTACTACTTCTCCATTTTCTTGAAGCAGTACAAAGCAGTTGAATTTGTCTGTATTTACAAATAAATTTTTATTATATACTTCAAACTTATTCTTTTCTTTGTCAAATTCAATAGAAATATTTTGATAATTGAATTTTACTTCCATCATTTTAGGCGAAGGTTCTCTATTGCCACCATAAACAATACCATTTCCACTGAAATTATAATCTGTTGGTCTTTCTAAAAAGTCTCCACCATAAGCTAAAAACCACTTTCCATAGCGATTCTTTTTATAAATAGATTGGTCAATATAATCCCATATAAAACCACCCTGGTATAATGGATTTTCATAGGCTAAGTCTGTGTATTTTTTCATTCCACCACATGAATTTCCCATTGCATGAGTGTATTCACAGCAGATAAATGGTTTGTCTTTGTGTTCTTTTAAAAATTCTTTAATTTTTTCAACTGGCGTATACATTTGGCTTTCCATATCACTAGTTTCATTGTATCTCCTATCATGAAAAACACCTTCATAATGAACTAGTCTAGTTGGATCAAGTTCTTTAAATTTTTTTGACATTTCATATATTGTTTTTCCGCCAAAGGATTCGTTACCACAAGACCAAATAAGAATAGATGGATTATTCTTATCCCTTTGATAGCATGAATTTACTCTATCTAACATCATTTTTTTCCATTCTTTTTTATCATGTGGAACTACATAATCTATATCTGCCTTTCCTCTTAAATAAGCATCCCAACTTCCATGAGATTCCATATTATTTTCTGCAATAAGATATAAACCATAGATATTACAAAGTTCATACAATAACACATCATCTGGATAATGGCTTGTACGAATAGCATTGATATTATTAGCTTTCATTGTAACTATATCTTTTATTACTTCTTCTCTCTTTGGGCGCCTTCCAGATAAGGAACTAAACTCATGACGATTTACGCCTTTAAACACAATTCTCTTTCCATTTAAAAGCATTAAATTGTTTTTCATTTCAAACCTTCTAAAGCCAGTGTCTACCTCGGTAATTTCTATTTTTTGATTATTCTCATCATAAACTTCTACAATCAATCTGTATAAATTTGGCTCTTCTGCACTCCATAGTTTAGGTTCTAACACTTCATAACATGCTTTTAAATTTGGCTCTGTTATTTTTTCCTTATTTACCAAGAAAAAATTATACCCTTCATCAGAAAATGCCTCTTCTTTCTCTAGAAGAATCTTTTTATCGTTTTTGTTTTCTAATGTAAATTTTGCTTTTCCCTTTCCGGAAATTTTTAATTCAATATTTAAATTTGCTCTCTTTAAATTTTCCTCAAGTACAGGCATAACTGATATATCTTGTATATGACATTTAGGGACTCTATATAAATACACATCACGGTAAATTCCTGAAAATCTGTAAAAATCTTGATCTTCGCACCAACTAGATGATGTAAATTTAAAAACTCTTACAGCTAACTTATTTTCTCCTTTTACTAAATAATCTGTAATATCAAAATCAGCAGGATCAAAGGAATTCTCACTATATCCTACATATTTTCCATTTAAAAACAATGCGAAGCCACTTTCTACCCCTTGAAAAGATATGCAAATTTTATCGTCTTTCCATTCACTTGGAATATTAAAATATTTTACATAACTTGCTACTGGATTAAAATCTTCTGGAATTTCTCCTGGGATTATTTCCTCTGAGCCATCCCATGGATATTGATCATTTACATATTGTGGAACACCATATTCCTCCATCTGAATATGCGCAGGTACCCTAATCTCATCCCAATTTTTACACGAATATTCTACGTTTTCAAAGCCTTCTTTCACTAAAGAATAATTTTTTGCGTAATGGAATTTCCACAATCCATTAAGAGAATACCTATAACTTGTTTCTCCAGCCATAAGCTGAACATCATCTTTATAACACACATGACTTGAATGTGCCTCTAATCTATTTTCTTGGAAAAACTCCGGATTTTTCACATTTTTATAATCAAATTGCATTTTCTCTTCCTCCACAAATTTATTTTTATTTATTCCTTATATTAATTTTAATAACTTTCTGGTTGAATTAAAACGCTTTTTTTATACTAAAAAAGTGCAAATTTAATCAATTTGCACTCTTTTACTGAACATGCTTGTTATTACAAAAATGACTTTCCTTTATTTCTCTTTTGTATTCAATACTCTACTTTTTGAAGTTTGATTTTACCACCCCTTTAGGGCTTGTATGTTAAAGTTCTGAAGTTTATTTGTGTAATTCTCTGGATTTATTTTCCACTGATATGGCGAAGTATTTAGGTATTTTTTAAAATTCCTATTAAATGTAGATGTAGTTTGATATCCGCACTCCGTAGCAACTAAATCCATTGAATAGTTAGTTTTTTTCATTATTTCACATGCCTTTTGTATCCTAACTAAATTAACGTAATCCATTGGTGACATGTTAATGTTTTCTTCAAATATTCTTCTAAAATGTGTCTCACTCATATTACATATATCTGCAAGTTCACCTGCCTTAATTGCGTTGGCAAAATTTGCATCAATATAGTCTAGAGCTGGAGCTATTTGTGTTAAAGAAGAATAATTAACTATTCCTCCAAAATCAGAATTCATAGTATCGTGAATTCTAATAATTTCGATTACTAAAACTTTTATAAGATAACTAACTTCTTCAACATAATGTGGCTTTTTATTTCTCAACTCTTCCATAATATTCTTAACAATATAAGTAATATTTGGATATTCTGATTCCCTTAATAAATCAGCCCTCTTTGTTACTATGTCAATTTTCTCACGTTGTCTTATTCCATTTGCAGGATACATTTCCCTAATTATTTTTTCTGGGTCAAAAAAAATATATTCCCAAAAGTCTTCCTGTGCACTAATAGTTGTATGTGGATAATTTGCTGGAATAATACTTAGCATAGAATTCTCATATTTACATCTCTTTTGATCTAATATAAGAGTTCCATTTCCGTATCTGCAATATCCAATTTCCATTAAATTGTGAAAATGTAAATGTGTTTCATCTTGTCCATATACCCTAATCCATTTTTCACCTAAAAGTCCAAGCACTGAACTATCCTGTGGTGTCTCATAAAATCTAAATTCGATAGTTTCTTTTTTCTTTCTGCCCATATCTCTCCCCTTATGCGGTAGAAATCACTACTAACACACTAAACAAATATCCAAGCATATAATTAAATTAATCAAAGTCAAATTTAGTAATTCTTTTATTCATTGCACCGTAGCGAAAACGTACCATTTCATTCTTTTCTAAAACATCTTTCTCCGAGCCAGTATATTGACATCTAATGCAATAATACTCGTCCTTTTCTTTGTCGTAGAACATATCAATATCTAAATCTCTCATAAAACATGATGGACAACGATAATTTAATTTGCCTTTTCCAGATTGAGCCATGTAGAATATACCTCCTTTTCTGCAATTTTATGTTTGTATCCTAGAGTAAACATTGGTGAGAATGCATATCCCTCTCGCACGTAACCGGTTGCTCTTTCTGCATCAGTAGTAAGAGATACCTTTGTCTTAATAGGTGGAATATTAGCGCTTACCCTTTTAGCATCTACTTCCTCTGCCTCTCTACATTTGTACTCATATTTAATAACTTGCTCTTCATTGCCTTCACATCTAAGTGTAATCGGAGTCATATCCTCTGGATATTCAGTTGTTCCATAACATGCAACCATGTACTCATTAATTGTTACATCAGCATCTGGTTTTGTCATGCTAATAATATTTCTTTCGATTCTTATGTTAGATGAACCTTCTTCAAAATATTCCCTTGTCTGAATAGTAACTGTTAAATCCTTAAATTCTATATCTACTGGATCTAATGTTAAAATCCTTGTATTGGCCTCTTCTGAAAAATGAGCCTTTGTTCTACATAAACATAAATCAACTTCCTCTCCATTATAGCATACTTTTGCACTTCTAACAGTCCCCTCACCTGCATAATGTGTAAAATAACCTGCTCTGTATTTTTCTTGAATTAAGAATGGATATGAAGCGTTTTGAATATGTTTTGTACCTATTCCTACTGGCCATTCTAACTTTGCTACATATGGACGAAGATCTACTATAGCTCCGCCCTGATCCATATTTACACAAGCTCTCATATAAGGATCAGCATACCAAAATAGTTGCTTATCTGAGCCATATAAAATATCTCTCCACAATGCACACTCAGGTTCATTATAATGTTTTTTCTTTCTGTAATAGTCCGCAAATTCAGACATTGTCATATCATCGAGTTTTCCTTCTTTTTTTAACTTTCCATAATATGCACAACCGTCTGAATAGGATTTAAGAAGTAATTCATATGGTGCTTCCCATCTTCCCATTTTATTCATCCAACCTGGTCCAACAAACATCATATTGTAAGCATACCCATTATTATATTTTTCTAAGCTTCGATACTGGTCAATTAAATTATATAAATATGGATATTCCCAAGTTTTTGAATCATATATCATTCCACGAAGCACATTTTGTGGATGGGTTCCAAAATTAGAACCATTTCCATCATAGCAAGCAATAAGATCCCTTGATAAATGTGGAATTGCAACAATTCCGCTATCTTCTTTTTCATTAGCTGCTGGAGCGTGTGTATTTTGTTTTGATGGAATCCATGGCGCCCATGGACCACCATCCATAAATGTATACCACGAATTATTACATGTATGATATGCTTTTGGTCCTTCTTCCCAACAAGTTGCAACTGCGCATTTTACTGTTGGGTACTTTTCTTTAACCATATTAATTAAATCCGCATCCATATAATATGACCCTGTTGACTCAGGATAAAATCCAAATCTATCATAAAATTTTTCAAATACATCTGTTACAATTTTTTCTTTATCCTCCATAGAGAACATCCAAATGCAAAAATCTTTTGTCTTATATTTTTCCCTAAACTCTTCACAAGGTAATCCTAATAAGGAAAGAGCGATTTCATCACCATATTTTTCATGATCATGTTTTGCTATTTCCACTGCTTCATCATTAAAAAGTGAAGCATATGTCATTTGTATAGTACATTTCAAGCCATTTTCATGGGCTATTCTCTGCTGTGTTTTAAAAATATCTAATGACTCATTTAATAACTTCTTATCTCCAATATCTTCTTCTTTCCCCTGTCCTGTTACAGTTGCAGAATATTCTGGAACCATTTCTGGACGATGAATTATGTTTACAATAAACTTATCCATTTCTCCTATTCCTCCTGTTTGCCCGATTATCGTTTTGCGCAATCGGTTGCTCATTTAAAGTATAGCATAGCCGTATTTATTTACAATATCAATATTGCATATTTTTTCCTCTTACTTTTTGTACAATTTTACAGGAATTGGAATTATTTTTTTAATTCCTACAGTTATAGCATTTTATTTTGTCGAATCTTTTAAGACTACATCATAAGACAACAATGTTTTTGATTTTACCGTTTTTCCCTCAATTTTCTTTAGCAAAATATCACTTGCAACTTTTCCTAATTCTTTTGCATCAAAATTCAAGGATGTAATTGATGGTACATTATCTTCTAAAATGCTACTATTATAAAATGATGCCACTTTCATATCATTTGGAATAGCAATCTTTTTTTCTTTGAAAATTCTAAGTAATATTGTTGCTATTGCATCATCCATACACATGCAACAATCAACTTTTTTCTTCATAATCATTGTTATAACTTTTTCTATTTGGCTCTGATTGTCTAAATTCATATGAATTAGACCTTTATCAATCTCAACATTATTCTCTTTAAAACCTTCTTTAAAACCTTCTAAACGATTTTGGTTAACTATAAATTCTTCACTACCTCCTAATAAGGCCATTCTTTTTATATTTTTTGTTAGAAGTATAGATGTAAGCTCTTTGCAAGCATTTTTATGATCGTTATCTATTTGTACGACATCCTTATAATTTGTACTGCCTACAGTCACGTATGGAATGGTATATTTTTTTAGGAGCTCTATTTGAGCATCTTTTAATAAAGTTCTAAGTAATATAACTCCATCCACTTTGCGATTTGAAACTATTCGTTCTAAACTTGTAGTGTTATTTTGGTCACTTAAGCACAATAAAATATCATATTCTTCTGTACTTGCACTTTCTTGAATTCCTGAAATCACTTCCTGAAAAAATGGCAAGTCAATTAACGCATATTGTTCAGGCATAACTACACACAAATTAAACGTTTTAGATGATGCCAAGCTTTTGGCGATTACATTTGGTTTATAATCATGTTCTTTGATATATTCCATTACCTTTTCTCTTGTCTGTTGTCCTATTCTTCCTTTTCCAGATATAGCTCTTGAAACTGTAGTTTTTGATACTCCTAAAGCTTGAGCAACATCCGCTATAGTGATATTCTTGTTATTATTAGACACTTTTATCGCCTCCTTGGTCATTGTTTATATATATTTTCCAATTATTTTCCAAAAAAGTCAACTGGAGTTGAAATTTTTTCCAATCTTTATTAATATTTTGTATATATCTACCAACATTTATGCAATACATTTTTATTTTTATTGGAGGGAATAATATGAAAACTGAAAAAATATTATTTGGTGTGGCATATTACGACGAATATATACCATATGACAGAATTGACAAAGATATGAAAATGATGAAAGAAGCGGGAATAAATGTTATCCGTATCGCTGAATCCACTTGGAGTACATGGGAGCCCCAAGAAGGTGTCTTTAATTTTACTCACCTTCACAGAATGCTTGATACTTCAAACAAATATGGTATTTCTGTAATCATCGGCACTCCAACCTATGCCATACCATCTTGGCTAGCTAAAAAAGATGACTCTATTTTAACCACAACACACAATGGCAAAAATCTTTATGGTCCTCGCCAAAATATGGATATTACTAATAAAACCTATCTCAAATATGCAAAGCGTATTATCATCAAGCTACTAGATGAGGTAAAAGATGCTCCTAATGTTATTGGCTATCAAATCGACAATGAAACTAAAGCATATGACACTTGTAGTTCAAGCGCCCAAAAACTTTTTATCAATTATTTAAAGGAAAAATATCTCAATATAAATGAATTTAACCAAGAATTCGGGTTGAATTATTGGAGTAATCGAATTGAAAACTGGGAAGATTTTCCTGATATAAGGGGTACAATAAACGGTAGTCTTGATGCTGAATATAAAAAGTTTCAAAGAAACCTAGTCACAAAATTTTTAGCTTGGCAAGCTGATATCATTAATAAATATAAAAAAGAGAATCAATTTTTAACACAAAATTTTGATTTTGGATGGCATGATTACTCATTTGGACTTCAACCTGAAGTTGATCATTTTCAATCTTCAAAATGTATTGATGTAACAGGTTGTGATATATATCACCCTGCCCAAAGTAAATTAACAGGTTGTGAAATTACTGCCTGCGGTAACATTGCTAGAGGAACAAAAAGGTCTAATTATCTTGTTCTAGAAACAGAAGCTCAAGGTAATCCTCAATGGCTCCCATACCCAAATCAATTAAAACTTATGGCTTTTAGCCACATTGCAAATGGTTCAAATTCTGTAATGTATTGGCATTGGCACAGCATTCATAATGCAATAGAAAGTTATTGGAAAGGAGTTTTATCCCACGACTTTTCTAAGAATGTAACTTATAAAGAAATTAGTTCCATTGGAAATAAATTTGCCCAAATTGGTGATAAATTAAAAAACCTTAAAAAGAAAAATAAAATTGCCATTGTTGCTGATAATGCCTCTCTCACCGGCCTGTCCGAATTTCCTACTGAGACTTTAAAAGAAAGGTCTTACAACACTTTCTTCCGTTGGGTATGTGATGCATTGTATAAATTAAACTTTGAATATGATGTCATTAATACTGAGCCTTCACTTTTGTATGACTACAACTTGGTAATTATTCCAACTCTATACTGCGCTACCGAGAAATATCTCAATGCAATTAATGAATATGTTAAATGTGGTGGAAATGTCATCGTAACCTTTAAGAGTGGTTTTTCTAATGAACACTTAAAAATTTATCACGACACTCAACCACACATTATTAACGAAGCACTAGGTGTCAAATATGACCAGTTTACCTATTCAGACAACGTAACTATTGAATACAATTCTAAAGTTTCAGAAACAAAAGAATGGCTAGAACTTGTCCGTTGCACTACAGCAAAGACTCTTGCCTATTATAACCATAAATATTGGAACGAATATAGTGCCATCTCGCGTAATGATTATGGCACAGGACATAGTCTTTACCTTGCGACCTATTTTTCTTCCGAAATGTTAATAGATGTCATTTCAGATTTTATAGATTATATTGATTTTAAAGATGATATATCTAAACTTCCTACACAATGTCAGTACCCTATTGTTGTAAAACAAGGCATTAACGACTATGGAAAAAATATTGTATATTACTTAAACTATAATGATTCAACTATGCAAGTTAAAAATATTGCAGGAAATGGAATTAATTTAATAACAACAAATAGTATCAAACAAAACGAAACCTTTACTTTAGAGCCATGGGGATTTGCAGTTGTAGAATATTAAATAGACGTAATAAACTAAAGACAGCCGAAACACTTTGATGTATCCCGGCTGTCTTTTATTATTCTAAGCTTTAATACTTTGATTTTTTATTACGCTATATTTTAACTCACTAATTAATAAATATGAACTAATAAATTTTAATTTATTGTCCAGCTTTTAACTGATTTAACGTTGCTTCTGCATTAACAAGATTTTGATAATTTGTTACTTGAGCTTTTTCTGCATCTGGTAATGCATTATATTGATTTCTTGCTGCTACAATTGCTGGTTCTGACTGAACTGTTACAGCACCAATTGCTTTAATGGCATTAATTGTAGCTGTTGCTGCTGGACTAGCTGCTGTTCCTCTTTCAGTACCTGGTAATTCATATACAAGAACTGGGAATCCTTTTGATACATATGAAAATACCGTTGGAGCTGAAGATACTGGAAGGTTTACACAACCATGTGAACCACTTGTCTTATAAATAACTCCACCAAATTTATTTCTCCATGATGCATCATGCATACCAATGTTTCCATTAAAAGGCATCCAGTATGATACATGTGATTCATAATTATCACCCTTTAATGTTGCATCTTTTTGCGCATATGTTACACCAAATGCACCGGCTGGAGTTCCATTTCCTTTTGATGTGTTACCTGTAACTACGTCTGTCTCAAAAACCCTGTTTCCATTTTTAATAACGTATAAATGTTGAGCTGTTAAATTAATTTCAACGTATGAATCGCCGTAATCATTTGCTCCATGACTTGCAGCTTTAACAGAATAATTTAGTTCTCTTGAAACCTTTTTGCCTGATAAAATATCCTTTTTAATCTGTGCTGCCTCTTCATCTTTATCAATTTTCCAACCATAATGGCTGTTAGAAATTGTCACTGTAGGACCATATGAAGTCTTTAACTGTTTTGGTCTACCAAATGTGTTAAATTTCTTAGATAAATTTGAAACATATTCTGCAAGCTTAGCGTCATTAACATCAGCTTCAACTTTATCATTAACTGTCATCCAATCTTTGAATGTGTTAATGTCTAATGTTTCTGATGTTTCTCCTACTTCAAAAGTAATACTTGATTTAGCACATGCATTTAATTTTTTGACTGCTGCTGCTAATTTTTTATTATCTTTTCTAACTGTAGGTTCTTCATAAACTTTAGCCTTTTCCAAATTTACAGTTGATTTAACTTGATTAATAGCATCTTCTGCTACCTTATCAATTTTTTCTTCTGAAATTTTGTTACCTTCTACTTCTGCTACTACAGTATACCCCTTTCCAGCTTTATACTCAGAAACTGTGGCATTAACTGGTGCAGTTTGATTTGCTTCCTGCATACATTCTAAGGATTTAATTTTATCTTTTAATTTATCCTTATCAAAACTAATTAATGTTTTAGTAGTAAGCTTTTCACCTGTAATCATTTTGATTGGCCAAGCAAAACCATTTTGTTTTCCAATAAGGTTCTTAACGCCGTCATCCCAATCCTGTTTTAATGCAATATCAGAACCCTTAATTTCTTCTTTCTTACCCTCTCTTGTTTTGAAAGTAAGCTTGTATGAGCCTACATCTGACTCCATCATTGATCTAACTTTCTTCTCAGAATAACCTGAAACAGACTTACCATTTAGTACTGTTCCCACGAAAAAGTGGCTTGTAAAATAAATACTAAAAGCAATATATACAACTACAAGTACTGCAAAAGCGCCAATGATAATATACAATCTTTTTTTGTTTTCAAAAAATTTTTCAAACATATTTTCCTCACTTCTCTACTTTTCGTAGCTTAAGTTTACTTTTTGTAACAAACATCTTCTATTATACAAATAGGAAAATAAAAGTCAAGCCGATTCCCCTTTGTATATAAAGATTTAATATGTTATAATAGCTTGAAGCTATAAATAACTTTTGAAGGGTGATAATTATGACTCAAGTAAAATACTATGTTCAGTATTTATTCGATAAATGCAAACATTTATTTATTTTATTGTACTTTATCCCATACTTAGTGGGATTTAATTTTATAGAAAAAAATATAACAACCCACTTTCATGTTATCGAAACTCCTCTTGATCGCATGATTCCTTTTTGCGAATATTTTGTTGTTCCATACATGTTGTGGTTTGCATATGTTGCTTGGGGTGTTACCTACTTTGCATTAACTGACAAGAAAATACACTACCGCTTATGTGGATTTTTATTTACTGGTATGACAATATTTCTACTAGTATCTATAATATATCCTAATGGACAATTCCTTAGACCTGTGTATTTTGCCCATCATAATATTTTTACAAATATGTGTCAGTACATTTATGCCTCAGATACACCAACAAACATTTTTCCAAGCATACACGTATATAATTCCATTGGAATTCACTTAGCTATAATCAACAGCGACAAATTCAAAAATAGAAAGATTTTTTGTCTCATGTCTGGAATCCTAGCCACAAGCATTATTCTTTCTACGATGTTTATAAAACAACATTCGACATTTGACGTTTTTACAGCTTTTGTTCTTGCTTACTTTATGAATAAGCTTTGCTTCGATGGAAAAAAGATTACATTTAGTGCAAAAAAAATTGCATAATAACACAAAAATTCAGCACAACCTATTTAGTATTTAGGTATTCATACCTTCTTGCTTATATAGGTTATGCTGAATTTTTTATATTATATATCTAAAAACTGAACAACTTATAAATCTATAATTTATATCTACAATTTATATCTGTAATTTACATCTTTCATTAATCCAATTTAGAATATCTTCATAAACCTCTTTTTTATCTGTTTCATTTAAAATTTCATGCCTGTCATTTTCGTATAGTTTCATTTTCAAATCTTTATGATTTGTAAGTTCAAATAAATCATATACTTTCTGCACGCCTTCTCCAAAGTCACCTACTGGATCATCTTTTCCTGAAACTAAGAAAACTGATATATTCTTTGGTATTCTGTCTACATTTTCTAAGCGACAATCACTTAAAACAGCTTCTAAAAGGCCTTGATATCCATTCAATGTAAATGTAAATGTGCATCGTGGATCCGAATAATATTTTTGTACTACTACTTCATCTTTTGTAAGCCAACTATTTTTTGTATTCTGACCTGTTAAATCATATTTTTTGTATGGCTTTCCAAATGTCATATTTGTAACAAACTTGCTTCTGTGTTTACTCCCATAAATTTTAGTTAAAAATTTCACAAGTTTTAAGCCAGACATTGTAGTTTTAGGCTCTACAAATCCAGTACCCATAATTATTATTCCATTTAAATCTAAATTATAAAGTGCTGCATATTTTCTAAGCATGTATGAACCCATACTATGTCCTAACATAAAATATGGTACATCCTTATTGTCTTTTTGAATCATAGTTCTTAAAGTATGCATATCTGCAATTAACACATTGCAAGGTCTATCTTCATGAAAAAATCCCCACTCCTCCTGGGAATTAACTGATTGTCCATGTCCTAAATGATCATGACCTACAACTAAAAATCCATTATCTGCAATAAATGAAGCAAACTCATTGTATCTTTCGATGTATTCAATCATTCCATGTGTGATTTGTAATATTCCTTTGTACTCTCCATTGTCCGGCATCCATTTTACGCAATGAATATTTGTTTTTCCATTATCGGATAAAAATGTAAATTCTTCCTTTGTTGCCACTTTTATGTCCTCGCTATATCATTAAACTTCATCCTTATCCCAGTAAACATCGTATTCTTCTTCAAATTTTTCTTCAAAAATCGGCTCTACAACACTAATAATCTCTTTTGTTGCATTTTTTTGAGAAGTTACTTCAAAATCAATATCGTCTACCTGCATAAGGCTTCTTTCTTGAGAGCGAGCTATTTCCTCATCTATATTTTTTGCCTTTATCATTAATTCCTTCATACTTGATATATCTTCTGCCATAATGCTTAAATTAACATTTTCTAGCTTTTGAATCGCATAACTACTTACTCGCAAAATGTCATCTGTATTGCCACTTCTTTTCTTTAATTCTTGTGCCATTTCTGATATCAGTGACTTTGCTTCTTCTAGTTTTTGATTGGTTGTTTCAAGCATTTCCTTTACTTGCTTTGTTGAATCTGCGTATTTCAAAGAAAGCTCTCTCATTTTTTCTACATTTTGCACCATAGGAAGTCCATTGTCTCCAAGTCTACTTGCCTCTACTGCAATGTTTAAACTTAAAAGTTCCATGTTTTGACTTAGATCTAAAATACCATCTAATTCATCTGTGCAAAGTTTATTACTTATTTCAATATCCTCTGCATCTTTTGCCATTTTTTCAGACAAATTATCATAGTCCTTTTCTTTTTTTTCAACCAACTGACATATATCTTTTTGATTTACTAGACTGTTATATACGTCAGATATTATGCGATCTTCACATTTTACTGCTCCAAGGTAGTCTTCAAGTTTTCTAACTATTTGGTTATGATTATCTACATTTTCAGATGCCTGCTCTACAACATTTTTAATGTTATTTTTAACCTGACTTAAATCGGATGTCATCTGCTTTCTAGATATCTCCATCTCCTCTACATTGGCCCCCCAGCGGCCTTTAGAATTAGCTATATTAGTTATGATTTCATAACGCCTTTTAGCTTCATCTGTTGATACATTTTTTCCCTCTTTATTTCCGAACATTTAAATACCTCCATTAATATTTTTTCATAATTAATTTACGTCAAAACTATTGCTGTCGGTAATTTTATATTTGGAATTAACGATAATACTGAATTTGAAATTGAATGCTCTCATTACCATTATAAGCGTTTATGGCCGGATAATAAACCATAGAAATTAAAATTTTATTATTTTTTCCCATTAAGGCAGATTCTACCTCGTTATATCCATATTTTTCTCCATAATATTCCCTAAAATCGTCAATATCTCCAAAATATATAGCTGTAATTCTTTTTCCTTTTTCGGAAATTAAATTCAGCCTTAATACATTCTTATTTTTGCCTAATATCGACATTTTTTGCACCTTTAAATCTTTATCGACAAAAATTGGTTTTGTATTAGCTTTTCCGAATGGGGAAAGTACATTTAATTGTTTTATTAAATCCATGCTAACATATTCCACTGGAAGACGAAGATCTATATGTATTTTTTCTTTTAGCTGTTCTTCTGTCAAATCGGAAAGTTCATTGATTTTTTTTCTAAAAGGCTCTACTTTTGATTCCTCCATAGACAATCCTGCTGCTAGTGGATGTCCACCAAATTTTAAAAACATATCTCTGCATTTATTCATTTCATCAAACATAGAATAACCTTCAATTGATCTTCCTGATCCTTTTATACACTCTTCTCCTCTAGTAAGAACAAATACTGGTTTATAAAATTTTTCTCTTATTCTACCTGCAACAATTCCAGCAATGCTTTCTGAAACATCTGGTAAAAAAATAACAAGGACATCATCATTTTTATACTCATCAGAACTTGCAATTTCTATAGCTTCTTCTACACCTTTTCTAGTAAGTTCCTTTCTTTCTTCATTTAATGCCACAAGCTCACTTGCGATTTCAGCTGCTTTTAAAGGATTCTTCTCTAAAAATAAGCTTAATGATTTTTTGGCTGTATCTAATCGACCACTTGCATTAATACAAGGTCCAAGGACAAACCCAAAATGATACGCATCTAACTTATCTTTGTCTATTTTGCAACTTGAAATAAGTGCTTGCATTCCTATATTTTTAGTATGTCTTATTCTTTTTAAAGCTTCCTTTACTAAAATACGATTTTCTCCTGTTAAATCCATTACATCACCTACAGTTGCAAATCCTGCATTTTCAATAAGATCCATAGCATCGTTAACTGGGCGTCCCATTTTTTCGTATAAAACACAAATAACTTTCCACGCAACTGCTGCACCACATAAATTCTTATATGGGTATGGACAATCGATTTGATGTGGATTAACTATTGCATCTGCTTCACTTTTAAGATATCTTTTTACTCCATTTTCTATTACACAAGGAATTTCATGGTGATCTGTAACTAAAACTGTCATACCTAACTCTTTTGCATGAGCAATTTCATCAATTGCTGCTATTCCATTATCACAGGTAATAATTGTATCTACACCATCTTCGTAAGCTTCGTTAATTAAATTTACATTTAATCCATATCCATCTGTCATACGATTTGGAATTTGCACTGAGATTTTATCTGAAAACTTACTAAGACCTTCCATTAAAATATAAGAAGACATTACTCCGTCAATATCATAATCACCTATTATTCTAATTGATTTATTTTCTTTAAATTTTTCTGTTAAAATATCTGTTAAAATTTCTACATCTTTTAATTTATGTGGATCATGAAGCTTTTCTATTCCGCCATCTAAATATTCCTGCATTGCTTCTTCTCCAATTATGTCTCTATTTCTCATTAATCTAATAATTACAGGGTCCACGCCTAATTTGGCTCCTAAACCGTAAAAATCAGCTTTTTTATTATATACATACCATGCTGTGTTCATTATTTACTCCATTCGTTTCTATTTATAAAAGATTGTGTAAAGAAGTTTGTGTAAATACTTCTTCAAAAGTGACCTTGTTTATAAGTTACATGAACATCGCTTCTAGTTCAGAACGACATTCTTTAAAGCCTCTATGTACACGACGGTCCATTGTCTGGTTATAGTCGCAATAAAA
>FOPE01000025.1 GCA_900113385.1 Lachnospiraceae bacterium C7
GGCGGTAGCTGTTCTTGAGGACTTAACCTCACTTTTTGTATTTTACGAATTCCCAATGGCAATCCGTAGAAGTATATATACAACAAATCTTATTGAGAACCTGAATAAGAACCTCAAACGCGGAACAAAGCGCAAGGAACAGTTCCCTAACGAAGATTCTCTTGAAAGATATGTATGTAGCTTTTATTGCGACTATAACCAGACAATGGACCGTCGTGTACATAGAGGCTTTAAAGAATGTCGTTCTGAACTAGAAGCGATGTTCATGTAACTTATAAACAAGGTCACTTTTGAAGAAGTATTTACACAAACTTCTTTACACAATCAACTAGAATTTATGTTATAGTACTTGTAGGGATTTTATATAATCCAAATATATTTGTTGGAGTAGTATTATGACATTAAAAATTTTTTTGACATACTATGTAGCAGTTAACACAATTACATTTATAACATTTTGCACAGATAAAAAACGAGCTATAAAAAAACAATGGAGAATTCCAGAAAAAACATTGTTAGGCTTGTCTTTAATAGGCGGAGCAGCTGGTGGTCTTATTGGAATGTATGGATGCCATCATAAAACAAGAAAATGGTACTTTAGTTTAGGAATTCCTGCAATGCTTGCTTTGCATTGTATTGTTTTAAGATATTTAAAACTTCTTTAATAGGAAAGGAAAAACATTGGAGAATAAGACAAAAGATAAATTTTTACAAACGAACGGTAGCCAGTTTAAGTATCTTGCAATTGCAATAGTTGTTGGATTATCGGTAGGAGCAATTGATGCAATATTTGGAAGAGTATTAATAGAAATAACAAGTTTTAGGGAACAGAATTATTTGTTTTTACTTCCAGTTTTACCGCTGGCAGGAATTTTTATAATATGGTTTTATAATCGAGTAAGTCCGCTAAGTTTAAAAGGAATGAGTCTAGTATTTGAAGTTGGACAAAAAGAAAGAGAAGATATTCCTATGGCACTAATTCCACTAGTTATGGTTTGTACTTGGATCACACATTTATTTGGTGGAAGTGCAGGGCGAGAGGGAGTTGCAGTGCAGATTGGAGCAACATTATCTCATGGAATAGGAAGAAAACTTAAAATATCTGACGATAATAGGATACTTTTAGTAGTGGGAATGGCAGCCGGCTTTGGAGGATTATTTCAAACACCACTTGCAGCTTTATTCTTTGCATTAGAAGTTATCGTTGTTGGTAAAATGGCGTATGAAGCATTATTGCCAGCATTTGTAGCGTCATATATAGCAAGTTTTACTTCACATTTTTTAGGCTTAGAAAAGTTTAGTGTAAAGATAAAAGAAACTTTAGATTTTTCAAACCCTAAGATTCTAGCAGGGTTAGTAGTTCTTGGAGTAGTTTTTGGTTTAGTAGGAAGGGTTTTTGCTTTTTCTCTTAGTAAATCAAAAAAAATAATAGGACAAAAAATTGAAAATCCATATAAAAAGATTGGAATTTGTGGAATATTCCTTGCAATAGTTTTGATTATACTTTTTTCTGGAAGGTATTCAGGCTTAGGTACGAATCTTATTTCTAATAGCTTTTCAGATGGAAAAATTTATCAGTGGGATTGGATTCTTAAATTGATTTTAACTATATGTACACTTGCTATTGGATTTCAGGGAGGAGAGGTAACACCGCTGTTTTCAATAGGAGCAAGTTTAGGAATTGTGATAGGTAATTACTTAGGAATATCACCAATAGTAGCGGCTGCTTTAGGCTATGCAGCAGTATTTGGAAGTGCAACTAACACCATAATTGCACCAATTATAATAGGTCTAGAAGTGTTTGGAAGTAACAATATAGAGGCCTTTTTTATAGTTTGTATAGTGGCATATATTGTTAACGGAAATATTTCTATATATGGTTCGCAAAAAATATTAGAAAATAGATAAATAAAAGGGAAAAGGAGGAGCTTTTATGAGAGAAAAAATCCAAAAAATTTTATACATAATAGCAGATGCATTAGAATTGATAATGGCAGTGCTTGTAGCTATTGGAATTATTGTAGCAATTTGTGCAGTAGTTCCGCAGTGTATAGAGGTTTGGAAACAAAAAGATGCTACTCAAGATATAATTCATGTTTTAGAGATGGTATTTTCAATAGTAATTGCAATCGAATTTTTAAAGATGATGTTGCGTCCTGGAATGTCGACTACAGTTGAAACTCTTATTTTCTTGATTTCAAGACATATGATAGTAAAGGATACAACACCAACGGAAGATTTGTTATCAGTTATCAGTATTTGTTTATTGTTTGCCCTTGAATATTGTCTAAGGGTAGGAGCTTTGAATTTTGCTAAAAGAAAAAGACATAAAGAAAAACATAAAGAAAAGCACAAAGAAACACAAAACGAAATACAAAGTGAAATAAAAAATAATTAAAAAAATTTAAAAACGTGGTAGTCACAACTAACTTTTTCATAAAAATGTGATATACTTATAATAATTTGTAGCAAAATTTCCGAACTATCCCTTGGAGAGTGCGGAAATGTAAATTAAAAGTTATAAGATATAATCTTAAGGAGGATTTTTATGTCAAAGGATTATTTTGATTTATCGGGAAGAGTAGCTATTGTTACAGGTTGCTCAACAGGTCTAGGAGTTCAAATGGCTAAAGCTTTAGCTAATCAAGGAGCTAAAATTGTAGCTTTAGCAAGAAGACAAGAAAAAATTGATGCCGTAGCAAAAGAAATTCAGGATGAATATGGTGTAGAAGCCATTGCAATTAGATGTGACATTACAGATACTAAGATGGTTCAAGATGCAGTTAAAAAGACAATGGATCATTTCGGTCGAATTGATATTTTAATAAATAATGCAGGTACAGGCGCAGTTGCACCAGCTGAAGATATTACAGATGAGCAGTTTGAAAATGAAATGAATGTAGATTTATTTGGTACATTTAAGATGGCTCGAGAAGTAGCTAAGCAGGCTATGTTAAAACAGAAATATGGAAGAATTATTAATATAGCTTCAATGTATGGTTTAGTTGGTAATAAAGTCGCTGGTTCATCTCCATATCATGCTGCAAAAGGTGGAGTAGTTAACCTTACTCGTGCTTTAGCTGCAGAGTGGTCTAAGAGTGGCATTACAGTTAATGCAATTTGTCCAGGATATTTCTATACACCACTTACAAAAGAAACATTAGATATGCCATCATTTAAGGCATATGCAGATACAGTAATTCCAGCAGAACGTTACGGAGAAGAAGGAGAGCTTGATACAGCAGCTATTTTCTTAGCTTCAGAACATTCAGCTTATGTTACAGGAATTATGGTTCCAGTAGACGGTGGATATACAACAGTATAGAAGACACATAGATAAAAGCAAAATAAAAAGCAAACCAAGAATAAATAGTAAAAATCAAAGAATAAATAGTAAATAATAAATATTAAATAATAAAAGCGAGATTTAGCAATGTAATGTACATGTTAAATCTCGCTTTTGGTTTATAGAAACATAAACTAATTGCGTTTTGATAAAAATTTCTGATGTCTATGAGTATCATAAATTTCAGATACCTTATAAACAGTAACAAAAGCCGAAGGGTCTGTTTTTGCAATGAAATTTATTAGAACTTGGTATTCTTGTTTATTTACAATAGTGATAAGTTCTTTCCTTTTCATGCCGTTATAAGCTCCAACAGCATCATAAATAGTTGCACCACAATGCATAGTATTCAAAATAAAATCTTTAAAGACATCAGTTTCATTACTGATTATGCAAACACGACGTTTTACATTTTGATCAAAAATAAAGTAGTCTAAAACCATGCCGTTGATATATGTTCCAAGAACAGAGATAACTACAGTCTTTTTATCATAAACAAGGGCAGATGAAAGAGCAACACAAAAACCAGCAATAGACATAGCTCTTCCAAGTTCGATATGTAGATATCTATTTAAAACTTTAGCTACAATATCAAGTCCACCAGATGAAGCGTTGTCATTAAATAAGATGGCCGCTCCAAAGCTAACTAAAAATATATATGCAACAACATCGATAACGGTGTCACCTGTTAAAGACTTATTATTGGGAAAAATGTTTTCAAATAATCCTAAAAATGTAGGTAATAATATTGAAGTATAAATTGTTTTTGCGCCAAATTCTTTTCCAAAAAGTGCGAATCCTACGATAAGTAACAAAACATTCAAAATCATAGTAATCTGCGATACAGATAGGTTTACAAAATTTGATAAAATAATTGATAAACCGACTATACTTGAAATTGAAGCATGCGTAGGATATAGAAAGAAAAATACGGCTACGGCAATAATAAAAGTGGCAATCGTCATAAGTATAATATCTTTAGCCACGAGATAATAATTAACTGTTTTATCAGCTCTTGTCATGGTGTACCTCCATAAAATATAATACAATTTAATTCTATTTTTAAATTGAAAAGTGCATAAGCTAGAAAGATTATACCACAATTTTTTCTAAGTGCAAGAATAGGCGTTAAAGCTTTAATCTGACAAAAAAATACCTTAACAGTGGTAAAAATGTGTAGTATCATAATTATATAAGATTAAATTCAAAAGAAGTGAAGATAAAGATAAAGATAAAAATAGAAATGGAGATGAACTATATGTTTTTGGACAAATACAAAAATCCGGAAGCCTATATCCAAAAAAGATTAGAGCAAGAAAAAAAAGAAAAAGAAAAAAAGGAAAGAAAGAAAAAAGGTGCCTTAAATGATTTCGAAAAAGAATATTTAGAGTATATGTATCTTAAAGGTGGAGAAGATTTCTGGAAATAAAATTCAATAAATTAAACCATTTTTGGGTTACTTATTTGCTTAGATTATGGTGTCTATAATTACCGATTATAAAAGAGAAAAAATAAGAAAATTTCTCTTATTTTATTAAGAAAAAACCCCACATTTTGCAAAAAAAATGATAGAATGTATCTTAGGGTACTTGTAACAGTTATGAACAATAAAAACGATGTTAAGATTAATTGCAATCCATACAGGTGCATCTTAATAGAAAGGTTGCAATAAGAAAAGAGGTAAAAGTAAAATGGGAAAAATCGATTTAAGTAAGTATGGCATTTCAGGCACAACAGAGGTCATCTATAATCCTTCATACGAGGAGTTATTTGCTGAGGAGACAAAACCAGAACTTGAGGGTTATGAAAAAGGTCAGGTTAGTGAATTAGGTGCTGTAAATGTTATGACAGGTATTTACACAGGTCGTTCACCTAAAGATAAGTTTATTGTGGTTGATGAAAATTCAAAAGACACTGTATGGTGGAATTCAGAAGAATATCCAAATGATAATCATCCTGCTTCTAAAGAAACATGGGAAGCTGTTAAGAAAATTGCGGTAAAAGAATTATCAAATAAAAAATTATATGTAGTTGATGCATTTTGTGGTGCTAACAAAGATTCACGTATGGCAATTCGTTTTATCGTGGAAGTAGCATGGCAAGCACACTTTGTTAGAAATATGTTTATTAAACCAACAGACGAGGAGTTAAAAGATTTCGAACCAGATTTTGTTGTATATAATGCATCTAAAGCAAAAGTTGAGAATTATAAGGAGTTAGGATTAAATTCAGAAACAGCAGTAGTATTCAATATCACAAGTCGTGAGCAAGTAATCATTAATACATGGTATGGTGGAGAAATGAAAAAAGGTATGTTCTCAATGATGAACTATTATCTCCCATTAAAAGGAATGGCTGCAATGCACTGTTCAGCAAATACAGATTTAAACGGAGAAAACACAGCAATTTTCTTTGGTTTATCAGGAACAGGAAAAACAACTCTTTCTACAGATCCAAAGAGACTTTTAATTGGTGATGATGAGCATGGTTGGGATGACAATGGTGTATTTAACTTTGAAGGTGGATGCTACGCAAAAGTTATTAACTTAGACAAAGAATCAGAGCCAGATATTTATAATGCTATTAAACGTAATGCATTACTTGAAAATGTTACATTAGATGAAAATGGAAAAATTGATTTCGCAGATAAGACAGTAACAGAAAATACTCGTGTGTCTTACCCAATCAATCATATTAAAAATATTGTAAGACCAATTTCTTCAGCTCCAGCAGCTAAGAATGTTATTTTCTTATCAGCTGATGCATTTGGCGTATTACCACCAGTTTCAATTCTTACACCAGAACAGACACAGTACTATTTCTTATCAGGATTTACTGCAAAATTAGCTGGTACAGAACGTGGAATTACAGAACCAACACCAACATTCTCAGCATGTTTCGGACAGGCATTCTTAGAGCTTCATCCAACAAAATATGCAAAAGAACTAGTTAAGAAAATGGAGAAGAGTGGAGCAAAAGCTTATCTTGTAAATACAGGATGGAATGGAACAGGAAAACGTATCTCAATTAAAGATACTCGTGGAATTATTGATGCAATCTTAAATGGTGATATTTTAGATGCACCTACAAAGAAGATTCCATACTTTAACTTTGAAGTTCCAACAGAATTAAAAGGTGTAGATACAAATATCTTAGATCCAAGAGATACATATGCTGACCCAACAGAATGGGAGAAAAAAGCAAAAGACTTAGCTTCAAGATTTAATAAAAACTTTGTAAAATACGAAAGCAATGAAGCAGGTAAAGCATTAGTATCAGCAGGACCACAGTTATAATTTAGCTGTTAAATGATATTGTAATTTATATGTGATTTAGATTGTGATTTGCATGTAATTTATATCTTAGACGAGACGTCCCTGCATTTAAGTAAAGTGCAGGCGGTGTTAAGTCTCTTAAGCGAGAATTGAGATGAAAAAGACTCTTGCCTTCCATAAGGAGGCAGGAGTTTTTTTATGGAAAAAATGGAATGGATAAAAAATATTTTTATACAAAAATATAAAGGTTGTGTTAAACTATAAGTAGGGAGAAATGCTTAATTGTTTAATTGACAAAAGGGGGAAGTATAACATGAAAACAGCGATAATTTATTATTCGAAACACCATGGAAATACTAAGAAGTTATTAGATGCAATAGTGGAAAAAAATCCAGATGTAAAACTAATTGACGTAACAGATAAACATGAAGTGAATTTGTGTAAATATGATCGAATTGGAATTGCTTCAGGAATTTATTATGGAAACTTTGCGAAACAAGTAATTACTTTTGCTAAGGTTAATCTACCAGAATTTACAAAAGTTTTTTTAATCTATACATATGGCGCTAACAATAAAGAGAGTTTTACTAAGGAAATTAAAAAAGTAGCAAGAGATCTTTATTGTGACGTAGATGGAGTCTATAGCTGTAATGGGTTTGATACTTTTGGTCCATTAAGGCTTATCGGGGGAATTCATAGAGAAAATCCAACACAAGATGAAATTAATGGAGCAGTGGATTTTTATGCTGCACTACCAGGGGAAAAAATACGTAGACCACTTAGACAAGGAGGTAAAATCGTAGCAGAAGCATAATCATGTTATAAGTTTAATTACAATAAGTTTAATTATAACAGTAATATAATTTAAAACTTAATTTAAATACAATACAATTTAATATCAACAGTAAGAAGGCACACCAAAATAAAAATGCAAATGATTTGCAAAAGGTATTGACAAACTTAAGGTAGGATGTTAAAATCAGAAATTGCAAATGACTTGCATAAGTGAGGAATAGAAATGCAAAAGAAATATAGAACCAAAACTAGTAAAGCTTTAGACGAATTTGTTGAGTCAAGACAAGGAAAATGTTTTTCAGCAGCTAGAGTGTCAAAGTACCTTAAGGAACAAGATATAGAGGTGAATTTGACAACTGTTTATAGAAATTTAGATAAGTTAGTTGATGAAGGGCGTTTGGTTCGTTTTAAAGCAACAAACAGTGATACATATTCTTACAGAGAGAACGATGAACACACACATTGTGATGAGCATTTTCACATGCAGTGTAAAAAGTGTGGTAGGGTGATACATCTAGAAGATGATATCATGAAGAAAATCGCTACAGATTTGTGCGCAAAATATGATTTTGCCATTAACTACAAAGATTCATCAATTAGCGGAATATGTGGTGAGTGCAGAGCAGAGCACGAAAAGAAATAGCTTATGAGAGCTAGTAGATAAGAATTAAGAAATATGATTTAAAAGGAGGTGTGCATTTTGAGTAAGAGTAGAAGCAGAGTTGTTGCAGTAGTATTTGCTATATTTTTCGTAGCAAGTATTTTATTGTCTGTGAACTTTTCAATTGAAAATGCACACCATAAATGTACAGGGGACAACTGCCCAATTTGTATAGAAATAGCACAAGCTATTCAGTTTGTATCTAATATCAAGACTTTGCCAACTATGGCGGTTATTTTAAGTATTGTAGGGGTAGTCTATTTTGCAATAGAACAACTTATAGCACAAATAGATAGTACAAAGACTCTTATAACACTTAAAGTGGAGCTACTAAATTGACAAATACTTTCTATCTAAAACGCAATATCTAGCGTAAATTCCAAAACAAAAGGATTATAGAAAAGAGAGGATTTTTTAAATGAAAAAAAATAGAATATTAATGTTATTATTAAGCTTTGCATTAATTATTGGAACTTTTGCAGGGTGTGGTACTAGTGCGTCAAAAAATAAGGTTTCCGCAGATGACAAAAAAGCAGGAAAGCGCAGCATTGTTTGTACAACTTATCCACAGTATGATTGGGTAAAACAAGTCCTTGGTGATAAAATCAAAGATTATGACGTAACATTGTTGATAGGTGAAGGTGTTGATTTACATAGTTACCAACCATCAGCTAGTGATGTAGCTAAAATTTCAACAGCTGACATATTTATTTATGTAGGTGGAGAATCTGATGGATGGGTTACAAAGGCTTTAAAATCAGCAGTAAACAAAAAAATGCAAGTAATTAATATGCTTGATGTTCTTGGAGATAGAGTTAAAGAGGAAGAAGTAGTAGATGGAATGCAACATAGTGAACATCACGAGGATGGTGATGAAGATGAAAAGCATGAAGATGAGCACAAAGGACATGATCACAGCGAAAAATCAGCAGGTGTTGAATATGATGAACATGTTTGGTTATCTTTAAAAAATGCTAAATTACTTGTAAAAGAAATTGAAAAAGATTTAGAAGTAGTTGATTCAAAAAACAAAGATACATTTAAACAAAATGCAAATAGTTACATCGAAAAATTAAACAAGTTAGATGGAGAGTATACTAAAGCAGTTGAAAATGAAAATAAAAAAACAGTTGTATTTGGTGACCGTTTCCCATTTAGATATTTAGTTAACGATTACAATATCAAATATTATGCAGCCTTCGTAGGATGTAGTGCAGAAACAGAAGCTAGCTTTAAAACAATTTCATTTTTAGCTAATAAAGTAGATGAAGAAAATTTAAATACAATTTTAGTTATCGAAAATTCAGATGAAAAAATTGCAAAAACAATTAAGAATAATACAAAATCAAAGGATCAAAAAATTCTTGTAATGGATTCATTACAGTCTATTACAAATGATGAGTTAAAAGGTGATTATTCATATTTAAAAGCTATGGAAAATAACCTTAAAACTTTAAAAGAAGCATTACAATAAAAATAAAATAAGAGACAAACAAAGACGTAAATTAGTATAAAACTAAAAAACTAGAAAAGAACTAAAGTAATTCACAAATAACAATGAATGACAGTCAGGAGGTTTATATGTCATATATCACTTGTAGAGATTTATCATTAGGCTATGATGGCAAAACAATAGTTTCTAATTTAAATTTTGAAATTAATAAAGGAGATTATTTATGTATTGTTGGGGAGAACGGTACAGGAAAAAGTACATTAATTAAAACATTGCTTAATTTGCAAAGTGCCATAAGTGGTGAAATCTCACTAGGTGATGGACTTAAACCTTATGAAATAGGTTATTTGCCACAGCAGACAGTTGTGCAAAAGGATTTTCCAGCAACAGTTTGGGAAGTTGTATTATCTGGAACGCTTTCAAAAAAGGATTGGTTCCCATTTTACACAAAAGAGCAAAAAGCAAAAGCAAAAGAAAAACTTATAGAGTTAGGTATGTGGGAAATGCGAAAAAAATCCTACAAAAATCTATCTGGAGGACAACAACAAAGAGTATTACTTGCAAGAGCCTTGTGTGCTACAAGTAAAGTCATTTTGTTAGACGAACCAGTAACAGGACTAGATCCTAAGGTAACAGTAGATTTTTATAATCTACTAGAAGAAATTAACAAACAGGGAATTACCATTATTATGGTTTCACATGATTTGTCTATATTAAAATACGCAAGTCATGTTTTACACGTTGATAGACAAAAAAGTGTATATGCTAGCATTGATGAATATATGAATCACGATAAATGGAGAATGTTTTCAAGTGAAGTAAGTTTTAAGGAGGCACAATAATGTTTGATGTAATAGAAAAAATACAATATTATATGCAGTATCCCTTTGTTAGATACGCGCTTATAGTAGGAGTTTTAGTATCATTGTGTTCCTCATTACTTGGGGTAACTTTGGTATTGAAAAGGTTTTCATTTATTGGAGATGGACTTTCACATGTAGCATTTGGTGCATTAGCAATAGCGTCAGTTTTAAAAGTTGCAGATCAGACATTGCTAATAATGCCAATTACAATGATTGCAGCAATCTTTATTCTTAGAAGCGGATAAAATACGAGAATTAAAGGTGATGCAGCAATTGGAATGTTAGCAGTAGGTTCAATGGCTATAGGTTATTTAATAATGAATGTATTTTCAACAGCTCCTAATTTGGCAGGAGATGTATGTACAACATTATTTGGCTCTACATCAATTTTGTCACTTACAATTGAAGAAGTAAGAATTTGCGTAGTAGCATCTATATGCGTAGTTGTATTTTTCCTTCTTTTTTATAACAAAATTTTTTCAGTTACCTTTGACGAGAACTTTATGAAAGCCACAGGACAAAATGTAGATTTATACAATACAATGATAGCAATAATAACAGCAGTAATAATAGTCCTTGCTATGAATTTAGTAGGTTCACTTCTTATTACAGCATTGCTTATTTTTCCAGCAATTTCATCTATGAGATTATTTAATAGCTTTAAATCGGTAATAATCTTTTCTGCATTTATTTCGATTTTTGGAGCAGTTACAGGAATACTTGCATCTATACTTGCAGGAACTCCAGTAGGTTCAACAATTGTACTGGTTTACATTATTATATTTGCATTATCTCAGCTTTTTGCAAAAGTAACAGGAAAATAAAGCAAGGTGTAGAAAACGATGAAATGATTATTACTGGAGAATTCCATGCCTATAAAAGTGAAGATGGTTCGCAGGTATATGGAAGGATAGAAAATGCAAAACCAGAAGAAGCAAAATAAAAAGGGTAAAACCTTAGAAAAAGTACCAGTTACAATGATTACAGGTTATCTTGGGTCAGGAAAGACAACACTTATGAATGAAGTGCTAGATGATTGGGATGAAAAATACGGTGATAGAATGAACCAGATTGTTTTTATTGGACGTGGATATGACAAAGAAAAAATCATAAATAAACTTAAAGGGTGCCATATTTCATAGAAATGTGGTAAAGTATATATAGTGTAAAGAGATTAGTAGGCTAGGAAATATAAGTTTCCTAGCCTAAATTTTTTGACTAACTCATAGATAAAGAAAGTGAGAAATATGGTAAGAACAATAGTAAAAGACGTTTTATTTTTAAGACAAAAGGCAGAACCTGCCACAAAAGCAGATATTGGAATTTGCATGGATTTGCTAGATACTTTAAAAGCAAATGAAGCACATTGTGTAGGTATGGCAGCAAATATGATTGGAGAAAAAAAGGCTATTATAGTTGTAAATATGACATTTACTAATGTAATAATGAACAATCCAAAAATTATTTCAAAATCAAAGCCATTTGAAACAGAGGAAGGTTGCTTGTCTCTTACAGGTACAAGAAAGACAACTCGTTTTACAGATATAGAAGTAGAATATTATGACATAAACTGGAATAAACAACGCCAAAAATATACAGGTTGGATAGCTCAAATTATTCAACACGAATGTGATCATTTAGATGGCATTATTATATAATTTAGATATACGATTGGAGTAATAAGAATGAAGTTAACTATGTTAGGAACTGGAAATGCACTAGTAACAGAGTGCTATAATACATGTTTTGTAATCTCAGATAAGGACAAGCACTTTATGATTGATGGAGGCGGCGGAAATGCAGTACTTTATCAATTGAAACAGGCAGGACTTAATTGGATGGATATGCGTGATATTTTTGTAACACATAAACATCTAGATCATATTCTAGGAGCAGTTTGGATGGTAAGAATGATTTGCCAATATATGAATCAGGGGTCATATGAAGGTGAAGCAAGAATTTATGGCCACGAAGAAGTTATTGATATTCTTAGAAAAATGGGTATGAAATTATTGCCAAAAAAACAGTCTAGATTTATAGATGATAGACTTCACTTAATAGTTGTAGAAGATGGTGATAAAGCTGAAATTATGGGACATGAAGTAACATTTTTTGACATAGGTTCCACAAAGGCAAAACAATTTGGATTTACATTTGACATGGGCAGTGGAGAAAAACTTACATGTTGTGGAGATGAACCATATAATGAAATTGAAGAAAAATATGCAAGAGATAGCAAATGGCTTTTACATGAAGCATTTTGCCTATATGGAGAGCGAGATATTTTTAATCCATACGAAAAACACCATTCAACAGTAAAAGATGCATGTGAATTAGCCGAGACATTAAATGTAGAAAACGTTATTTTATATCATACAGAAGACAAAAATATTGCTAAACGAAAAGAATTATATATGGCAGAAGGAAAAGAATTTTACCATGGCAATTTGTTTGTGCCTGATGATTTGGAAGTTATTGAATTATAGTTTATAAATGCAATTATAAGAAGGAGGATTTTTTATGGGGATTAAAAACAAGAAGGGATTAGCTTTATTAGATGGTTTTAAAATTGGAATATTAGCAGGAACTATGGTGATTACATTAGGGGCATGTGCAGATAGTTCTAGCGCACAAAAAGAAAATACTCAAAAACAGACTACTCAAACTACTGAGAAAAAGAATGCTAAGGCATCTGATACTAATAAAGCAAAAGAATCAGAACAGGAAGACACAGAATTTAATAAAAAAGCGACTAAAGCGTACAAAGATTTGTTAGTGGAATTGCATGACAAACAAACTCTTGAAGGCAAAAAAGTAGAATTTGATCCAGCTACATCAGATATTGAATATAATGAATTTGCAATAACTGATATTAATGGTGACGGCAAAAAAGATTTGATTTTAGTTTACAATACAGCCAGTGAAATAGGCGTTTTCGGAAAAGTGTATGGTTATGATGAAAAAACTAATTCTCTAAAAAGTAAAGTAGTATGTGGTCCAAATATGCATTTTTACGAAAATGGTGCTCTTAGAGATGAATTACCAAAATCAGAGAATGCTTCAGAGAAGGTAATTTGGCCATTTGGCTTGTGGAAATATGATAAAACTAAAGATGAATATGAAAAAATTGCCTATGTGTCAGCAAGAAACAGCGAAGAGGGAGAACTAGGTTCTGAAGACTTAGAAGAATTTCCTACAGACATTGATGCAGATGGCAATGGAATCGTCTACAAAATAAGTGAAGACGATGAAAATTATCATTATTTAGATGATAAGGGCTACAATGAATGGATTAACAGTTATCTAGGTTCTGGAAAGGAAAAGAAAATAGATTATAGCAAGCTTACAGCAGAAAACATAAAATAAATGCTATGCAATAAAAAAACTATGCAATAAAAAACTATGCAATAAAAAACTATGCAATAAAAATATGCAATAAAAATGCTGTATATATAGATATAAATTCTATTAAAAGTAAAAAAACGAAAAAGCACTGTATACCAAATCAGGTAATACAGTGTTTTTTATTATAAAATTAATCACAATTTTTTGCTATATCAAGGCATATGTCAGGGTAATTTGTAATAATGGCGTTAACCTTCATTTTGTTACAATATTCCATATATTCTTTTTCATTAACAGTCCATACATTAACATCAAGTCCTTTTTGGTTAGAATCTTCCATATAATTAGGAAACTGTAAGTTGTAAAGAGCAGGATGAAGAGCATCTCCACCATTTGATTTGCAATAAGAAGCTACGTCAATAGGGCCATCAGCATATAAAAAACCTACATAGGCTTCAGGTTGTAATTCTTTTATTTTGCGACAACTATAATGGTTAAATGATGAGTATAAAACTTGTGATTCCATGTTCATTTCTTTAGTTAGATCAAGAACTTTTTCTTCAATGCCTGTATAGAAAACAATTCCAGTTTTCAATTCGACATTGATAGTAAGATTGGTAGGTTTAAAAAGTTCGTATACTTCCCTAAGAGTAGGAATTTTACAATTCTTATATTCAGGAAATTTATCTTTACTATTAAAATTAAAATTACAGAGTTCTTTATAAGTATAATCTTTTACCCAACCTGTTCCATTACTTGTTCTATCTATTTTTTCATCATGTATTACAACCAAAACTTGATCTTTTGTAAGTTGAACATCTAATTCAACACCATCGGCACCAAGGTCAATAGCTTTTTGGAAGGCTTCAATAGTGTTTTCAGGTGCATAACCACAAGCACCTCTATGAGCCCAAACTAAAGTACGTGTTTTTTTTCTGAAATTTGAATAATCCAAAAAGATTCCTCCTTTTATTGTTTTATAAAATAAGATTAAAACTCTTTTAACTATTTTTCAAGGTTAAAAGAAGAGGTACTTGAAATAAAAAATAAATCAGAAAAATGTAATGAAATCCACAAAAAATGAAAAAATAAAAGACGCTATCAACATTATCTCCTAGGACTTAACGATAATGTGGATAACGTCCTTTGATACTAACTAATTGGTTGATAATTAGTTTAGTATTTACGTCTTTGTCTTTATATTATTTTTACGGTGCGTTGTCTATCTTATCAAATTTCAAAGCATTTTGCAAATAAAATTTTTATAAAATTTAATAAATTTTTTTTGAAATGTCAACAACCATATTCCGATATAGAATTTGAGTGTGTTTGCAGTACTATATAGTGTTTTTTAATAGCGACAAATGTGGATTATAAAATTTATTTTTTGAAAAATAAATATATCTCAGACGAGATGCCCTTGTATCTAAGCAAAGAGTAGGCAGGGAGCGAGACTTGAATGGAGGAAAAAACATGAGTTACAATGAATTGATTAGAAAAAAAACACAGTTTTTAAGTGTGACGTTACTTATTAGTATTGTATTAAGAGGAATTGTAAATGCTTTTTTTATTGATGTAAAATTAGTCGGAGCAATGGTTATTTTAGGATTAATCATTTCTATAATAGTTCAAATAGTAGGTAAATTTTGTCCACCTAATGTAACAATGTTTTTTATGGTGGCGCTTCTTACTATACTTTCCATTTTGTGTATGGTAGTTTTTCCAACAACAACGAATTTTTTGATGTTTTTCTTGGCAATTTTTATGATTGTTATATATGAAGACTTTTGGCCAATTCTATTACAGTGTATTGCAAGTTCAGCATGCATGATTTTTTTCTATTTTAAATATCAAAGTTACTTAGAAAAAACATGGTCAGTAGATGCACTAGCTATGTGTATAGTTTATATTTTAAGTGCTTTATTAGTTTATGGTGGATTATGTAGAATGACTCAAAATCAATTTAGAACATTAAATGAAAAAATGGAAGAAAGTGAAATGGCAAAAAAACAAGCTGACGATTTATTAGAGGAAATGGCTAAGACAATAGTTAGTTTACATGAGGTAAGTGATCAAATTAGTATAAGCATAAAGGAATCGGAAAACATATCATCTGAAATAAACAATGCATCAAAGGAAGTAGTAGAAAATGCTTCCCTTGAGGTAGATGCAGCAGGTCAAATACATGTTATGGTTGAGGATGGAGTAAATAAAATTCATCAAGTATCAGAATCAAGTACTGCAATGACTAAAATATCAAGGAAAACATCAGAACTTATTGATGATGGAAGCAATAAAATAAATACATTAACATCAGAAATGGCATTATTAGATACTGGAATGAAAAATATAACAGAAAGTATTACAGAATTGTCAGAGGAGACAATGCAAATTATTGAAATCCTAGGAACATTAGACAGTATTACTAAGCAGACAAGTCTTTTAGCATTAAATGCATCTATTGAAGCAGCAAGAGCTGGTGAACATGGAAAAGGCTTTGCAGTTGTTGCTAATGATGTACGTGAACTATCGGAGGATTCAGCAAAATTTACAAATAAAATACATGATATTTTAAATGAAATAAGCAACAAAACTGGTAAAACTAAGGAGCAGATAGAAGAAAATCAAGAATCAGTGTTAGAATGTGTAAACCATGCTAAAAAAGTGGATGAATCTTTTAGTGTAATATTTAAGAATACAAAAGAAGTTTATGACAGAGCAAAAGATGTAGAAAAAGATGCTGAAATTTTAAAAGATGCCCTAGATACAACTTTAGATCATGCAAATAACATTAGCAAAAGTGTGGAAACCACTTCAGATACAATGGAAGCTATGTCTAATAATATTGAAAAACTATATGATAGTGTTTCTACAATTGACAGTAGTTACGGTGATTTAAAAATTTTAACAAAATCATTATCTGATATCGTTGGTGGAGATGTTGATATAAATAATTATATGAATATTGAAACGAATAGTGATTGACAGAGAAAACCAATAATTTTATAATTTGAGATATGCAATGATTTTGTATCTTTTTTTGTACAATATATGATATACTTAAGCCTGAGCAAGCGCACTGTGTGATTATGAACGCACAGTGCATTATTTAGGATTTACGGACACTGAAGTAGACACTTATATACGGACAGGATATGAAAAGGAGAAACTTAAGATAATGATAAAAAAAAGACTAGTTAATTTATTGTCCAATGCAAAAAAATATATTTATTACCAGATATTATGGCAGTGGATAGGTTTGATTTTGCAAATAATGTTAGTTTACACAATAGCAGCAGCAGTGGATAAGGGATTAAAGGGGTATCTTAATACAAATGATGTAATCGTGAGGGCGATATGGGCATTTGTGTGTATAATGTTACGTTTTGCTTGTGATAAAGCAGCAGTGAATGCATCAGCTAATGCAAGTGCAAGTGTCAAAAGAATACTTAGAGAAAAAATATATAATAAACTTTTACGTTTGGGAATTTCTTACAAACAAAGTGTGTCTACAAGTTCGGTAGTTCAAATGGCAGTAGAAGGAGTAGATCAACTAGAGATTTATTTTGGAAAATACTTATCTCAGTTGTTTTATAGCTTACTAGCGCCAATTACATTATTTATTGTTTTAGTTAATGTAAGTTTAAAAGCTAGTTTAGTTCTGTTAATTTGTGTTCCGTTAATTCCAATTTCTATAGTAATAGTTCAAAAGGTAGCAAAAAGATTATTGTCAAAATACTGGGGAGCATACACCAGATTAGGAGATAGTTTCTTAGAAAATCTACAAGGACTCACAACCTTAAAAATTTATCAGGCAGATAGATACAAAGCAGAAGATATGGATAAGGAATCTGAAACATTTAGAAAAGTAACTATGAAAGTACTTACTATGCAGCTTAATTCCACAAGTGTAATGGATATTATGGCTTATGGTGGAGCGGCAGTTGGTATGATAGTTGCGCTTATAGAGTATAAAAATGGAGTAATAAGTTTTGGAAATACTCTTATGATTTTACTTTTAGCTTCAGAGTTTTTCTTACCACTTCGTTTACTTGGATCATTTTTCCATGTGGCTATGAATGGAATGTCAGCAAGCGACAATATATTTGCATTACTAGATTTGCCAGAACCAGTTGAAAAAACAGCTAAAATTACAACTGAACCAATTGATGTAGTAATGCGAAATGTAGGATATGCTTACGATAGAACTAGACAAGTTTTGCAAGGTATCAATATGACAATTCATAATGGAGAACTTGTGTCGTTAGTAGGAGAATCTGGTTGCGGAAAAAGTACAATAGCCAAAATCCTTACAGGTCAAAATAAAGGATATATAGGTGGCATAGATATTCAAGGCAAGGAATTACTAGATGTATCAGAAACTTCATTAGAAAGAAGAGTTGTTTTAGTATCTCATGAAAATTATATTTTTAAAGGCACTATAAAAGATAATTTATTAATGGCGGATCCAAAAGCATCTGATGAAACACTAGAAAAAGCCCTTAAAATAGTAAATTTATATGATTTTGCTATTAAAAGAGATGGATTAGAAACAAAAATAGATGAAGAAGGAAGTAATTTATCTGGAGGACAGAGACAAAGACTAGCCCTAGCAAGAGCACTTTTATATGATGCAGGTCTTTATATATTTGATGAAGCTACAAGTAACATTGATTTAGAAAGCGAAGAGATGATTATGAATGTAATTAGATCTTTAGTCGGAACTAAAACTGTTATTTTAATTTCTCATAGACTTGAAAATGTAGTAAAATCAGATCGCATTTATTTTTTGAAAAATGGAACAGTTATTGAAGAAGGAAGTCATCAAGAGCTTATGGATAAAGAAGGCGAGTATGCAAAAATGTATACTTATCAAAGAAATCTTGAAGACTATAGTAAAAAAAATAATACTGGACAGGAAATTTTAGAGTTTAAAAATGGTGCTAATAAACCTCAATCAAAAGAAATTAAACTAGATATTATAGAGCCAAATGCAAAAACAGTAAATGCAACAAGGACAAGTAATGTGGAGACAAATGATTTGTCTGAAGAAGATAATTATGCAAAAACCCTAGAAACACGTAGAACAGCCACTAAGATAATGTTTTCATTAATAAAATTAGTTAAGCCATTGTTACCTATTATGATTTTAGCTATTACATTAGGTGTTGCAGGATATTTATGTGCGATTTTCTTAACTATACATGGAACACAAATGCTTGTGACATATAGAACACATCAACCTGTAAAATTCATAGGAATTCTTGTCGTTTTAGCAGTTTTACGAGGAATATTGCATTATGGAGAGCAATATTGTAATCACTTTATAGCATTTAAATTGTTGGCTATTATTCGACATAAGATTTTTGATAAGTTAAGAAAATTATGTCCAGCAAAATTAGAAGGAAAAGATAAAGGAAATCTTATTTCTATTATTACATCTGATACAGAGTTATTAGAGGTATTTTATGCCCATACAATTTCACCAATTGTAATTGGTGTTGTAACATCTGCAATTATGCTATGTTACATTGCAAGTTATAATTTAGGTGCAGCTGCATTAGCCTTTTGTGGATATATTTTAATAGGAATAGTTGTACCAATGTATGTAAATCGTAAAGGGGCAGATGTAGGTTTAGAATATAGAAATAAATTTGGAGAAATGAATAGTTTGATCCTTATGGCCTTAAACGGTATTACAGAAACATTGCAATACCTACAAGGAAATAAGATGTTAGAAGAAATTTCTACAAAGTCAGATGAACTATCAGAAACAAAGTTAAAACTTAGCAAATTAGAGGCGGCTCAAAAAGCGACTACTAATCTAATAATACAATTTGTTTCTTATGGAGCATTTTTTGCGATGTTAGCAGGATTTATAGAAAATAACTTAACTATAGATTATGCAGTAATTGCACTTGTTGCAGTCGTTGGTTCCTTTGGTCCAGTCGTGGCACTAGCAAATCTAGCAAATAACCTTAATCAAACTCTTGCAAGTGGAGATAGAATTCTTGATTTATTAGAAGAAAATCCAGCTGTAGAGGAAATAAATTTTGACAAAAAGGTTAAGTCAGCAACCATAGAAGCTAACCATGTTTATTTCTCATATGATAAGAAAAAAGAGATTCTAAGTGATGTGAGCATGAACATTGAAAAAGGAAAAATTGTTGGAATTCATGGACCAAGTGGTTGCGGAAAATCTACATTTTTAAAATTATTAATGCGTTTTTGGGATGTAGATAAAGGAACAATCAATTTTGGTATAGATGAGATTAGAGATATAGATACAAGTAATTTACGAGATATGGAATCTTATGTAACACAAGAAACATATCTATTTAATGATACAATTGCCAAAAACATAGAAATAGGTAAAATAGGTGCAACTCGTGAAGAGGTAATTAAAGCAGCTAAAAAAGCTTCAATACACCAATTTATTGTTAGCCTTCCTAATGGATATGACACTCAAATAGGAGATATTAGCAATTCATTATCCGATGGTGAAAAGCAAAGAATTGGTACAGCTAGAGCATTTTTACATGATGGTGATTTTATGCTTTTAGATGAGCCAACAAGTAACTTAGACGCTCTTAATGAAGGAGTAATATTGAAATCAATCAAAGAAGAAGCTAAAGAAAAAAGTATATTGATAGTTTCTCACAGAAAATCAACTATTGATATATGTGATAAGGTATATCTTAGAAAAGATGCTACTAGCCTTTAAGCAAAGCACATGCGATGGAAAGAAACTTGAAAAAACTAACAAAATATAAAAACGATTATAAAATAGAACGAAGTAAGTGTTTAATATACAAAAAATATGAAAACGCTATGCATTGAAAAAATTATGGGTTTTTTTCACATCTATTTGTAATCGAATATGAAATTATGTATAATGTATTTATGCGAGAAAAATTATATTCAGTATTTATAATAAGTTTTATGAGAAGGGGTAGGTGAACTATGTTAATAGAGTTCAATTTTAAAAATTTTAAAGCATTTAAAGACGAGACAGTTTTTGACTTGTCTGCAACTAAAATGACAGAATTTTCGCGCAGAGTAGCTACAGTTGGTTATGAAAAGATTTTACCAGTGGCAACAGTTTATGGAGCTAATGCTGGAGGAAAAACAACATTATTAGAAGCATTTGAATTTATGACTAAATTTGTATGTGATTCATTTGGAGCACAAGGAAACTATGAATTTACAAGAGAACCATTTATTTTAGATGAAGATTCTAGAAAAGAGCCATCAGTTTTTGAAGTATATTTCACAAAAAGAGATGACAAAAAAGAAAAAATCTATAACTATGGATTTAAAATCAACGATGATGTTATTCTTGAAGAGTGGTTTAATGTAAAGGCTAAAACAGCTAGAAATTTCAAAGAAATTTTTCATAGAGGAACAGACAAAGTAGAATTTGCAGGTTTAGGAAAAAGTTATAAAGATATATTTGGTGCAGGATTAACAGATACTACACTTTTAGCTTCAATTGGAGCTAGAATGGGAGAGCGTAATTGCGCTACTATCGGAGAATTTTTCTGCGGTAATGAATTTATTATGAATGGTCTTGAAAATGCAGCAAACAAAAAAGATATTACAGATAAATATTTAAATGACGAAAAATTCCATCATCTAATGCTTGAGGAGTTAAGATGTCTAGATAAAACAATTCTAGATGTTAAGGTGACAAAAGATGATGTAACTATAACACATAAACTAAGCGATTCAGATAATACAGTAGAATTTCCTTTAAAAATGGAATCAGCAGGTATCAAAAAATTATTTGCTTATTTCCCTAAAGCTTATAATGTAATTGATGATGGAGGAATTCTTGTAATTGATAATTTTGATAGTGGATTACATCCATTATTTATCAGAAAAGTTTTAAAGGATTTCTTCGCATTAAATAGAGAAAATTTTGAAGGACAGATTATCTTTACAGCTAGTACATCATCATTAATGACTAATAAAGCATTTAGACGAGATGAAATCTGGTTCGTTGAAAAAGATGAAAAAGGCATATCAACATTATATTCATTAGCAGATATTGTTGATGAAGATGGGTTACATATCAGAAAAGACGAAAGTTATGAGAAAAACTACGTAACTGGTAAATATGGTGCAATTCCAGATGTGTTTGAAGAGCAAATATAAGATATTTTCTTATATTAGATAGTAATATAATCCATATAGAGTTTAATATATAACTCAATGAAAAGAAAAAATCCCTTACTTACTTCGTTGAAGTTGGGGTAGTGAAAAAATTTACAAAAAGTAACACGAAGACATAATTCTTTATTAAAACTGAATATTGGTTCGGAAGAACAAGTTTCTCATAAATATATTTGTATAAAAAACCAGTGACTACGGTTGGGTAGCCACTGGTTTTTTTAGTGTGTTTTTAACATAACATGTTTCTAATATAAATTAATGCTGTGGAGCAACATGATGTGTATGTGAAGTATGTTTCTTTGAAACTGTTGGAATAAATACTCTAAACATAAAGATTCCAAAGAACAACAATGCACCTATAATACCTATAGCATAAGAAACTGCAGTTCCGTTAGAAAGCTTTGTACCAAATGATAAACATTCAGGAGCAAAGCAGAAGTATGTAATTGAAACTGCTGACATGAATGTTGCAGGTATTGTAGCAATCCAACCTTTGCTAGGAGAAACTTTCTTTGTTAGGTAAGTAGCACCAGTCCAAAGAGCTATCATAGCAAGTGTCTGGTTAGACCATGAGAAATATCTCCAAACGATGTTATAGTCTAAGAAAGAAATTAAGTAACCAACTGCAAGAAGTGGAATTGCAAGTGGTAAACGTGTTTTAATTTTTGATTGATCAATTTTGAACCAGTCAGCAAGAGTAAGTCTAGCACTTCTAAAGGCTGTATCGCCAGATGTAATAGGACAAGCAACAACACCAAGTAATGCTAAAATACTTCCTACAGGTCCAAGTAATTCTACTGACATTTTATAAACTGTTGTTGAGTTTCCGCCACCTGCAGCAAATAATCCTGCTGTTGAGAATGGTTTTCCAGCAACATTGTAAAATGCAATACCAGCTGATGCCCAAATTAAAGCAATGATACCTTCAGAAACCATAGCGCCATAGAAAACGTGACGGCCTTGTTTCTCTGAAGTTAAGCATCTAGCCATCATTGGTGATTGTGTAGCATGGAAACCTGAAATAGCTCCACATGCAACTGTGATAAACATAAGTGGCCAGATTGGTTGAGCTGCTCCCTTAGGATGCATATTTTTAAATCCATCCCAAAGTTCTATCATAGGATGAGTTCCGTTGATATGTCTAATAATTGTAGCACCACCAATACCTAAAGCCATAACGATTAGGCAGATACCAAAAATTGGATAAACCTTTCCGATTACTTTATCAATTGGCATTAATGTTGCAAGTAAATAGTATGCTAAAATAATAATTGTAAATACTGCAGTAAGTGTTTTAGCTTGGCTACCGCCTTTTCCACCTGTAATCATTGTAGAAAGTAAACCAGCAGGTCCTACCATAAATACAACACCAACCATTACAAGAAGAACAACTGAGAAAACTCTCATAACATTTTTCATAACAGGTCCTAAATATTTTCCTGTTAACTCTGAAACACTTGCTCCATCATTTCGCATAGAAAGCATACCAGTTAAATAATCATGTACACCACCAGCAAAAATAGTTCCTAAAACAATCCAAAGATAAACACTTGGACCCCATATTGCTCCAGAAAGTGCACCAAAGATTGGTCCAAGTCCTGCAATATTAAGGAGTTGAATCAAATAAGCTCTCCAAGGCTTCATTGGTACATAATCTACACCATCAGGATGCTCAACACATGGTGTTTTTCTATCGTCAGGTTTGAATACTTTATCTACAAAGGTGCCGTAAATAAAGAAACCGACAATTAATCCTACAAGCGCAATAAAAAATGAAATCATGTAATAATACCCCCTTATAGGTCACAATTAATTGTGCCTCTCTTCTATTATTGTAGATACAATTTAGCAATTATCCCTACAATTTAAGTCTAACACTCTAAATTATATAATCAATATTAAATTTTTATAAAAATAAAGAAGCATAATTGTGCATTTTTAAATTTTTATGGTTTCCGAGGATGGGGAAAAATTAATTTATTATTGATATATGTTTTAGAAAAGTTTATAAAATAAATCTTGATTATATTTAAAAAAGAGTATATTCTTAATAGAGAAAAGCTTCGTCAAAAAGGTGGCAATTTTATACAAAAAACAAGCAAAATTAGGTAATATACACAAAGTCGAATACCATCAATCAAATTAGATTGCCATAGGACGGAGAGTTTTGAAAGGAGATATTCGAATGAAAATAATAAAGGCAAAAGATTATAAGGATATGTCAAGAAAGGCTGCAAATATTATTTCAGCCCAAGTAATTATGAAACCCCATGCAGTTTTAGGACTTGCAACAGGTTCGACACCAGTTGGAATTTATAAACAATTAATAGATTGGTATAATAAAGGAGACATCGATTTCTCGGAAGTAACTAGTATTAATTTAGATGAATATAGAGGTTTAGATCATAATCATAATCAAAGTTATTGGTATTTTATGCAAGAAAATTTCTTTAAATACATTAATATTAGGGAAGATAGTATTAATGTGCCAGATGGTTCAAATCCAGATGCAAAGCAGGCGTGTGAAGAATATGAAAATATTATACATGCAGCAGGTGGAATTGATTTACAGTTGTTAGGAATAGGTAATGATGGTCACATAGGATTTAATGAACCAGGAGCAGCTTTCGAATTGGCAACACATTGTGTTGATCTTACAGAAAGCACAATTGAAGCTAATAAGAGATTTTTTGGTAGCAAAGATGAAGTGCCAAGACAAGCTTATACTATGGGAATTAAATCAATTATGCAAGCTAGAAAAGTGCTTATGGTGGCAAATGGAAAAGGCAAGGCAGATATTATTAAAAAGGCGTTTTTTGGTCCAGTAACACCGGAAGTACCTGCATCAATTTTACAAATGCACCCAGATTTCACATTAGTAGGTGATGAGGAAGCCTTAAGTAAAATAGAATTAGATTAACTTAGTTTGGAGGCAAAAATGGTAATAGAAAATGTAAAGGCTTTTTTACCAAGAGCTGGATTTAAAAAAGTGGATATAACTATAGAAGATGAAAGAATTGTAAAAATAAAAGAGAATAACAAAGCAGAAACAGGTGCAGAAAAGTATGCAATTCCTGGATTATGCGATATTCATTTCCACGGAGCAATGCATCACGATTTTGGAGATGCAGATCTAGCAGGACTTAACGAAATAGCAAAATATGAGGCAGAAAATGGAATACTTGCCATGGCACCAGCTACTATGACATTTAATGAAGAAAAATTAAATACAATAGTAGATGTGGCTAATGAATATAAAAATACAATAGGTCAGGCTGATTTAGTAGGAATAAATATGGAAGGACCCTTTGTAAGTCCAGAAAAATTGGGCGCTCAGAATCCTAAATATTTAATGAATCCAGATATTGAGATGTTTAAAAGACTTCAAGAAAGATCAAAAGGCAAATTTAAATTAGTAGACATGGCACCAGAATTAGATGGTGCAATGGAATTTATAGAAGAATTAAAAGATGAAGTTCGTATTTCCATTGCCCATACTTGTGCAGAATATGATACAGCAACAAAGGCCTTCGAAAAAGGTGCAACTCATTTAACTCATATCTATAATGCAATGCCAGGTATACATCATAGAAAACCAGGACCAGTTATTGCAGCATACGAAAATAATTCAGAGGCAGAATTAATAGCCGATGGACTTCATATCCATCCAGCAATGGTTCGTTTTACATTTGATATGTTTGGTGAAGACAGAATGATCTTGATATCAGATAGCATGATGGCTTGCGGTTTGCCAGATGGAGAGTATGAGTTAGGAAATCAGGCTGTAACTGTAAAAAATGCAAAAGCAACTTTAACAAAAGATGACAGTGTTTTAGCTGGCAGTGTGGCCAATTTATTTGAGTGTATGAAAACAGCTGCAACTAAAATGCATATCCCAATGGAGTGGGCGATTAAAGCTGCTTCCATTAATCCAGCTAAATCAATTGGAATAGATAAAGACTACGGTTCAATAGAAGTGGGTAAATATGGAAATATTATTTTGACAGATGAGAAATTAAATATTTCTGAAATTATCCAAAAGGGAGAAAAAATTCGCTAAATAAATTTTACATTTCAGATGAGTGGCTCTCCGCTTATAAGTAAATCTCGCACCAAGTCTTGTAAGGGAGACTTGAATTTTAAAAATATAATTGCAAAAAGCTTGTTTTCATGGTACAGTTTTAGTTATCACGTAAAAATGAATTTTATAATTACATTAGAGAAAAAGCGAGGTTTTTAATATGGGTATCGTAGTTGTAGGTGCTGTATTTGTAGACATTAAAGGTTATCCAATGAGTCAGTATATTCCAGCAGGTCGTAATGTTGGTAGAGTTGCTCAAGTACATGGTGGTGTAAGTAGAAACGTAGCAGAAGATATTGCAAACGTTGAATTAAAGCCAACATTTGTAAGCGTTGTAGATAACTCAGGTATTAGCGATGATGTACTTGCTAAGCTTAATCGTCACAAAGTCGATACACAATACGTTAGAAGAACAGAAGGTGGAATTGGTACATGGCTAGCTGTATTTGATAATGATGGAGATGTAGTTGCATCAATTTCTCAGAGACCTGATTTAAAGGAAATTGGGGATATTTTTGATGAACATGGAGATGAAATCGTTAAAAATGCAGATAGTATTGTAGTTGAAATTGATATGGATGCACATATTTTGAAAAAAATATTTAAACTTGCAGAAAAATACAAAAAACAAGTTTATGCAGTAGTATCTAATATGACAATTGCAATGGAAAGAAGAGATTTACTTCAAAAAACAGGCTGTGTTGTATGTAATCTTCAAGAAGCAGAACTTTTATTTACAGATGATTATGAAAATAAAACTCCAGAAGAAATGGCACAGATCATTCAGAAAAAAGTTAAAGTAGCTCAAATCCCAAGAATGATAGTAACAATGGGATCAAAAGGCGCAGTTTGGGCTGAGCCAGATGGAAGATGTGGAGTTTGTCCAGCACAAAAAGTAATGGTAGTTGACACAACAGGTTGTGGAGATGCATTCTTTGCAGGTGTAGCAATTGGTCTTACATATGGAAAATCATTAGCGGATGCATGTGCAATTGGTACAAGACTTGCTTCATCAGTTATTGCCACAAAGGAAAACGTATCACCACGTTTCTTACCAAGCGAGTTCGATTTAAACGTAAAATAAAACCGAGATAATACAAATAAAAGAAAAGTCACCAAACAATATTTGATGGAGTACTCCATTAGAATATTGTTGTGGTGACTTTTTAGATGTACTATTAAATGCATTATTGAAAGTGCAAATTTAATATTCTATAAGACTAGCAATATATTTATGAATCTCTTTTAGGAAGTCTTTAAATTCTTCTGGTTTATTATAAAAACCGCCTCTATTAGCAAACTCAAGTGCCTTTGTAAAAAGACGACATTTGTCATATGCTATATTACTTCGATCTTTATTCTGCAATTCTGTAATGACTATTTTTCTCATGGTCTCATACGTAAACGGATCTAAAACTTCAGGGCCATGTTCGATAGGAATTCTAAGCAAAGGAATCCAGAAGAAATGCTCTATAAAATCTTTAGTTAGAGCAAAGTCAAACTGTGGATTTTTTGCTAAATACGAATTCTTACGAAGATAATATAGGCGTAAAGCAACAACAGCATCATCTATAGGATCAACATATCGATTATATCTAAAGTATTTTGGATGTAAATATGTTAAGTTAGAACGTTGTGCTTGTATTTTTTCTCTTACAGACGCATCCATAATAACAGGATAGGTTTCACCTTTGTCTTCAGTTTCATATCGAGGTCGTTTTTTATAATCTTCGAAGGAATCTGGTAAGTCCATAAGTTCTATGTAAAAGTCGAGTTTTTCTTCTGGCAAATCTAAATATTGAATCATTTTTGCTGATTCAAGACACAAAATAAATTTTTCTTTAAGGTCTAAGTCAAAATTCATAGTATCGAATTTTCCGTTTGGTGCAGGCATAGGATGAACTAATTCAGAAAATAGTACATCATTTTCCGAGGTGATGTAAGGAACGATAATGCCTTGGTATGATTTAATGTAAGCAAAGTATGATTCAGTAAATAAAGTCTCATAATTAGTAGTATATTCGCTAAAACGGATATTGTGCTCTTTAATGAGCTCTACCTTGAAAAATTTTCCAAGAATAGAAGGCTCGTACATGCAATTAGTGAGTAAATGAATTGACATGATAGCATCATCTACTTCAAGCCAATTATAAAATGTTGCCATATGAATATCGGTGATTCCATTTATTATAACATTGCCTTCAGCTTTTAGAACATCACATTGCACTAAATCAGTATTAAATTTGGCCAAGGCCTTGATAATAGGCGTTAAATTGCGAGGATAAATATAACAAAATTGGTTAATAAAAGTAATGTATTTTCCATCTGCAATGTCAAGGGCTTTGTTTAAAAGGGAACCTTGTCCAATATATTTATCCTGGTGTAAAACATGTAAGTTACCATTGTATTTTTGGATGTAAGGCTCAAATCTAGCAGGATCATAATTAGCTGAACCTAAGTCAATATAGATTACTTGAATATATTCTGTGTCTAAATCAAGTAAATCTAAAAGCATACGAAAAACATTTTCGTTGCTATTAATGCTTGTTGCAACTATAGTTAAAAAGTGTTGATCTTGCAAAGGACCATAAGTGTCTATTAAAAGATTGATTTTTTCAACAATTTCATTAAAAAGGCCACATTCTTCTGCTTTGTCTAGAAGATCATTTACTGTTTTTTCTAGAAGAGCATGCTCAATTAAAACATTGTAGTATTTTTCAATAAGCATAAGTCTAGCGGTAAAATATCCACCTATATTACCTGAAACTCCACCTGGTGTGACATAGGCATTTACAAGAGGTTCTTCAATAAATTCAAACTGATATTTTCTAGAAATTCTAAGCATTAACTCATAATCTTCATAAACATGGTAATTTTCATCAAATAAGCCAACATCTAAGACGCATTCTTTTTTCATTAAAACAGTTGGTGTGCCAACAAGGTTTTGCTTTAAAAGTTCGGAAAACATTCTTCCAGATTTGTACTCTACTGTAATTTCCTTGGTTGGACAAATGCCTAAAACAGTGCCATCAGTATCGATGTAATTATACTCGCAATAAACAATTGGACGTTCATCAGTTAACATGTTTAACTGCATCTCCAATTTTTTAGGCATCCATTCATCATCACTGTCAATAAAAGCAATAATGTCATATTGAGAAAGCTTGATTCCAACATTTCTAGCGTGCGAAGGACCAAAATTTTTTTCACAAGGATAATAAATAACATTGTCGTGTTCTTGGCAAATCTGGTCTATAATTTTGCTAGTAGAATCAGTTGAGCCGTCATCAACGATAATCAACTCAAATTTTTGATGAGTTTGTGCAAAAACACTGTTAACTGCACGTAATAGGAATTCTTCACGATTATATGTAGGTAAAATAATGCTGACATACTTATCAGAATTCCTGTATTTGTTTATAATTATTTTTTTAGGCATTTCTTCATATTTTTTTGAATTTATTTTTTTCTTTGAAATTTTTTTCTTGGACATGATAAACCCCCAATTATCGAGTATTAATAACTTTTTGTGGTTAAAAATGTTAAATAACATTTAATTAATAAAAAAAACACATTTTTTTTAAATATCATATGGTTGAAAAATGTTACAATATATGATATATCAAAATAAATATCGAATAAGTTTTCCGATAAAAATAGTGCTATGATACAATAATATTTTTGAATTTTATAATTTGCAGTAAAAATTAAAAAACTAAGGAGGTAAAGATGTATTTCGGAAATGGATTAGGTTATGGGTACGGATATGGTTTGTTTTTTGACCCAACATATATTTTAGTTATTATTGGTGCGTTAATCTGTATAATCGCATCAGCAAATATTAAGTGGACATTCCACAGATACAGTAAACAAATGAATAGAAGAGGTTATACAGCTGCACAAGTGGCACGTATGATTTTAGACCATGAAGGTCTTTATAAAGTTGATATTGAACACATTAGTGGAGATTTGACTGATCACTATGATCCAAGAGCAGATGTGGTTAGACTTTCAAGCACAGTATACAATTCATCATCTGTTGCAGCAATTGGTGTAGCGGCTCACGAATGTGGTCATGTTTTACAACATCACAAAGGTTATGTACCAATTAGAGTTAGAAATACATTAGTGCCAGTAGTTAATATTGGTTCTACATTGTCTATGCCAATTATTATTTTAGGTGTAATTCTTAGTTCATTAAATATGGTTAATTTTGGAATTATTTTATTTTCACTTACATTAGTATTCCAAGTAGTTACATTGCCTGTAGAATTTGATGCATCTCATAGAGCACTTAGAATTTTAAAAAACAACGGGATTTTATTTGAAGATGAAGTTAAATCATCAAGAAAAGTATTAAGAGCAGCAGCTTTGACATATGTTGCAGCTGTAGTATCAACATTGTTGCAGATATTAAGACTAGTTTTAATATTTGCTGCAAACACAAGAGATGACGATTAGTCATATAATAGAATTATAGCAAACTTATAATATAACAAATAAAACAACAACAAACAAAACAATGAATAGCAAAACCGCTATAATAAAACAGTAATAACAAAACAGTAATAACAAAAATAATAGAAAAATAATAAAATAGATATGCAGATTCTAGGGAAAGAGTTTAGTATTATTGATACAGACAATTTCCTAAAGAAGCATATCTATTTTTTTATATTATCTTCACTTATTATAAAATTAGGTCTTCTTTTAACTTCTATATAAAGCTGAGACATATAGTGACCTAATACGCCAATTGAAAATAGTTGTATGCCACCAATAAGAAGAATTATACATACGAGAGAAGACCATCCATTAACAGAATTGTGGTATAAAAGCTGACGTACTATTATAAATATAATGAAAAAAAATGCCATTATACAAAAAAGAAGTCCAGTTAGTGAAGCGATTATTAAAGGTACATTAGAAAAAGCAATAATACCTTCGATACTGTACTTAAGAAGTCCCCAAAAAGACCACTTGGTTTCCCCGGCACATCTTTGTATATTTTCAAATTCAATCCACTTAGTTTTAAAACCAACCCAGCCAAACATCCCCTTAGAAAAGCGATTGTATTCTTTCATACTTAAAAGGGCATTGACAAATTTGCGATTCATTAAACGAAAATCTCGAGCACCATCAACTATTTCAGCATCTGAAATCTTTCGCATTAATTTGTAAAAAAGTCTTGCACAAAAAGATCTGATTTTTGGTTCTCCCTTTCTACTAACCCTTCGAGTAGCAGCAGAATCATATCCTTCGTATTTTACAGCATAATAAAGTTTTGGTAGAAGAGAAGGTGGGTCTTGCATATCTGCATCAAGTATTGCAACATAATCACCAATAGCATTAGTTAGACCGGCGTACATAGCTGCTTCTTTTCCAAAATTTCTAGAAAAAGAAATGTACTTAACTTTTTCGTCCTTTGTAGCAAGCTCTTTACATATGGGCAAGGTTCTATCAGAAGAACCATCATCTATAAAGATAAATTCAAAGTTAACAGTACTCATTTTTGATGTAACATTAATTAATTCTGTATACAAAATTGGAATAGCTTCGGCTTCATTATAACAAGGTACAATTAAAGAAATTTTATCCATTTTATCCCCCCTTGAAATCATAGAAAATCATGTTTAATAATATTTTACTACATTGCAATTATTAAAAAAAGATAAAAATTTCGGCCTAATTATTAAAAAAAAATAAAATATCGTATTTTACTTGCAAAACAGTATAAAAGATTGTATCATAGGGTACATGTCTTATGATTAATTGTAGGCAATTGATATGTAGACAAGGATTATTTCAACTTAATGTAAGTGAAATAGTCATAAGTGTTTCAAAACTTCTATGGTACATCTAAACGAAACATCTAAGTTTAATCTAAAAGTACCTAGTTACATCGTAGTTACATCATGGTCACATCAAGAGTACCCAAAATGAGCAAAGAAATGACAATGTAGTAGGTAAAAATGTGTTGCTTTTTGATAGGGAAAAACATTATTTTTACCAGGTAGTTAAATTCCTACTGAATGGAAATGACTTTAGCACGAATTCATTAAAAGTTAATTGCTGTTCAATAGGAAACAAAGGAGAACAACATGGAATTTTTGTTTCCAAAGCAAATTGCTAAAAGGGACAAAGAAACTTTCTATCAAAGTAAGTATGAATATTATGGAAGAATAGGGCATTTTGCAGTTATTATGATGGGAATAGCTGAAATGATTTATTTTTTTACAGACTGCCAATTATTCGGGAAAATCAAATTAGATACTTTACTACCAAGGCTTTCGGTTTTAATACCATTAGTTTTATATATACTAGTTCATAAAAAAAGAAAAGATTATAAAATTAATATGATTTTTGCATATCTTGTAGCCCATGGATCGATGTGGGCAACAATATGGGCAGTATATTTTCTTGAAAATAAGGATTTTGCTAGGGAAGGTTTCATAATAATGCATTTTGGTTTTATGATTATAGGGTTATGTTATCCAGTAAAATATTCTGGACCAATACATAGCTTAATGCTATTAAACATAGCCATATCTAATCAATTTATACATTATGAAGCGTACACCATGATGATAACGTTAGCGATTCCTTTATATTTTTCAATCGTTTTAATGGAAAAAGTAGTAGAAAATTCCTTTGTTCAACAGTATAATGCTCAAAAAAAATTAGCTGAATTATCGACTACCGATCAGTTGACACAAGTTTATAACAGAAACAAACTAGACAGTATAGTAGAGCCCGGAACTGAAGCATTTGCTTTCGATGACGTAGAGAATATCGTTATGCTTATACTAGACATTGATTATTTTAAAAAAATAAATGATACATATGGCCATGAAGATGGTGATAAAATATTAGTATTTGTGACAGAACAAATCAAGCGTCAGATAAGAAGTGATGATATGATAATTAGATGGGGCGGAGAAGAATTCGTAATCATTTTGAAAAACTTGTCACCAGAAGTCGGAAAAAGGATTGCTGAAAGAATTCGTCAATCAATTGAGAAAGCAGATAATCAAGTTAGCCCAATAACAGTATCGATAGGTGTTGCAGCGTATGATAAACATAGTTATAGGGAAACTTTCAAAGAGGCCGATAAAGCTCTTTATAACGCGAAGAGAAAAGGCCGTAACAAAGTGTGCTGTAGTTTTTAAAACAGCACAAATATTCAATCAAATGTAAGATATATAGAATTTCTCCAGATTAATATATTTAAAAGCTACCTAATGCAAACTGCGATGTGTTGTGGTAGCTTTTTTGTTATGTAAAAAGGTGACAATGAATAAAAAAGAAAATTGTTTACAAACCTATGTTCGTGATGTATAATTGAAAGTGTTCGAAAATCTGTTTGCGAACAAAATATAATGTTCGCAATCTATAAGCTAATATTAAGTAGATAATAAGATGTATTTAGATAGATAATAAGATAAATTTGGAAAGGAGGATGTTACTGCTAAGACATATAACTATGTAAAAGTGAGCCAGGCGCAGTGACAGAAAATCATATGCAAGCTATCAAAAGAGAGAATAGAATATACATAGCAATAGATCTTAAGTCTTTTTACGCATCTGTAGAATGTGTTGAAAGGGGATTAGATCCATTAAAAGCAAAGTTAGTAGTTGCTGATCCTACTCGCACAGATAAGACTATATGTTTAGCAGTTTCTCCAGCCCTTAAAGCATACGGAATTCCAGGAAGAATTAGACTATTTGAAGTGAAGCAAAAGCTTAAGATAATAGAAGAAAGAACAGGGAAAAAAATAGATTTTGAAATAGCACCTCCTCAAATGGCACATTATATTAAGATATCGAGTGAAATTTACGAAGTCTATCTCAAGTATGTTAGTCCAGAAGACATTCATGTTTATAGCATAGATGAGTGCTTTATAGATGTGACACATTATCTAGAGTTGTACCACATGACACCTAAGCAATTAGCAACTGCTATGATACATGATGTGCTAGACAAGACAGGTATAACTGCAACAGCCGGGATAGGGACTAATTTATACCTTGCTAAGATTTCTATGGATATTGTTGCAAAGCATGTAAGTGCTGATGAATATGGTGTTAGAATAGCGTCCTTAGATGAGATGACTTATAGAAAATTGTTATGGGGACATAGACCAATGACTGATTTTTGGAGAATAGGCAATGGAATAGCAAAACGCCTAGAAAAAATCGGTCTTTATACTATGGGAGACGTTGCTAGAGCATCTATTTATGAAGAGGATGTTTTATATAAAGAATTTGGAATAGATGCAGAACTTTTAATAGATCACGCATGGGGATTTGAACCTTGTACGATTAAGCAGATTAAGAATTATAAGCCAACTATAAACAGCATATCGTCAGGGCAGGTTTTGCATACTCCATATGATATAGATAAAGCACGTCTTATAGTGAAAGAAATGACTGATTCATTAGTTTTAGATTTAGTAGAAAAAGGATTAAGTACGGATTCAGTCACTTTAACAGTGGGCTACGAACGAATTGAAGAGACTACATTAGGGGGAAAATATAATGGGAAAGTAGCCGTGGATAGGTATGGACGAATTATTCCAAAATCAGCTCATGGAACGGCAAACCTTCGTGGACATACTAGTAGTACATCTAAGATAATGGACGGCGTTTTAAAACTTTACGATAAGATTATTGATAACAATTTACAAGTACGTAGGATTACTATTTGTGCTAATAATGTAACTAATCAAGGTTATGAACAACTTGATCTATTTTCTAATACAGAGCAAAATGAAAAGGAAAAGAAGATACAAGAAGCAATGCTTTCAATAAAAAAGAAATATGGAAAGAATTCTATTTTAAAAGGCATGAATTTAGAAGAAGGTGCTACAGAAAGAATGAGAAATGAACAAATAGGAGGACACAAAGCATAATGGTTAAAAATCCAGTTGGAAAAAATAATAGATATACACACAAATATGATGACATTATTAAGCTTGATTATCCTACATTTCGCAATAAGGACAGTCTTATGAAGCATCCTAAGATGAATTTAGATGATAGAGCAAAAATATTCATGCCATTTGCAGCATTAAAAGGCTATGAAGATGCTATTAAAGAAAAACAAAGGGTTATAGTCCCAAGAAAAGAGTTATCCGAAGAAAGTAAAGAATCAATAGATTATTGTTTAAAAATTATAGAAAAAAACTTACAAGATAATACACATCCAGTTACAAAAGTGGTATATTTTTTAGAAGAAGATGATGATTATGTAAGCTTTACTGGAAAAGTTGCAAAATTAAATCTTTATTTAAAATATATTCAAATAGTAGATAGAGAAATATTTTTAGACGATATCTACTCATTAGAAATAATAGGAGTGTAAATATATGGACGAGATGACACAAAGCAAGGTAGAACCAATTAAAGAAATCAAAAAAGACGTTAAAAGATTGGTTGTAGTTGTTATTGCAGCGGTATTAATGGCTGTTAATATTAAGCTATTAGTAAGAAATGGAAAATTATATCCAGGCGGTGCTACAGGCCTTACAATTTTACTACAGACAGTATTTGAGGATATCTGTGGAATAAAAGTGCAATATGCGGCAATTAATATAATTTTAAATGCTTTTCCGGCATATATAGGATTTAAATTCATAGGAAAAAGATTTACAATTTTTTCGGTTATAATGATTTTAGTGAACAGTTTTGTTGTTGATATGATACCAGCATACGTTGTTACAAAAGACATATTACTTATAAGTGTTTTTGGTGGAATTATTAATGGTGTAGCTATAAGTATGTGCTTAATGGTAGATGCAACGAGTGGAGGTACAGATTTTATATCAATTTATCTATCGCAAAAACGAGGAGTAGATTCCTTTAATATTATATTAGGATTTAACGTTGTTATTTTAGTTACAGCAGGTATTCTTTTTGGATGGGATAAAGCATTATATTCTATAATATTCCAGTATGCATCAACACAGACAATTCATTTATTATATAGGAATTATCAGCAAGTTACATTGTATGTCGTTACAGATCATCCAAAAGAGATATGTAATGAAATATACAAAATTTGTAAACATGGAGCTACAATTATAGATGCTCACGGTAGTTTCAAAGGTGGTAATACACAGTTAGTGTATTCAGTTATTAATGCTACTGATCAAAAATATGTAATTAAGGCAATTAATGAAATAGATAGCAATGCATTTGTAAATTGCATGAATACTCAACAAGTAACAGGTAATTTTTATTATAGACCAAGAGATTAGAAAGGTAGAAAGAGATGGCTATGGAAACTAACAAGGTTATAAAGCAAATGAAAGAGGGTATGCAAGTGGCATACCTTAGTGGAGATGTAAATGTAGATTCTAATTTAGCATTACAACCAGATTTTGTTTCTAATGATTACAGGCAAGGCAAGAAAGTTATAGTTTCTATAGAGAGAGAATTAAAAAAATGTGATGAGTTTAAGATGAGCGTGGCTTTTATAAAGGGTAGCGCAATTAATTCATTAAGTATGACGTTAAAAGAATTAGAAACTAAAAATATTCCAGGACAAATTTTAACAACAGATTATAATTTATTTACAGAGCCAGAGGCGTTAGAAGTTCTTGCAAAATTAAAAAATATACAGGTGAGAATGTACTGTTGCACAAAAGAAATGAAAAATGCATTGGCAAAGGTAAATAAGAAAATTCCTTTTCGCGAGAACTTTCATACCAAAGGCTATATATTTAGAAAAGACGAAATATATAGAGTTATAATAGGTAGCTCAAATATGACGTCAAGTGCTTTAACAGTAAATAGAGAGTGGAATACAAGCTTTGTGGCAACAAAAGAAGGGCAAATGACACAGAAAATTCTTGGAGAATTCAACGAACTTTGGAATTCTGAGAATTGCTTAGAGTATAAAGAATTCATAAAAACATATAAAGCTGTTTATGAAGAAAATAAAAAGAGAGCAGAAATTATTAGAAATCAGCAAAGGATAGCCCTTCAAAGTGACATAGTTTCGCTAGAAAATTACAAATTAGAGCCTAATAAAATGCAAGTTGGATTTATAAAGAACTTAGAAACTATTGTTAATGAAAAGAAAGATAAAGCATTGCTGATATCAGCCACAGGAACGGGAAAAACTTACGCATCAGCATTTGCTATGAGAGAGCTAGGATACAAAAGAGTATTGTTTTTAGCTCATCGTAATCAAATTATTAAACAGGCAGCAAATTCATATTCAAAAGTATTTGGAAATACTGTAAAGACAGGTATCATTTCTGGAAGTCTTAATAAATTTGAATTAAATGCAGATTATATTTTTGCATCTATTCAGACAATGTCAAAGGATGAAAATCTTAAGAGAATACCAAAGGATTATTTTGATTGTATAATTTATGATGAAGCTCATCATAGTTCAGCTGATTCCTACCAAAAAGTTATGAGCTACTTTACTCCTCGATTATCATTAGGAATGACTGCAACTCCGGATAAAAGAGATGATAATAAAGCTGATAATAATATATATGAGATTTTTGAACACAACATAGTATATGAGATTCGATTACAGCAGGCAATGGAAGAGGATTTGTTATGTCCATTTCATTATTTTGGTATAGCAGATATTGAAACTGTAACAGACATAGATAACTCGAATACAAAAAAGCAAGGTAAGGTTAAATCAATTGACCTTCAAAGATTTAATGATTTGACAAGTGATGAGAGAGTTAAGCATATATTTAATACAGCAGAGTATTATAAATACATAGGAGATAGAACAAAAGGCCTTATATTTTGTAGTAGAATTGATGAGGCAGAAGAGTTATCTACTAAATTTAATCAAATTGGTTGGCAAACAGAAGTATTATCAGGAAGTAATACAGAAGCAGAGAGAAACGAAGTTATATCAAGATTAGTTGATGATGACATACCAGAAGAAAAAAGGTTAGATTATATTTTGTCAGTTGATATTTTTTCAGAAGGTGCTGATTTGCCACCAATAAATCAAGTTATTATGTTAAGACCTACAGAGTCACCAATTGTATTTATACAACAATTAGGACGAGGCCTTAGAAAATATCCAGATAAAGAGTATGTTGTGATTTTAGATTTTATTGGAAATTACAAGAATAATTTTATGATTCCAGTAGCTCTTTCAGGAGATAGGTCTTATAACAAAGATAATGCAAGAAAATATATAAAAGAAGGTAGCAGAATTATTCCAGGTGCTTCTACAATCCATTTTGATGATATTAGTGCAAAAAGAATATATGAATCGGTGGATAATGCAAATTTCCAAGAATTAAAATTTTTAAAGGAAAATTATCACAAGCTAAAAGATAAGCTAGGAAGGATACCTAAAATAGGAGATTTTGATAGATTTGGAGAAATCGATCCAATTAAGTTTGTAGAGAAAACTGGATCATATTATAATTTCTTAGTTAAGTATGATAAGGACTATAAAGTTAGATTTTCATCAGAGGAAGAAAATTTAATAAAATTTGTTTCACAAAAATTTATAGATGGAAAACGTGCAAGTGAACTAATATTACTTAGAGATATGTTAGAAAATGAAAAAGATATTCTAGCCAACATGATTAATGACATGGAAAAAGAATATAATATACAAATATCTCAAGATCAAGTAGATACAGTTATTAATGAGATGACAAATCAATTTTTGACTGGAACTAATAAAGGAAAATACGGTAAATTAGAATTAATTCAACGTGCAGGAGAACAAAGAGATAGTGAAATGGTAGAGAGACTTAAAGCATATTATTTGCCATATACATATCACTTGTTAGAGGGGGATAAGAATTATTATGAAGTCTCAGCTATGTTTAAAACTATTTCAAAAAATCCTGAAGTAAAAGAACATCTAAAGGAACTTATAGATTTCGGATTAAATAGATTCGAAGAAAGATATAATCATAAGCAATATAAAGGCACAGATTTTGTCTTATATGAAAAATATACATATGATGACGTATGTAGACTTCTTAATTGGGAGCAAAGTGAAGTAGCCCTTAATATAGGTGGTTATAAGTACAATGACAAGACAAAAACATTTCCGGTATTTATAAATTATAACAAGGAAGAAGATATAGCAGATACCATAAAATACGAGGATCATTTTGAAAACCGACAGATACTTTATGCAATTTCAAAGTCAGGTAGAACAAAAGATTCAGATGATGTAAAAAAATTCTTGGAGTCTAAAGAAAGAAATATAGAAGTTTCACTTTTTGTTAGAAAGAATAAAGAAGATAAAAATACATCAAAGGAATTTTATTATTTAGGTAGAATGACTCCAACAGGAAAAGCAGAAGAGTTTATAATGGATAATACAGATAAGACAGCTGTAGAGATTCAATGGAAGTTGGATGTACCAATTAGAGAAGATTTATACGAATATATAACAGAATAATTTAGTAAGAAAGGATTTTGTATGAAAACAATAAAAGTTGTGGCAGCAATTATAGAAAATGAAAATAAATATTTTGCAACTCAAAGAGGCTATGGAGAATTTAAAGATGGATGGGAGTTCCCAGGAGGAAAAATAGAAAAAGGAGAAACAGCGGAAGAAGCTTTAAAAAGAGAAATAAAAGAAGAATTAGAAGCAAAAATTAAAGTTGGTGAACATTTATGCACAGTAGAACATGATTATGAAAAATTTCACTTATCAATGGAATGTTTTATGTGTGAAGTGGAAGAAGGAAACTTAGTATTAAAGGAGCATGAAGCTGCAAGATGGTTGACTATTAGTGAAATTGATGAAGTTGATTGGCTTCCAGCTGACATACAGGTAGTAGAAGCTCTTAAAAATATATGTGCAAATAACGCATAATAAGTGCAATTTAAAGGCCAAATGTATATAATAACCTTCCAAAGTATCCGATGTAATAAATATAACTGTATACTAACTGTAGTTACTTTTTTAGTAGTAATAGTTTTGATATTTCATAGGATAGGAGGAAACATATGCACAAAAAAATTGTAAAAAACATACATTTTGCATTAGCAGGATTTGTGATTTGTTTTGGATGCTTAGTTATTGCGCAAATAGTTTCTGTTTCTATGCTGTATCAAAATTCATTAAAGTTTGAAAAGGATTATTTAAAAGATACAGTATGTAATGAAATAAATTCTATAGAAATAGCAAGAAATGAAATAAAACGAGAATGGGATGAGAGTGGAAAAGATTATACTGAAACAGATGTCAAAGTTGAAATTACAAGAATTTTGAAAAAGAAGCTACATGAAACAACATATTCAAATGAAGGATATATTTGGATTAATGAGGTTAAAAACTATGAAGGCGGAAATGACTATGGTATAAGATTGATTCACCCTAATTTGGCAGAAACTGAAGGTGAGAGATTATCCACATACACTAAAGATGCCAATGGAAATACTCCATATAAAACAGAATTAGAAGGTGTCAAAAATAACAACGAAATTTATTATAGCTATTATTTTAAAAAATTAAATTCCAATAAAGTAGGGAAAAAAATAACTTATGCCAAATTATATAAGAGATACGATTGGATCATATGCATGGGAGTGTATTATGATGCAGTTAAAGGAACTACATTTTTGGCAAAAGATTGGGTTCAGTGGATTTTAGGATTGGGTTATATTGCCTCATTTGGTGGAATAATTATGTTAATAATTTTTACTAGGATGAAGGTAAAAACTGAAATGCTAGCACATGATGAGGAAATGCAAGGACTTCATAAAAAAATAGATGTAGATACTTTGACGAAAGCTTGTAGTAGGCACTGTGGAGAAGAAATCCTAAAAAAGGAATTTTATTCCTATAAACTAGGTGGTAACAGTCCTGCAATTGCAATTTTTGACATAGATCATTTTAAACAGATTAATGATAAATATGGACATAACTTTGGTGATAAAATTTTAATTACAGTTGTTAGGGCATTAAAAGGATGCTTACGAGAAAAAGATCATATAATACGATGGGGAGGCGACGAATTTATCTTAGTTTTGCCAGGACTTCCTAAAAAATCTTTGGCTACAGTCATGGAAAAATGTAATAAAATAGTTAGAATTAGTGAAGCAATAAATGAAAATAATATTGCAACATCTGTGACAATATCCATCGGAGCTGGATACTTCGAAAAAAGCGATCTTAGTGTGGAAAGCATGATTAAACGAATAGATAATGCCCTATATGATGCAAAAAAAGAACGTAATACATATAGAATAGCTAATACAGATTCAAATCTTACTTAGTAATAAGTGGCTGAAGAGGAGAGACATAATGCAATATAGTAAAATTGTAAAAGCAACATTTAAGTCTAGACCTAATAGATTTATTGCAAAAGTAGAAATAAACAACAAAGAAGAAGTTGTTCATGTAAAAAATACGGGACGATGTAAAGAATTACTAATAGAAGGATGTACAGTATTCTTAGAAGAATCGGACAATCCAAATAGGAAAACAAAATATGATTTAATAGCTGTTATTAAACCTTCAACAGGAGCCTTGATAAATATAGATAGTCAGGCTCCTAATAAGGTTGTAAAAGAATATTTAGAAAAAAATAATACAAAAAACGGCTACGATTATATAAAACCAGAATATAATTTTGGAGACTCTAGAATTGATTTTTACATGGAAAAAGAAAAACAAAAATATTTGATGGAAGTTAAAGGATGCACATTAGAAAAGGATGGAATAGGTTACTTTCCAGATGCACCAACAGAAAGAGGTGTAAAGCATTTAAGAGAACTATCAAAAGCTGTCAAAAAGGGGTACAATTGCGCAGTAGCATTTGTTATTCAATTAGAAGGAGTAAGTGAGGTAAGACCGAATGTAGAAACTCATTTAGAATTTGGAGAAGCATTAGAAGAAGCAAAGGCAGCAGGGGTAAATGTTATATTTTTTAAATGTGCAGTAACACCAGAAAAATTAGAAATAGTTGAGGAAATTATACAATGACAGAAAATGAAGACATAATTATGAAAGAAGACATGATACTGTCAAACGAAAGCCTAGAATTCTTGATAGAGGATTTGATAAAAGAAGGAGCTTTAGAATTTGTCAAAAAAGAAGATGGGTTATATATTCCATATATGATGAATGATTCTACAGAATATTTTATTCGTTTAGAATCCCCTAAAGTAATTGGTCGATTGCCCAAAAAAGAAGATACAATCAATAAATATAAAAAATTAGAACCAGATTGTTACACAGAAAAAAATGAAGATAAAACAGTAAATATTTTATCTTTAAGCGATGGTTATAAAGGCGTTTGTGGAATTCAATATACAAAGGCATATTCTTCTTTTACTTTATATCAATATCATGAAAGTGGACACTATTGGATGAAAGATTATCCAATGCTTAGAAGATTGGTTTATCAAATCGGATTAATATATGATAAATGTGATTATCTTTCAGAAACAGCCTGCAATAGGACAGAACTAAACATTAAAAATTTAATAGAATTTGCTCCATTTAGGTATTATTCGCCGATTAGTGAGTCTTTAGATGAGTGGTATCATGATGATATAGAAGGTGCAAAAACAATGTTGGCTATTGCAAACGAAGCAAAAGATAAAAAGTTGCAAATGTTAATAAAAATTTATGTTAAATTTAAAACGAATTTTTTAAAGAGAAAAATATCAAAATATTTAATAAGCGCAAGAGGCTTTTATATTTTACAAATAATAGATAAAAAAATAGAAAAAGCGTCACAGCCCTATAATAAACGCGTATATTGTAAAAAAACAGAAAAAACTATTAAAGAAAAAAGAGCACAAATTATAAAAAAATTAGAAAAAAGTGGATATGAAGGTTCATATCCATATTTTCAAAAGGGTCAAGTTTATGTTAAAGTAACAACAGAACAGCCCTTTACAATATTAGATTGGGAAGAAATTTCATATCATTTCAATTTAGAAATTACTAAATTAGATGGGAAAAAACAAATCCAATCTGTTGAACAAAAAATATAAGCAAGAACGTAGATAAAGGGCTTTTATAGCACAAGAAAGGAAACTAACTATGAAATTTAAATTTGATGAAGTACAAAATAGAAGAAATACTAACTCTCTTAAATGGGATGTAGCAGAGAATGAACTTCCAATGTGGGTAGCTGATATGGATTTTAAAACAGCTCCAGCAATTAGAAAAGCGATGCAAAAACGTTTAGATGGTGGAATATTTGGCTACAGTGATTTAACAGATGAGTGGTATGAGGCTTACCAGAAATGGTGGAAAACACGTCATGATTTTGATATAAAGAAAGAATGGCTGGTATTTGCTACAGGAGTTATACCTGGATTGTCATCAGCTGTTAGAAAGTTAACAACACCAGGTGAAAATGTAGTTATTATGACACCGGTTTATAATATTTTTTATAACTCAATTTTAAATAATGGAAGAAACGTTTTAGAATCTGAGTTAAAGTATGATGGTGAAAATTATGAAATTGATTTTGAGGATTTAGAAGAAAAACTTAGTAATCCTCAAACGTCACTAATGTTTCTTTGCAATCCACATAATCCAGTAGGAAAAATATGGGATAAGGAAACTTTAGCTAGAATTGGTGAACTTTGCAAAAAACATTATGTAACGGTAATTAGCGATGAAATTCATTGTGATTTAGTTGCGCCAGGCCAGAAATATGTGCCATTTGCAACAGCATCAGAAACTTGCAAAGAAATAAGTGTAACATGTATAGCTCCAACAAAGGCATTTAATATTGCTGGCTTACATACAGCTGCAGTTGTATCAGCAAATCCAAGTTTACGTCATAAAATGTGGCGTCAGCTTAACACAGACGAAGTGGGAGAGCCAAATGTATTTTCTGTAGACGTTGCAGTAGCAGCTTTTAACGAAGGCGGAGAATGGTTAGATGCTTTGCGTGAATATATTCAGGACAACAAAAAAACAGTAGTTGAATTTATCAACAATAATATACCAGAATTAAAAATTGTATCCACAGACGCCACATATTTATTGTGGATTGATTGCGCAAAATTAGGTGATAACGTGGAGGATTTAGCACAATTTATACGTAAAAAAACAGGATTATATTTGACAGCTGGAAAAGTATATGGTAATCCGGGAAAGAACTTTATGCGTATGAACGTAGCTTGTCCACGTACATTAGTAAATGATGGATTAAATAGATTAAAAAAAGGTATAGAATTATTTAAACAAGAGAGACAATAACTGATTTAACATTTACATAAATAACATTTACGTAAACTATATTTACATAAATTATATTTAAATAAAAAACACCAAGTCAAAACTAACTTAAACAGATATAATTCGTTAGACTTGGTGTTTTTGTATAGTGTTTTTATATAGTGTTTATTTAAAATATCATTCTGAATAAATTTTACAACAACCTTTACCATTGTCCTTTGCTTTGTATAGGGCTTCATCAGCCAAATTCATATAGTATGCCAAATTATGTTTTTGTGAGCAACTATGGGAAGTTTTAGCTGAAGATATATAAGCAATTCCAACACTTAAACTAATAGGCTCATATTCATTGTGGGCAAGAGCTTCATTAATATGATTAAAAAAGCTATTAACCTCTTCAGGAGTGCCATAGTATATCCCAATAAATTCATCTCCGCCCCACCTAGCACAAATTCCGTCGCCACTAATTGAACTAGAAATTAAATTAGCCACATATTTCAAAATAGCATTACCATATAGGTGCCCATGGGAATCATTATAATGTTTAAAATCATCAATATCTAGCATAAAAAGAGTTACGTCTTTTTTGAAAAACTTACTCTTAAAAAGTATCCGGTCAAAGTCAGATTTAAAAATTCTATTGTTAGGAAGTCCGGTTAATTCATCGGTGTTTTGAATTTTTATAAGACTATGGTTAATATGGGTTAAAAATGTAGTACATAAAGCAACTAATATAGAGATTATTACTATTATAAAAAATAAACTATTATAAAGTTTACGTAAAAATGTCTCCATAAGAGAATCGATATCTTTTTCCACTACAATATTCCAATTTAAATCATTAATATGCTGTATGGCGATACATCTTGTTGAGGTAGAAGCCGCATGTTTTTCAGAGTAATTCTTAGTAATAATATCTGGACTTATATCTAATTCTTTAGCTAAAGCCTCAGCTGTTTTAAAATACTGTGTTTTACCGGTGTAAGAATTGTGAGCATTTCCAATATTTATGAGAGAAATATTTAAACCATATTTTTCTTGCAAAGACTTAATGTCAGCTTGTAACCCAGAAATATGTCTACCATTTCCTATAACACCAATAACATTTCCGTTATTATCTTTAACTTTATAATTTATAAATAAAGTTACATCAAAATTATTTGTTTCAGATCGATCAATTTGAATATCATAGCTAATAGGTAAATTTAAAAAATTATAGTACCAATTATCAAAATGATTATCTTTAGAGACCACCTTGTTAAAGCCATCCTGGTAATAGTAATTGCCAGTTATGCTAGATACGAAAAAAACAACATCATAATCATATGTTAGTTGATAATTCTTTAAATAGTGATATAAATTTGCCGCATGGTCATTGTTCACATCAACAGAAAAATCAGAACTAGATTCTTCTTCAGCTATCCATTTCTTTAAAAACATGTCGTTAGCAATAGTTTGTGATACTGTTCTTTGCTCAAAAGTATAATTCTCTAATTGCTCTGAAATATTTAGCATAGCTAAAGAAACATCGTTTTCGATTTGTTTCTTTGCTAACGACTGATAGTAAATGGCATCATTATATTCAATAACAGTAAAACCTATAATAATTAAAAAAATAATTATAAGATTACTAAAAAAAACCATATGCTTATGCAAATTAAACCCTCCTGAAAAACCGTACATTTGTATATAATATATGATATTGTACTTTAAAATTTTAAAATAGTAAAGTTTTTTAAGTGTTAAATAAATATTAAAAAATTCTAGTATTATCAAGGCATCACGTATGTTATATCGGAGGAATTAGATGAAAAATAAATTGCAAGAATAGTCAGAAAAGAACATTGTGAAAAGCTAATGTTTAGAAAATAAAAAATATGAAATTTCCCCTTGCATTACCAAAATATCTTTGCTATAATAACATTCGTCGCAAGGCAAGAGCGACAAACAAAGAAAAACAAAATATACCACGGGGTGTGGCTCAGCTTGGCTAGAGCGCCTGGTTTGGGACCAGGAGGTCGCAGGTTCGAATCCTGTCACCCCGACTTTGCGGGTGTAGTTCAATGGTAGAACACCAGCCTTCCAAGCTGGATACGTGGGTTCGATTCCCATCACCCGCTT
>FOPE01000090.1 GCA_900113385.1 Lachnospiraceae bacterium C7
TTCAAAAATTTCATCATCATTAATCATTTTTTATTATCTCTCCATTCTAATACTGGATAAGCATTTTCGATTTCTCCAGTATCCATATTTTTAAATCCTTCGAATTTAAGTATCTTCCCTTTATATAATACTTTACCTTGATATAGTGACTTCTGGTGTACTGAAACTTTTGTCTCTTATATCTTGATATTTTACTTATCACTTTATTTATTGATAGTTTTGTATTTTTATATTTTGAGGTTTATCCCAACTTAAAGCTTCTGTTACAATTCTATAAATATCGTGACATTTACTATAATCCAACTTATTATCCTCCTAGTTTAATATTTCTGGGTCTGAGCGATACCAATATCTATTGTCAAAATTATACCTAAATACATGCTGATGCAACTTCAACAACCTTTACGCATTCGCCTGCTTTGAGTAATATCTATAAGAATCCTATTCGTGAAATAAATTTATAACTCCATATGTAACTTTATTAATTTAATCTTCTAAAATAGGCACTTAATTCAACATAATTTTCTTCATCATTCAAATGATTACACCTAGAAACTATTGATTCTATTTTTAATTCTATTAATTTTTCATCAAATGTTTTAACAATCATCCAGCCTCTACTTAACATAACCGCATTATCGTCAAAATTAGAATACAATCTTTTTATGCTAACAACATTAAATTCAAAAACTTCATAAACAAAATCCATATTTTCTGGACCAATATATACCTCCCCAGAGACAACAAAGTCATCATAATCAACAAATTCTTTTTTTAAATAATTAATGGTCTTAATTTCCATAAACTTAATACCTCTCTTCTAATCTATTATATCAATATGTACATTCTTTAACGTAGACGGATGCTGACCTGGATTAGGATATGGATTATAATTTTCTCCTACCCACGCTTTTCCTGCTTTTAGAAATTTGTGATGTTTGAGACAATTTTATCGAAATTGTCGTTTATCAGAAAAATTGAGAATGTTCCATTAAAGCATCTGTACCCACTCAAAAAAGCCTTTACCACCGTTCACATAATTCCCCCTATCACCATCATTAATCGAATTTGCTGCTATTTTTACAGCTTGCTCAATATTATTCATATGAATATAAGCTAAACATTT
>FOPE01000032.1 GCA_900113385.1 Lachnospiraceae bacterium C7
ATTATAATTTAATAAAGATGGCGAGGTAGCTCAGTTGGCTAGAGCACGCGGTTCATACCCGCGGTGTCGGGGGTTCGAATCCCTCCCTCGCTACTAATTATGAAACAGGTTTTATGCCTGTTTTTTTCCTTTTGTAAGAAGATTTAGTATTGAAACATTACAATTATTTGAAAGAAGTAAATTGTTTCTTGAATATAAGATGAGCAAGAATTTTAAAGAAAAATATAAGTAAAAAATAAAAACTTATCACTAGTATAACCAGTGATAAGTTTTTTTGATGCTTTAGTTTGTTGAACTGATATAATCATTTGTTTTTTCATTTGCAGAATTTTTGTGATTAAATAATTTTTGTATACAAGTAATTGTAACAAGGACACCAAGTATAATTAAAAATGTTGCAATAATTAATTGTAGACCATTAACAAGGAAAGTTCCCTTATGTTCTAAAAGTAAAGTTAAGTTTTTTTGTACATTTAGTATAATGGCTGTAAATGTAACACATAGCATGAAGAACATTGGTATATAAAGTGTGATACCTTTTCGGTTAGTTGCTTTTAAAAATACAGCAATGCCTATTAAAACAAGGGCAGCAAGCATTTGGTTTGCAGCACCAAATAGTGGCCAAACATTTTGGTATCCACCTAAACAAAGTAGATAGCCAAAGAAAAGGGTGATAACTGTTGCAAAATATTGATTGGTGAAAATTTTTTGCCAAAGAGGCATGCTAGTCCTATCTGTTGTATCACCCATAAAAAGCTCTTGGAATGACATTCGACCAATTCTGGCAACAGAATCAAGAGAGGTAAGCGCAAGAGCTGAAACACACATAGTCATAAAAACATTTGCAATAGAATTTGGAAGGCCAAATTTTTCTAAGAATCCTGCTACACCTTGAGAAAAAATTTGGAAAGGTGTAAGGCCTGCAGGAACAGTTCCATTAACGGCAACGGCACCAACAACGATAAGTGAAACAACACCTAAAAGGGTTTCAACTATCATAGCTCCGTAACCAACAAATTTCATATCTTTTTCATTCTTTATAGTTTTTGAAGATGTACCAGAAGATACCAAGCTGTGGAAGCCTGAAACAGCACCACAAGCAATTGTTACAAAAAGTGTAGGGAATAAATAACTTGTTTCACCAGCTGCATTAGTTAAAGTAAAGCCAGAAAAAGCGTTCAGTTTCATAGCAGGGTGAATAAATAATACACCTACTACTGCACCAATTACCATGCCAAGCAACATAAAGGTAGTAAGGTAGTCACGAGGCTGCATAAGTAACCACATAGGCATTACTGACGCGAGGAATAGATAGGCCATGATTACGTAATTCCACTGACTAGCGTTTAAATAAATAGGAAGATTCATACCAGCTGCAAACATAATAATTAAAAATGCAATAGCAGTGACAGCTTTGACAAGCTCAGACATATTTTTAACAGCTTTTTGGAGTAAACCAAAGCCAATAGCTACAACAATAAAAAGCATTGAGATTGTTGCAGAGGCTGCACCGTTAAAATTTTTGACTACAGCATTACCTTTTGGTGTAGGTGTAAAACCATTAAATGTACTAGAAACCATAGATGTAAATGCTGCAATTACAAGCAATGTAAATAACCAACAAAATAGTGAAAAAAATCTTCTACCAGTTTTTCCAATATATTTTTCAATAATTAAACCAATTGATTTACCATCGTTTTTAACAGATGCATAGAGGGCGCCAAAATCTTGAACGGCTCCAAAAAAGATACCACCTACTAAAAGCCAAAGTAAAACAGGAACCCAGCCAAAAGCAGCTGCAAGAATAGGACCTTGCACAGGACCGGCACCAGCAATTGAAGAAAACTGGTGAGCAAAAACTGTGAATTTAGAAGAAGGAACGTAATCAGTACCATCTTCATATTTTTCGGCAGGAGTCTTAGAGTTAGGATTGATGCCCCATTTTTTCGCTAAGAAACCACCGTAAAAGACATAACCGCAAAGTAAAAATACTGCAGCGATTAAAAGAATAAATAAACTATTCATAACTAATTGTTGTCTGCTAAAAAGAAAAGCAGACTCTCCTTTCTCATAATTTTTCTCAGAAGAAAATATAAAATCTCCTGAAAATATAATTCCCAATATAATTCCTGCGATAAAGAATAAAGAAATAAAAGAACACGTTAAGACTTTATCGCGTTACAGAACGTAACTTTTAATATAAGATATCATTGCAGGTTATGAATGTCAACGATAATCGCTACCATAACTTTAAGTTATAGAAGTGCAAGGTTAATTCGATTTACGATAATCACGAGGCGTTTGTCCATAATATTTTTTGAATAATCTATAAAAATAACTAACGTTTTCATAGCCAACAGAATAGCTTATATCGGCTATGGAAAGGGTAGAAGTAGTAAGTAATTCTAAAGCTTTTGAAAGTCGTTTCTGTTGCAAAATTTCCTTATAATTAAAGCCGGTGTATTTGTGAATGACACGGGATAAATAGGTTAGTTCTAAATGTAGGGAATTTGCAATATCAGTAAGAGATCCATCTTTATAATGTAAATCTATATATTTTAAAACATCAAAAACTATTTTTTGCTCGTAGGAACCTTTATCAGTATCCATAACTTCTGTATGAGACAAAAGTTGCAAAAAAAGGAGTCCCATGGTTATTTCATTTGCCATATCGTTAGACTCTTTCTCATAGAGAAGGGAATAAATTAGATTTTCTACAAGATTTTGGATTGGTAATATGTTAGAAACCTTAAAATGTAGATAATCTACTTTTGATTGGCTAGTGCCAAGACAACTAGTTAAAAAATCGTTTAATGCATTGTGCTCGTGCCCCAAAAAACGTAGTGTTTGGTCAAAAAACTCAGGTAAAATAATAAAATTAATAGCTATGTCATTAACACCAGCTGCAGAAATTTCCTGGACAGCATTTTGATTCATAATAAGAAGTTCTCCAGTGCCAAGATCTATTTTATTGCCATTTACAGTATGATGAGTTGATCCAGAGCACATATAAACCATTTCTACATAGTTATGAGTGTGCTTTGGAAAGTCTATAAAGCGAGTATGGGTTCTAATTTGAATCAAGCTACCTGATGTAAGAATTTTATTACTATCAATGATAAATTTACCAAGATTAGTGTATAAATTTTTTTCAACATTAGTGGCACCTTTAAGTATTCTGTCTTCTTCCTTAGTTATAGGACTTAATTTGTTTAAAATAGTTTTATTCATGATAATTACCTCGATTATAATATGTATTATTAATAAATGCTAAGTTGTATGTGTGTTCTGCATAAATACCATCACCACTTAAATATGTATTATTAATAAATTTTAAGTAGTGTTTAATTATAGAAAAACTATAATTGTTAATACGAAATGTTAAATCAGTAAATATAATATCATATTTTTGCAAATAAGGACATATTTTTATTCAAATGACGTTCTTGTTAGAGCTAGTGATAGAGACTATAATCTAACCATAAAGTGGTTGATACGGAGGGGGAACACATGAAATATTTTCTAGCAATAGATATTGGTGCTTCTAGTGGACGTCACATATTAGGACATATGGACAATGGTAAAATAAGGCTAGAAGAGATATACCGATTTGATAATGGAATGGAAAATAAGGATGGACATCTAGTATGGGATGTAGAGAAACTTTTTACAAATATCAAAGAAGGACTTAAGGTTTGCAAAAAAATAAATAAAATCCCAGAGACAATGGGTATAGATACATGGGCTGTAGATTATGTATTGTTAGACAAAGAAAACAATATTATTGGAAAAACATACGGCTACAGAGATCATAGAACAGATGGAGTTGACGAGGAAACTTACAATAAGGTTTCTGAGGAAAAACTATATAGTAGAACAGGAATCCAAAGACAACAGTTTAATACTATTTTTCAATTGATGGCTACAAAAAAGGACAATCCAGCTGAACTAGATAAGGCGGAAGCTATGTTGATGCTTCCTGACTATTTTAACTTCTTGTTAACAGGTAAAATGAAGCAAGAATATACAAATGCTACATCAACAGGACTTGTAAATACGGATACAGATGACTGGGATGAACAGTTAATAGAAAAATTAGGATTACCAAATAAAATTTTTAAACCAATTAGTGTACCAGGTACAATGTTAGGAGATTTTTCAGAAGAGATTCAAAAAGAAATTGGTTTTAACACAAAGGTAATGTTAGTTGCAAGTCATGATACAGCATCGGCTGTAATGTCAGTTCCAAGCAAAGAAGATGATACACTTTATATAAGCTCAGGAACATGGTCATTGATGGGAGTGGAAAATAAAAACGCAGTCACTAGTGAAGAAGCTAGAAAGCTTAACTTTACTAATGAAGGTGGATATGAATATAGGTATAGATTTTTGAAAAATATCATGGGCCTATGGATGATTCAATCAGTTAGACATGAGTTAAACGATGGATTTTCTTTTGCGCAGTTGTGTGAACTTGCAGAAGGGGAAACAGAATATGAAGGAATAGTTGATGTAAATGATGAAGCGTTTTTAGCTCCTAAAAATATGACTGAGGCTATTAAAAAGTATTTAAAAGATACCAATCAGCAAGAACCACAAACAGTTGGTCAACTTGCTAAGGTTATATATAGAAGTCTTGCAATTTCTTATGCCAAGACATTAAAGGAAATTGAAAATTTAACAGGAAAAGAATATGACACAATTCACATTATAGGTGGAGGTTCTAAAGCGGATTATCTGAATAAGTTGACTGCAAGGGAAACAGGATGCAGAGTCTTAGCAGGACCAGGAGAGGGAACAGCCTTAGGAAATATTTTGGCACAGTTAATCTATGATGGTGAATTTTATGACCTAAAGTACGCAAGAGAATGCGTTAAAGAATCGTTTGATATAAAGGAATATAAGGAGATGGAAAATTATGACAAGACAAGAGAGATATCAATCAGCTAAAGAGATTTATAAAAAATATGGAGTAGATACAGATGCAGCAATGGAAAAATTAAAGGAAATTCCAGTTTCGCTACATTGCTGGCAAGGGGATGATGTTAAAGGGTTTGATCAAGATGGCCCATTAACAGGTGGAATTCAAACTACAGGAAATTATCCAGGAAAAGCACAAACACCTGAAGAATTAATGGCAGATTTAGAAGAAGCCATGAAACTTATGCCAGGTAAAAAGAAATTAAATCTTCATGCAAGCTATGCAATTTTTGAAGAAGGCGAACATGTAGATAGAGATAAAATTGAACCAAAACATTTCAAAAAATGGGTAGATTTCGCTAAAAAGCATAATATGGGTATTGATTTTAACCCAACATTTTTTTCACATAACAAAGTAAAAGATGGATTGACATTATCAAGTCCAGATGAGGAAATTAGAAAATTTTGGATTGAGCATGGAAAAGCTTGTATCAGAATCTCAGAGTATTTTGCAAAGGAAACGGGAATTCCTTGTGTAATGAATATTTGGACAGGAGATGGTTACAAAGACATTCCAGCTGATCGTCTTGGACCTCGTATGAGATATAAAGATTCTATAGAACAAATTATTGCAGAACCACATGATCCAAAACTTGTAAAACCTTGCGTTGAGTCAAAAGTATTTGGAATTGGTGTAGAAAGTTTCACTGCTGGTTCTAGTGAGTTTGCACTTATGTTTGCAGCTTCACATGATGGGGTTTTGCCACTTATGGATAATGGACACTATCATCCAACAGAAGTAGTTTCAGATAAAATTCCAGCATTACTTTGTTATTTTGATGAAATTGCACTTCATATTACTAGACCGGTTAGATGGGATTCAGATCATGTTGTATTATTTGATGATGAAACAAAAGAAATGGCAAAAGAAATTGTAAGAAACGATGCTCTTGATAGAGTAGATATGGCACTTGATTTCTTTGATGCGTCAATTAATAGAATTTCAGCTTGGACTGTGGGATTTAGAGCATGGCAAAAAGCATTACTTAGTGCATTAGTTACACCAAGTGCAAAATTGAAAGAATTACAAGATAACAATAAGTTAACAGAGCTTATGGCTTTGCAAGAAGAAATAAAAACACTTCCATTTGGAGATATTTGGGAAGAATACTTAGAACGTTGCAACGTTTTAGGTGGAATGGAATGGTTTAAAGAAGTAGAAAGATATGAGAAAGAGATTTTGGAGGTACGTAAATAATGAAAGTATTAGATGCAAAATTTGTAAAGGAATTTATTAAGACAACAGAGTTAGGATTTAGCTTAGGCTGGCACGAGAGAAATGGTGGAAATCTTTCATATAGAATTAAAACAGAAGAAGTAGAAAGTGTTAAAGAAAATTTTGTAGCAAAAGAATGGCAAGGAATTGGCACAAGTGTACCAGCTCTTGCAAACGAATATTTTTTAGTAACAGGTAGTGGAAAATATTTTGGAAATGTAAAAGAAAATCCAGAAGAAAACATTTGCATTATCGAATTAGATGATAAAGGTGAAAACTACAGAATTTTATGGGGACTTGTAAATGGAGGTCGTCCAACAAGTGAACTTCCATCACATCTTATGAATCTTGAAGTTAAGAAAAAAATTGATCCAGATTATCGTGTAGTTTATCATGCACATACAACAAATATTATTGCACTTACATTTATTTTACCATTAAAAGATGAAGTGTTTACTAGAGAACTTTGGGAAATGGCCACAGAGTGTCCAGTAGTATTCCCAGATGGAGTAGGCGTTGTAAAATGGATGGTTCCAGGAGGAAAAGAAATTGCTGTAGAAACAAGCAAGTTAATGAAACAATATGATTTAGCAATTTGGGCACACCATGGAATGTTTGCAGCAGGAAGAGATTTTGATGAAACATTTGGATTAATGCATACAGCAGAAAAATCAGCAGAAATACTTGTAAAAGTACTTTCATGTGCGCCTCAAAAACGACAGACTATTCAGCCAGATGAGTTCCGTCAACTTGCAAAAGACTTTGGTGTAACATTACCAGAAAAATTCTTATACGAAAAAGAAGCGAAAAATTTAAATAGTGAAAAAGAATTAGAAATTAATGTATACTAATTCCTTATATAAATGTACAAACAAAATAACGCAAATGCAAATAAGGACATATTTTATATCAAAACATGTCCTTGTTTTGCGTTTTAAGCTATTATAAAATTAAATAAAGATAGTATTTGGAGGGAAGAATATGATAGAAAAAATTAAAGGCTTATTAAAAGATAAGTGTGGAAATTATATATTACCATTTTTTTGGCAGCATGGAGAAGATGAAGAGAAACTTAGAGAATATATGGAAGTCATTGACAATTCAAATATAAAAGCAGTATGTGTAGAAAGTAGACCACATCCTGATTTTGTAGGAGCAAAATGGTGGGCTGATATGGACGTCATATTAGATGAAGCAAGAAAAAGAAATATGAAGGTGTGGATCTTAGATGACAGCCATTTTCCAACAGGATATTCAAATGGTGCAATGGCTAATCAGCCAGACGAAATGTGTAGACAAAGCATTTTAGCAGATGTGAAAAAAATCGCAAAAAATGACACATTTATAATGACCAAAGAACAGTTGAAAAATGCACCAAAAAGAAAAACTACGGAAATTGAAATGTTTGCTGGTGAAAAAGAAAGAAGACATTTTGATGATGATAGATTGCTTGGGGTATATGGTGTAAATAAAGCAGGAAAATTAACAGATTTTTATGGAGCAATTACAGAGGATGGTCTAAATGCGACTGTAAATGAGGACATGACCGTCTATGCAATTTATTTATCTAGGAATTATGGATATCATACGAGTTACATAAATATGATACAGGAAAAATCAGTTAGGGTGTTGATAGACACAGTTTATGAACCACATTGGGAGCACTATAAAGATGATTTTGGTAAGACAATTGCTGGATTTTTCTCAGATGAACCAGAATTAGGAAATGGTTATTTATATGATCCAAATGGTCAAATGGGAACAAAAGGAATGGACTATCCATGGAGCAATGAATTAGAAGAAGCAATGATAGAAAAATTTGGAAAGGAATTTCCAAAGAAAATGTATCTTCTATGGGATGAAAATGTAAATGAACAAGAAAAAGCAGAAGTAAGATTTGAATATATGGATTCGTTAACTAAGCTTGTAAAAAAAGATTTTTCATTCCAAATTGGAACATGGTGTAGAGAGCATGGAGTAAAATATATTGGACATCTTATTGAAGATAATGATATGCATGCAAGAACAGGCTCATCTTTAGGACACTATTTCAGAGGATTAGCCGGACAAGATTACGCAGGAATAGATGATATTGGAGGACAAGTTTATCCACAGGGAGAATATGAATCCTATGCAAAAGGTCCTTTTGACACAAGGAATGGAGAATTTTATCATTTTATGATGGGAAAATTAGCAAGTTCAGCAGCAGCTATTGAACCATTAAAAAAAGGAAACTCTATGTGCGAAATCTTTGGCGCATATGGATGGCAAGAAGGTGTGAAACTAGAGAAATATTTAGTGGATCATTTTATGGTTAGAGGAATTAACCACTTCGTTCCTCATGCTTTTTCTGCAAAAGAATTTCCGGATCCAGATTGCCCACCACATTTTTATGCTAATGGACATAATCCACAGTATCGCCATTTTGGTGAGCTAATGAAATATACTAATAGGGTTTTAGAGCTCCTAAATGGAGGAAAACATAAAGGCGATGTAGCAATTTTGTATCATGGAGATAGTTCATGGAGCGGTCAGGCAATGACAAGTCATGAGGTTAGCAGGATTTTTACAGAAAACCAGATGAATTTTGATTTTATTCCACAGGATGCCTTGATAAATACAGAAGAGTATAATACAAGAATTGAAGATAAAAAATTAAAGATAAATACACAGGAATATACGAAATTTATAGTACCTCAATGCGATTATCTTAGAGCTGGATTTGTGAAAAAAATTATAGAGATAGCTGAAGCAGGAGTGGAGGTTATTTTTGTAGGTGGAAGGCCAAAAGGTATAGTAGAAACTTGTGATTTTGATAATGAATCTGAAGGAATAATTAAAAAATCAAGCGAAAAACTAATAACGAATCCAACAGAAAAGTTATTAGATGATTTAGTTAAAAAAGCTAAAGTTATTTCCTTAGAAGAATTAGAAAAAAATGCCAAGGAGAACTGTTTCATAGAACCATTAAATAAATATATCAGATTTTATGAATATACAGATTTAGCAGAGAGTGATAAGGTTTATATGTTTGTAAATGAAGGAACGGAAGCTTATATTGGGTTAGTAGACTTAGCTAAAGAAACTTCAAACGGCAATTGTGAACAAGAAAAAAATTATTATATTTATGATGCATATAATAATAAAATATATAATGGAAAAACTAGAGACAAGAAGATACTTCTAGATATTGAACCATTGCAAAGTGTTCTTATTATTGAAACAGATGAAGATTTACAAGCTCAAGGATTAGTAGAAAAATCTCTAGAGGATAGAATTTCAGACCTTGATGTGGCAATTCAGATGAACTCTTGCAATGAAGTTCAAAAGAGACTTGTAGATAGAGGCTGGAAGAGAAAACTTACAAGTAGTAAAATGTATCCAAACTTTGAAGAGAAAACTCTTAAAGAAGAGGTACAATTACCAGATTGTTTAGAAAAGAAAATGCCAAAATGGTCGGGAATTGCAAGATATGAAACTACTATTCAATGTGAAAAAGATAGCAATTACTACATGATTATAACTGATGCATCTGAAGGTGTAGAAGTTTTTGCAAATGGTAAGAGCCTAGGAATTCAAGTGGTTCCAACATATAGATATGATTTAACTGACTATATAGTAGATGGAAATAATGAAATAGCCATTGAAGTAGCCACAACATTAGAAAGAGAGGCAGTAGACTTCTTTGATCCACTTGATGAAATAAGAGGTAAAAAAGAACCAAAATCTAAATCAGGATTATGCGGTTTAGTAATGCTTTATTCTGGACCCCAAAATTTATAAAGTAGTCTAGCACAATAAAATATTAGACAAAATAAGAAACTAAAGTTCCCAAAAAACAGGAAAAAAACTTTTGGAAAAAAGATTGATTTTTTAAATTAAAAAATGTCGGATTGTTCCTAAAAATCTACATGGAGCAGTTCGGCTTTTTTTGTTAACATAACTATAACAGACGGAGGTATATAATTATGATTGTTAGAGATATTAAAATAAATGGAGTAGAAAAGCCAGTTGGTTTTTCTGTAGATAAAAAGGTTTTGTCATACAAGGTAGATGAAACTGAAAGTAAAAAGGCTATAAGTAAGAAAATTGTAGTTAGTACAAATGAAGATTTCTCTGAAATCGTTTTCCAAAAAGAAGGGGAAGAAATAAAGGCGAAAGGAACACAGCTTGATTTTGAAGTATCTCCAAAAACTAGATACTATTGTAGAGTAGAAATTCAAGGGGATAAAGGAGATAGAGCTGCTGGATATACATATTTTGAAACAGGAAAAATGGATGAACCATGGCAAGGAAAATGGATTGCAATGGATGAAAAAGAGCAGTGTCATCCAATTTTTAGAAAGAAAATTAAAGTTGAAAAGCCTGTAAAAAAAGCAAGATTATATGCCACTGGCGTAGGTGTTTTTGAAGCATATGTTAATGGAGAAAAGTTAGGAAATGAGTTCTTAGCCCCATTTAACAGCCATTATGAGACCTATTTAGAAACATTAACTTTTGAAGTAAACAACATTAAAGAAGGAGAAAATGAGCTTTCATTTTTACTTGGAAAAGGTTGGTTTTTAGGTGAATTTGGCCTAGAAGGAACAAAGGAAAATTATGGCGACAGAATGGCAGTAATTGGTGAATTAGTTCTAGAATATACAGATGGTCAAAAAGATGTTATTTATACAGATGACTCCTTTGAATATAAGGCATCTGATATTGAGGAATCAGGCATTTATTATGGTGAAACAATTAATAGGCTTTTATGGTCTGATGAGACAAAAAATCCATGGAAGAAAGCTATTATTTTAGAAAATGTAGAAAAAAATAAAGGAACAGAAAATTTAGCAAAAAATAGATTGAAAGATAGAAATAGTCCTAGACTTACATGTCATGAGCAGATGAAAGTTAAAGAAATTATAACAACAAAATCTGGGGAGACAGTACTTGATTTTGGACAGAATTTTGCAGGATTAATTAAGTTTAATGTTGATTTTGAAAAAGGTACAAAAATAGTTTTAGATTTTGGAGAGATCCTTCAAGATGGCGATTTCTATAGAGAAAATTATAGAGAAGCCAATTCTCAATTTGTCTATATTTCAGGTGGTAAAAAAGAAACTGTAGAGCCTCACTTTACATATTTTGGCTATAGATACGTAAGAGTAACTGGATGGCCTAGAGAAATTAGTAAAGATGATTTTGTAGGTGAAGCACTATATTCAGAAATGACACAGACAGGTTTTATATCAACGTCAAACGAAAAAATTAATCAGTTGATTTCAAACACTATGTGGGGGCTTAAATCTAATTTTATGGATCTTCCAACAGATTGCCCACAGAGAAATGAAAGATTAGGCTGGACTGGAGATGCTCAAGTTTTTGCACCAACAGCATGCTATCACATGGACACAAGAGCTTTTTATAATAAATTTGTAACTGATTTACGAGGTGAGCAAAGATTTTTAGATGGAGGAATTCCTAATTACATTCCAAACATCGGTCATAAAGATGATTGTGCATCAGTATGGGGCGACGTTGCTACATTCCTTCCAACAACAGTTTATAAAATGTTCGGAGACATTTCAGAATTAGAAAGAAGCTACAACCTAATGAAAGACTGGGTTGATTACATTGATAGAAGAGATGGAAAAAGAGGAGAAAAGAAATATTTATTTGACTTTGGATTCCAATTCGGCGATTGGTTAGCTCTAGATGGTGCAACAGAAGAAAGTTTTAAAGGAAGCACAGAAGATGCATATATTGGTTCAATCTACTATTATCAATCAGCAGACATGGTAGCAAAAGCCGCAAAAGAGTTAGGAAAAGAAGAGGATGCTAAGCATTATGAAAAACTTGCAAAAAAAATAAAAGATGCTGTTTTAGATGAGTACGTAACAGCAAATGGCAGATTAGCTGTTGATACACAAAGTTCTTATATCATAGCTTTAAAATTCGGAATTTATAGAGATAGAAACCGTATGATAGAGCAATTTAAGACAAGATTGAAAAAGGACGGATACAAAATTAGATGTGGTTTTGTAGGGGCACCTTTATTATGTACTGTTTTAGCTGAAAACGGAATGATTCAAGAAGCTTACGACTTTTTACTAAATGAGGCATTTCCAAGCTGGCTATATTGTGTCAACTTAGGTGCAACAACAGTGTGGGAAAGATGGAATTCAGTTATGCCAGATGGTTCAATGAGTAAAACAGGTATGAATTCATTAAATCACTATTCATATGGATCTGTGATGGAATTCGTTTACGCGTATGCAGCAGGTATACGACCTCTTGAAAATGGATTTGAAAAAGCAATAATTGCACCAAATCCAAATGCAAGATTGCCAAAAATCCAATGTACTTATGATTCGGTAAGCGGAAAATATGTATGTAATACTGAAATCTGCGCAGATGGAAAAGTAGTAGTAGACATTGAAATTCCATTTGAATGTGAGGCAAAAGTTATTTTACCAGGATACAAAGAAAAAGAAATGGAACTTTCAGCAGGAAAATATCATTTTGAATATATTCCAGAAAATGATTTAAGAAAGATTTTTAATGAAAGTACACCAATTTCAAAATTAGTAAAAAATGAAAAAGCATTACAGATTTTACAGGAAAAAACACCAATGATAGCTGGAATGGCAATGGGAGGAAATCCAGAATTTGAAAATAATGGTTTAGCTGAATTTAAATATTTAAGCTTTTTACCAATTAAAAAAGAGGATTTAGAAGACGTAATTGCAAAAATTTCAGACATAAATGTGGTGGAAAAATAAACTCAACAATATAAATAAAACAACAAAAGCAACAAAAGCAAAAAAACAAAAGTAAAAAATAAAACAAATAAAAACAAAATAAAAAATAGAACATACAAGAAAAGGATTTAGGAAGGTAAAGAAAAATGAAAGAAATTAATTTTAATGAAGGATGGAAAGTTTGGAAAGAAAAAGATTCTTTTGCACTTGTTTGGAGTACTCCAGAAGATGCAAAAGAGGTCACTCTTCCACATGATGCCATGATAGAAGAAAAACCATATGCAGAGAGCAAAAATGGTGGAAATACAGGATTTAGAGATGGCGGATACTATACATATGTAAAGAATATAGAAGTATCAAAAGAAGACATAAATAAAAAATTTATTTTGCGCTTTGACGGAATTTATATGAATGCATATGTTTATGTAAATGAGCAGTTATGTGCGCAGAATCATTACGGATATACAGCATTTTATGCTGATATTACATCTTATCTTAGATTTGGTGAAAAAAATGAAATCCGAATACAGGTAAGAAATGGCGCAATGGGCAATAGTAGATGGTATACCGGAAGCGGAATATATAGAGATGTAACTCTTTTGACATCTTCTCAGCTATATGTAAAGCCAGGTTCTGTAAAAATAACAACTTTAGAGGCAGATGAAGACTATGCAACAGTTAACGTTAAGGCAATTGTAAAAAATGAAACATCATTTAAACAAAACATTTTAGCAATTGCAGACATAGATAAAGAGCATAAGGGCGAAAGCGAAACGAAAAATTTTGAAATAAAAGAGTTAACCTTAATGCCACATGAAGAAAGAAAGGTTGAATTTAGACTTGTGGTAGATAATCCAAAATTGTGGAGCGAGGAAACTCCAGAACTATATGGCTGCAAGATTTTAGTGAAAAATAAAATAGAAGAATCAGAAACCTCAGAAAATGTGGAAGAAATAATTTGGGACCAAACAAAAACTACATTTGGAATTAGAACTCTAGACCTTGATGTTAAAAGAGGGTTAAGAGTTAATAAAAAAGTAGTGAAATTAAGAGGCGCTTGCATTCATCATGATAATGGATTGTTAGGATCTGCTACATATTTTGAATCAGAATATCGTAGAGTTAAAATCTTAAAAAAGGCTGGATTTAATGCAATTAGAATGTCTCATCATCCATCATCAGAAGCCTTGTTAAAAGCATGTGACATTCTTGGAATGTATGTTATGGAAGAGGCTTTTGATATGTGGACAAGATGTAAAACAGATTATGATTACAATCAATTTTTTATGGATAATTGGGAAAAAGATATTACTTCAATGGTAGAAAAAGACTATAATCATCCATCAGTTTTAATGTATTCAATTGGAAACGAAATTCCGGAAATAGGTACAGACGAAGGCGCAAAAATAGCATATATGCTAAGTGAAAAATGTAAAGAATTAGATCCAACAAGATATACATTAGCATCTATTAATGGTGTTTTTGCTGCTGGAGATTCTGTGGACAAAATTGTTGAGGATGTGATGAAAGAAGTTGCAACGGAAGAGGCTCAAAAAAGTAGTGAAGTTGCTAATTTAGATACAAAAGAACAGCAAGATAAATGTTGTAAAGATGGCCAGCAAGGACAAGAAGACCAGGAAAGCCAGCAAGATCAAGGCTCAGGCAACGTTAACGATTTTATGACTATCATGGACAAGCAAATGGGTAAAATAGTAGTTCACGAAGAAATTACAAAACGTTTAGACAAAGCTTGTGCACATTTAGACATCGCTGGATATAACTATATGACAGAAAGATATGCATTAGACGCCAAGGAGCGCCCTAACAGAATAATGGTAGGAAGTGAAACTTACCCACCTGAAATTGCAAAAAACTGGAATGAAGTTATGAAATATCCTCAAGTAATCGGCGATTTTACATGGACAGGATGGGACTATATTGGAGAAGCAGGTGTAGGAATTCCAGCTTATAAATTTGGAGAAGGTGGCTTCGGCGCACAGTTTCCAGCACAAATTGCATATGTTGGAGACGTTGATATAACTGGCTTTAGACGTCCTGCATCATATTATAGAGAAATTGTATTTGGCCGTCGTAAGAAGCCATATATTGCAGTGCAAAATCCAGAACATTTTGGAGAAAATCTAATTAAGACTCCATGGGTAATTAGTGATGCAATTTCATCTTGGACTTTTAGTGGCTATGAGTACAAGCCTGTTGTTGTAGAAGTATATTCACCAGCAGATGAAGTAGAACTTCTAGTTAATGGTAAAACTATTGCAAGAAAACCTAGTGGAAAAAATGTCGGATTTAGAACATGTTTTGAAACAGTTTATGAGCCAGGGGAAATTAAGGCAGTATCTTATATTGGCGGAAAAGTAGATGAAATAACTACAATTCAGACAGCTGGATATGAAGATAAAAAAAGTGGCTTAGAAAAGATAAATATTAAAGCAGAAATTGAAGAATCAGACAATGCTACAAAGAAATTCGGGGATGGAAATATTGTCTACGTTCCAATAAGTTTACAAGATAGCAAGGGTAACATCTTTACAGATAGAGATACTGAAATAGAAGTTTCTAATTTAGTTGACTGCGAAATTTTAGGATTTGGCTCAGCAGATCCTAAGACAAGTTACATGTATAATGTAAAAGTAACAAAGACTTGGAACGGTAGAGCACTACTTATTTTAAGAAAAACAGGTGAAAACTTAAAATTTGACGTATCGATATTAAAATAAGTCGTATTAAAAAACAGCATATTAAAAAATGTCGGTTTTTTGAAAAATGGATACATGGTATATAAAATCTCCTGATGGTATTATTATACTATCAAATAAAGGAACGGGTTGCTTGGGGGAGCAACCTGAAAGGAGAAAAAAATTATGGCAAGAGGAAAGGGTAACTCAGAAAATAAGTCGGAAGTAAGCAAAAGTTTTAAATTTTTTCATGCTACTTCAGTAAATGGTGGAGCAATGATGGTTGCAGCAGTAATGGCAAGTTGGATGTCAGTTTATATGACAGATACATTAAAAATTCCAGCTGCAATGGCTTCACTAGTAATGTTGATCTCAACATTATGGGATGCAATTAATGATCCAATCATGGGTGTTTTAGCAGATAGAACACATACAAAAATAGGACGTTACAGACCATACTTTTTAGTAGCACCTATTTTACTTACATTTTTTGCAACAATGGTTTGGGTTGATTGGGGATTTGCAACAGCAACTCAACGAGCAATATATGTATTGATTATGTACATTGGTTATGGAATGACAGTTACAATGTACACAATGCCTCAAATGGCTATTCTTCCAGCAGCAGTAAAGGGAGACAAAGAAAGAAATACAATTATTACAATGGGTGCAGCAAGTTGTGCAATTGCTTTTACAATTGGTAACACATTTGCATCAAACATTACAGGATTCTTCAATTCAATTGGATTTAAAAACGGATATGTTCCATTTATGTTAATTTGTGGTGCTTTATCATTTGTTTCATTCTGGGGATTATTTAAAGCATCAAAAGGACAGGAAAGATACTTATCAGAACCAGACAAAGGAAATCCACTTAATGGATTAAAAACAGTTTTAAAATACAAAGAAGTATATCCAAACATTATTGCATGGATTGCAGCTTCAGTTGGTTATGGATTGATGTTCTCATCATCAGTTTATTATATTACATACTACATCGGAAGACCTGATTTAATCCCAGTATACATGGGTGTTATTTCTATCGGTGCTTTGCTTTCAATGGTAGTAGCAATGCCAATTTTCTTAAAAGTGTTTAAGTCAGGAGCAAGAGCTCTTAGAGCTTCTCAGATTATTACAATGGTAGGATACATTTTGTTATTCTTCTTTGGAAAACAAAACTTCGTATTTTTATGTGTAATAACATTTATTTCTTCAGTAACAGGTGCAATGCAGAATGCATTAGTAAACGTACTTGTAAATGACACAATTGATTTTATTCAATTAAAAGAAGGAAAATCAGCAAACGGTTTAATTTCATCAATAAAAGGTTTTGCACAGAAATGTGGTAACACAATCACAAACTCAGGAATTCTTGCAGTACTTGCTATATCTGGATATGTAGCAGGAGCAATTGGAAAACAGCCTACAACAGCATTATTTGCTATTAACTTTATTAAATTTGGACTTCCATGTATAACAGGTTTAGTACTTATTGTATGTGTAAGCTTTAATCCTATTTCAAAATACAAGAGCCAAATTGAAGCTATGAAAGCTGAAATGGCAGAAGAAAATGCTAAAAAAGAGATTTTAGAAGAGGAAAATAGTAATGATAGATATGAAGAAAAAGCCGTTCTATCTTAATGATACACAGATTGAATGGGTAAAGGATACATTAAAAAACATGTCACTAGAGGAAAAGATTGGACAGATTTTCTGTCCAATCAGTGACAGAACTGAAGAAAAAAGTATTAAAGAATTTATAGATGAATTTCATCCTGGTGGAGTTTTGTATAGACCAATGGAATCATCGGTTATTCAAAATATACACAGAACTTTTCAAGAAAATAGTAAAATTCCGCTTCTCATAGCAGCGAACCTAGAGTCAGGCGGAAATGGAATCGCAAGTGATGGAACGTATTTTGCAAGACCAATGGAAGTTGCGGCTACGGATAATGAAGAGAACGCATACAAATTGGGATACATTGCAGGAAAAGAAGCAGCAGCAGTAGGCTGCAACTGGTCATTTGCACCTATTTGCGATATTGATAATAATTACTTAAATCCTATCATGAATGTTCGTACTTTTGGATCAGATAAGGATAGAGTAATTCGAATGGTTAAAAAGCAACTTGAGGGATTAAATGCTAATAATGTTGCAGCAGCAGCAAAACATTTCCCAGGAGATGGAGTGGATTTTAGAGATCAACATTTGCTTGCTTCTGTAAATAGTTTATCAGTGGAAGAATATGATAATAGTTATGGAAAAATCTGGCAGGAAGTTGTAAATAGCGATGTCTTATCTGTAATGGTAGGTCACATTTTGCAACCAGCATATAGCAAATATTTTAATCCAAATTTAAAAGATGAAGATATTTTACCAGCAACATTATCAAAAGAAATTCTACAAGGTCTTTTAAGAAAGAAATTAGGCTTTAATGGTGTAATCGTTACTGATGCAACACCAATGGTTGGTTTTAACGTATCAATGCCAAGAGAAAAGGCTATTCCAGCTTGTGTAATGGCAGGTTGTGATATGATTTTATTCAACAAAGACATTAGAGAAGATTACCAATTTATAAGAAATGCCTTGGAAAATGGAGAACTTACAGAGGAACGATTAGAAGAAGCAGTAACTAGAATTTTAGCTATGAAAGCTTCTATGAATTTACCTGAAATGAAGAAGAACAATACTTTAGTACCAGGGGCAGACGCGCTAAAAGTAGTTGCTTCAGATGAGCATAAGAAATGGTCAAGACAATGCGCTGATGAAGCGGTTACTTTGGTAAAAGATACACAAAATATTTTACCAATTAGCCCTAAAAAGTACAAAAAGATTCGCTTATACATGCTTGATGATAAAGTGGCAGGGGGCTTTAAAGATGGAGATGGCCAAGCTGCGAATATCAAGAATTTACTAGAAAAGGAAGGCTTTTCGGTAAGTGTATATGATTATAGTAAATTAGATTTCCAAGAAATATTTGAAGGTGGAGTTAAGGACATTAAAGAAAAATTTGATTTAGCTATTTATGTGGCATCAATTGATACTGCTAGTAATCAATCAGTTCGAAGGATTGACTGGTTACACCTTATGGCAGCAGATGCACCATGGTTTGTCTGTGATGTCCCAACAATATTTGTTTCACTAGCAAATCCATATCATCTAGTAGACGTCCCAATGGTTAAGACATTTATTAATGCATACACACCAAATAGCGAAACAGTGGAAGCTGTAGTAGAAAAATTGGTGGGACGCTCAGAATTTAAAGGAAAAACCCCAATCGATCCGTTTTGTGGAATTTGGGGAGCTAAATTTTAAAATTTGCGCTATGGTATAGCACAGCGCAGTATAGTGCAGTATAATATAGCACATTATAGAGTATAAACTGCTAAAAGGTTCAGAATCTATTACATTATAGAGACTGAACCTTTTTAATTTGGAAGATTTTATAGCTGGGAATCTAAAACACAGTCTGAAAGGCCCAAATACAGGCAAATATACTTTGGAAGGCCACCAATAACAGCCTAAAAATGCAAAAAGGGGACGGAAAAGTCGTTTTAGAAGTCAAAATTGAATTGTTTTTAGACTGGAACCAGAAAATTTACGTGTAAAAATTAAAAAAATGAAAATTTACACGTAAGATTTTTGGAAAATGGAAACAAAAAATAGAATTTCATTTGATTTTTAATAAAATTAATAAAAAAATAGGTGGAAAATGGAAATGATTTAATAAAAATTAGAGATTTTCGTATACTTATTGAAGATTATTAAAAAATATTACGTGTAAAATCTAAAAAAAATAGATTTACCACGTAAAAAAGTGAGTTCCACTAGTATTTCTTATATAAAAAAATCATTGAAAAGTTTCCAAAACTATTTTGAAAGATAATTCAAAGATAATTCAAAAGTATTCTGATAATTCTCAGGCATTATTTCCCCAAAATACTTCAAATAATACCCAAGCAATACTTCTACCCCAAACACTACCTCCAAACACTACCTCCAAGCACTACCTCCAAGCAAAATAATTGCGCAAAATTAAAAAACATTCGACAACTAAAAAATAAAAAGGTATTATAATAGTAAAACATAGGATAGGAGTTAAGCATTATGGAAAAAGACATTGAAAAAGATATGAAAAATCAAATTAAATCTAAAATTGTTAATAACAACAGCAACCTTCAGCCAGGAAGCCCAAGCAACGGCAACACACAAATCAATACAGCAAAGCACTCTATTTTTAGAAGTTTGCCTTTTAAATTATTTATGGCCATGGCCTTAGGAACGATATTAGGAATTGTATTTGAAAAAAACGCAAACAATGAAATTGTAAAAGGGGCCTTAAATGTAGTGGTAACAGTGAAATATATTGTTTCCCAAATAATTAATTTTTGCGTGCCTCTTATAATCATAGGTTTTATTGCTCCATCAATTACAAAAATGGGGAAAAATGCGTCAAAGCTTTTGATGGTTGCATTAGGTATTGCATATGTGTCATCAATCGGAGCAGCATTTTTTGCAACAGGGTCAGGATATATAATCCTTCCACATTTGTCGATAAATCCTGAAGTAGAAGGATTAAAAAAATTACCAGAGGTTGTATTTAAATTAAATATTCCACAGATTATGCCAGTAATGTCAGCACTATTTTTCTCAGTGATGATTGGACTTGCAGCAACATGGACAAAAGCAGAAACAACGATAAAATTATTAGATGAATTCCAAAAAATAGTATTAGAATTGGTAAAAAAAATAGTTATTCCAATTTTGCCAATTTTGATCGGAGTAACATTTTTAGGATTAAGTTATGAGGGAACTATAACAAAACAATTGCCAATTTTTATAGTGATAATTTTAATTGTTATGCTAGGACACTATTTGTGGTTATTTTTGCTTTATTCAATTGCCGGATTATACAGCCAGAAAAATCCATTCAATATAATAAGAAACTATGTTCCAGCATATCTTACAGCAGTAGGAACAATGTCAAGTGCAGCAACATTGTCAGTTGCGCTAGATTGTGCAAAAAAATCAGAGCCAACTTTAAGAGACGACATGGTAGATTTTGGAATTCCATTATTTGCCAATGTTCATTTATGTGGTTCAGTAATGACAGAAACATTTTTTGTTATGGCGGTTTCAAAAATGTTATATGGAAGTTTTCCAACTGTAACAAATATGGTTTTATTTTGTGTATTGCTAGGTGTTTTTGCGATAGGAGCGCCAGGAGTTCCAGGTGGAACAGTAATGGCATCACTAGGATTGATTACAGGTGTGCTAGGATTTAATGAAACAGGAACAGCACTTATGCTCACAATATTTGCATTGCAAGATTCATTTGGAACAGCTTGTAATGTTACAGGAGATGGCGCTTTAACATTGATTTTAACTGGATATGCTAAGAGAAAAGGCATCAAAGAAGCAAAAAATAATCCAAAAGATATTTTAGAAACAGCGTAAATACAATTGAATAAATCATAGTAAAATGGTAGACTTATATAATCTAAAACTTTTGTGAAATACGAACACAAAGGATAGGAGGAAAAAATGCATAAATTTGAAGAAAAAGATTTAGTAAGAGATATAGTTGAAAACATTTTAGCTGACTACAAAAATGGTAGAGATATAGATAAAATGACTGTTTTTCATCAACCTGATAGAGAAGCAATAATTGATATCGTAAGAAAATTAATGAGAATTTTCTTCCCAGGATATTACAGAGATAAGGTTTACCGTTTTTATAGTGTAAGAAATAATGTATCTGTTTTGATAGAAGATGTAATGTATAATATGCAAAAACAGATAGCAATAGTATTGCACAACAAGTGCCAATTTGAATGTTGTGATGAAGATGATATTCAAAAAACAGCTCAAGAGTTGACCTTTGAATTTTTCCAGAAGATTCCAAAAATTCGTGAATATTTAAATACAGATTTGCAGGCAACTTTCGATGGTGACCCAGCAGCAAATGGAAAAGACGAAATAGTATTGTGTTATCCAGGATTTTTGGCAACAACAATTTACAGAATTGCTCATGAATTGTTTGAATTGAAGGTTCCACTTATTCCAAGAATCATGACAGAATATGCTCATAGCAAAACAGGAATCGATATTCATCCAGGAGCAACAATTGGAAAATATTTCTTTATTGACCATGGAACGGGTATCGTAGTAGGATCAACTACAACGATTGGGGAGCATGTAAAAGTGTACCAAGGCGTCACATTAGGTGCCCTTTCAACACGAGAAGGTCAGAAACTCCATGGTAAAAAGAGACATCCTACAATTGAAGATGATGTTACAATTTATGCAGGAGCATCAATTTTAGGCGGAGCAACAGTAATCGGAAGCAATTCAGTAATAGGAAGTAACGCATTTATTACCAAGGCTGTTGAAAAAAATTCTAGAGTAAGTATTCAAAATCAAAAATTATGCTGTAGACCTGGCAAAAAAACACAGGCTGAGCTAACAGATTTAAACTTAAATGACGGCTGGTATTAGTAATAAATAAAAAAATTGCTGTTTGTAAAAAAATAAATTTAGAGACAAATTGCTAGAAACACAGCAAGTAATTTGAAGGAAACTTAGAGACGAGTGGCTAGAAACACAGCAAGTAATTTACAAGAAATTGAGGTAACATAAATGGTTGATACACCAAAAAAAATTGCATATTTTCACCTTCCAGGGCTATTTGAATTTTATGAAATGTATAAGGTATTTTTGCCAATTTATAAAAAACATAGAAACTATTTTTATGATTGGTGTGAAATCGGCTCGATATATGGAGCTCCCACAGATTGTTTGTGGGGCGGTGGTCGTGTAGAATATGGCTCAGTTAATGAAAAAGAAGTTCTAGGACTGATGAAAAAATACGAAATTTCAGCGAGACTAACATTTAGCAATTCGCAGTTGAGACAAGAACATTTGCAGGATAAACAATGCAATGAATTGTGTGAATTATTTGAAAAAAATGCTGGAGTTAGTAGAAATAAGCCACGAAATGGAGTTATTATTCATTCAGAACTTTTATTAGAGTATATAAAAGAAAATTATCCAGATTTATATTTGGTGAGCTCAACCACAAAGGTGTTAACAGATTTTAGGAATTTAGAAAAAGAGCTACAGCGAGAAGATTTTTCTTATGTTGTGCCAGATTTTCGTTTAAATAAATCTCTAAAAAAATTAGAACAACTAAATCAAAAAGAAAAAGATAAAGTAGAATTTTTATGTAATGAGTGTTGTTGGTATGGTTGCAAAGATAGAAAACAGTGCTATGAAGAAGTGAGTTTTCGTAACTTAGGCGAAAAAGGAAACGGACATGTTTGCAAAGCGCCGAATGCAAAGGAAGGCTATAAATTTTCATTAGCAATGGAAAATCCAGGATTTATTTCTGTTAACGATATAGAAAATATCTATATGCCTATGGGATTTAGCAATTTTAAAATCGAAGGCAGAGGGCTTGGAAGTGCACTTATACTTGAATTTTTGCTTTATTATATGACGAAACCAGAATATCAAATACACGTAAGGGAAGAGATGTATCTCGATAATATGTTGGATTTGTTTTAGTGTAAAATTGTGAGAAAAATTAAAACAAAAAACAAAACAGATAAAACAAAAAATATAACACATATTGAGACAAACTATCCTTACAAGCGGAGGATTATGATGCAAAATTATGAAAACTTTTTATTTGATTTGTACGGAACGTTAGTTGATATTCGTACGAATGAAGATAGCCAAAAGCTGTGGGAAACAATGAGGTTACTGTATGGATACGAAGGCGCTATTTATACTACTAAAGAATTGCAAGAGAAATATCATCAATTTGTTAGCGAAGAAAAAGCAAACGTAAGAAAACGTAATAGGGATAGAGAGTTTATAGACATTAACCTAGGCAAAGTATTTAAAAAATTATTTAAATATAAAAATGTTAATAGAGTGTCAGAAACTAAAATAAAAAATTTAGCGGCAACATTCAGAAGTATTTCCACCGATATGATTCAAGTCTATGATGGAGTGTATGAGTTGTTAGATTTTTTAAAGGAAAATGATAAAAAAGTAATTTTGTTATCGAATGCTCAGAGTTTATTCACATTAAATGAAATAAAAATGTTTGGTTTAGATAAATATTTTGATGATATTTTTATAAGCTCAGAATATGAAGTTAGTAAACCAGACAAAGAATTTTTTATGATACCAATAAAAAAATATAATCTAGATCCTCAAAAAACTGTTATGATAGGAAATGATTTTATTTCTGATATGCAAGGTGCGGTAAAGGCCAATTTGCATGGGATTTATATTCACCAGGAGATTTCAACACCAGTAGATGATGAAGAAAAAATTGTGGCAGATTATAAAATAATGGATGGAAACGTAAAAAAAATAATAGAGTTTTTGAAGGGTTAGATTTGATTTATAGTTTTAGAAATAACCATAAAATGATTTTTTACATTAACTAAAAATAGCTGATTATAAATAGCTAGATAATACTAGCTAGATATAATCAGCTTAATTTATTTTGTATATATTAATTAATAACATTCACGCATTAATCTATCGTAGTATATATTAATTAATAACATTCACGCATTAATCTATCGTAGTATATATTAATTAATAACATTCATGCATTAATTTACCGTGCTACATATTAAGTATATAAAATACATATGTTAAAGTATTTTATAAATAAGTTAATGCATTTTTGATATCGTCTAGGATATCATCAACGTTTTCAATACCAACTGATAATCTAACTAAATCAGGAGCTACGCCACCTTGAATTAATTCTTCATCAGTTAATTGTCTATGAGTTGAAGAAGCTGGATGCAAGATACAAGTTCTAGCGTCAGCAACATGAGTTGCAATCATAACAACCTTTAGATGTTTCATGAATTCTTCGGCTTTTTTTCTACCACCTTTCACACCAAAAGCAATAACACCACATGTTCCGTTAGGCATATATTTTTGAGCAAGATCGTAGTATTTATTTCCCTTAAGGCCAGGATAATTTACCCAAGCAACCTTGTCGTTAGATTCTAAAAATTCAGCAACTTTTTGTGCATTGCTACAATGTCGTTCCATACGAACTGCAAGGGATTCGATTCCAAGATTTAATAAATAAGCGTTCATTGGAGCAGGTGTAGAACCTAAATCACGCATTAACTGAGCAGTTGCTTTAGTGATAAAAGCACCTTCGTTTCCGAATTTAGTTGCGTAAGTAATTCCGTGATAAGACTCATCAGGTGTAGTCAATCCAGGGAATTTATCTTTGTGGGCCATCCAATCAAATTTACCGCTATCAACTATACAGCCACCAACTGTAGCATCATGTCCATCTAAATATTTAGTAGTAGAATGAGTGACAATATCAGCACCCCATTCAAAAGGTCTACAATTAATAGGTGTAGCAAAAGTATTATCGATAATAAGTGGTACACCGTGTTTGTGAGCTGCATCAGCAAATCTCTCAATATCAAATACAATTAAAGCTGGGTTAGCGATTGTTTCACCAAATACAGCCTTTGTGTTAGGTTTAAAAGCTTGTTCAAGTTCTTCATCGCTACAATCAGGCTCAACGAAAGTGAAATCAATTCCCATTTTTTTCATAGTAACATTAAATAAGTTAAAACTTCCACCATAAATAGAAGAAGAAGCTACAACGTGATCGCCAGCTTGGGCAATATTAAAAATTGCAAAAAAATTGGCAGCCTGTCCAGAAGCTGTAAGCATTGCTGCTGTTCCGCCTTCTAAGTCAGCTAACTTTTTGGCAACGTAGTCAGAAGTTGGGTTTTGTAAACGAGTATAAAAATATCCTTCAGCTTCTAAATCAAAAAGCTTACCCATATCTTCACTAGTGTCATACTTAAAAGTAGTACTTTGAATAATAGGAATCATTCTTGATTCGCCATTCTTAGGTTGATATCCACTGTGAATGCATTTTGTTTCTTGTTTCATATTATGTTGTTCCTCCAATTATTAAATAAATTTTCATAGATTCAATTGTACTCTAAAATTTTTGAAGTTTCAACATATTTCGGAAAAATCATAGCAAAGTTGTAGGCTTTTTAATAAAAAAACGGTATAAATTAAATTTAATCTAATTTATACCGCAAAATAAAATTATAAGCCAAAATAAAATTAAAAGCCAAAATAAAATTATAAGCCAAAATAAAATTAAAAGCCAAAACAATTTATTCAGTTGAAAAAGGAACAAATGAATTGTCCACTTGCTGTTTCTTTCGATAAGCTAAAGGCGACATTTTGTATTCATTTCTAAAAACTCTAGAAAAATGATCCGCAGAGTTATATCCGACAAGTTCAGCAATTTCGCTAATTTTTATATCAGTGTTTTCTAAGTAGCTAACTGCATCTTTAAGTCTAAGGCGTTTCATTAGTTCTGTAAAAGTAAAACCTGTATTTTGCTTAATAAGATTGCATAGATATGGTTCACTATAGTGAAAAAAATTCGCTAAAGAAGAAAGGGTAAGAGACTGATAATTGTGCTGAATGTATTGGAGCACAAGAGAAAAATCAGAGTCCATTTCATAGTTATAAAAGCGAACAGTTTTACTGTAATTACGCATAAGTTCTGTAAAAATTAGATTGACAATTGCATTGCAACAGGTGTTGCTATAATTATCAGTTCGAATACTTTCAATAAGTAGACGATGAAGCATAGCCCTCATTCCATAGCCATTTCCCGAAAAGAACAACAGATAATTGGAACGATCAGTTCCTTTTAAAATTTGTCGGAAAAAGTATGAAAGTAAATCTTGCCGACTTATGAGAGGAAAAAATGCTGTATCAAAAGAACTTTTTCGTATACATAATGTGTAAACGGTAGAGTCGTCTTCGATTATAAAATCATGAGTAGAACCTGGTGCAATTATGCAAAGTTCTCCCTCTTGCATTACGTGATTTTCATCTTCAAAAATAAAAGTTCCGTTTCCTTTTGCAACGTAATTAACTTCAAAATAATTGTGCTTGTGTGAAAAACGTCTAGTATATCTTGGATGACGAATAGTAAAAACGTCGGAAGCATTTGGAATTATTGTGTCTTCACTAACTTTTTTTTGCATAGGTGAACCAATATGCGATGTAAGTTGCATAGGAATTTTGTTAATAATCTCCTCAAATTCATCTTCATCCATGGTTTCAAAATTTCGAGGAATCTTAAATTCTGCAGGAATATCTGTAAGCATTCCAAGTTCGGCCATTCGATTAGTCATTTCCGTAAATTGTAATTTAGTTCCTGTTTTTAAAAAATAGTTTTTTAATTCTGTTTGTAATTTTCCATATGTTGTATATCCTACCATAGTAATCTCCTTGTAACGGGCTAAAACCCTTCATTAAATTATACTATGCCCCCTTAGCTAAGACAAGAATTCACAAAAAAGTTTATTAAATATACACAAAGTTCACATTTTAAACACAATGTGTTTTTTGGTGAAAATGATTAAAGACATATTAAAAAATGTCGTAAAGAGTAGAAAAAGTTACATGGAGGTATATGTAATTTTACTTTAAAATTTAGTATATCAGGAGAGAAATATACAAAAATTATTGGAGGAAAAGAAATGGTACGCAGTAGTAAAAAAAATTGGATTTTTGATTTAGATGGAGTAATTGTTTTTACAGATAAATTTCATTATTTAGCATGGAAGAAAATGGCAAAAACAATTGGAATAGATTTAGATGAGAAAACTAACAATCGCTTAAGAGGAGTAAGTAGAGCAGATAGTTTAGAGATTATTTTAGAACAATATAAAGGTGAGCCATTATCTCAGAAAAAGAAAAATGAGTTAATGGAAGAAAAAAATAATTTATATAGAGAATATTTAAACGAAATGACACCAAATGATGTTTCAGATGACGTGAAAAAAACGTTAAGGGTTTTGAGAGAAAGAGGAGATAAATTAGCTATTGGATCTTCAAGTAAAAATGCCCGTTTAATTTTAGAAAAAGTTGGACTTACAGATGCATTTGATGAAATCGCAGATGGAACAAATATTAAAAAAGGTAAGCCAGATCCAGAAGTTTTTCTAAAGGCAGCAGAATTTTTACATAAAGCACCGGAAAAATGTATTGCAGTAGATGACGCATTTTCTGGAATTGATGCAGCAAAAAATGCAAATATGAAGGCGATAGGAATTGGTGATTCTGCAAGATATGAGAAAGCAGATTATAAAATAAATAAGTTTTCAGATTTGTTAGCTATATAGACTATAGTAATGATAAATGATACAATTTAATTGTGTGAATGATTTGTTGAAAAACTAAACACCACACAATGGCAAAACGTATAAAGTAATATAAGGGTTAAGGAGAAATAACGCAATATGAGTAAACAATTAAAACATAATCGAGATATTAAAAAATTAGTAAGTCAGATGACTTTAGAAGAAAAAGCTAATATGTGTTCAGGAATAGATTTTTGGCATCTTGGTTCAGTAGATAGACTAGGTGTTCCAAGCGTGATGGTAAGTGATGGCCCTCACGGATTGCGAAAACAAGACGAAGAAGCAGACCACTTAGGAATTAACGATAGTATTAAAGCGGTTTGTTTTCCACCAGCATGTTTGTCAGCATGTTCATTTGATAAGGATTTAATGGAAAAATATGGTGAAACTGTTGGAGACGAGGCAATGGCCAATGATTTATCCGTTGTATTAGGACCAGCGGTAAACATTAAAAGATCACCACTTTGCGGACGAAATTTTGAATACTACTCAGAAGATCCATTTTTGTCAGGAGAAGTAGCAACAGCTTTTATAAAAGGTGTTCAGTCAAAAAATGTAGGTACATCAATTAAACATTTTGCTGCAAACAGTCAAGAATACTATCGAATGAGTTGTTCGTCAGATGCTGATGAAAGAACATTAAGAGAAATATATTTCCCTAGCTTTGAAAAAGCAGTTAAAGAGGCAAAACCATATACAGTAATGTGTTCTTACAATAGAATAAATGGAACTTATGCTTCAGAAAATAAATGGCTTTTGACAGATGTTTTAAGAAAAGAATGGGGCTTCGATGGATATGTCATGTCAGATTGGGGTGCTGTTTCAGATAGAGTCAAAGGAATAAAAGCAGGATTAGATCTTGAAATGCCAAGCTGCAATGGAATAAATGATAAAAAAATTGTGGAAGCCGTTAAAAACGGGGATTTAGATGAAAAAATCCTAGACAAAACAGTGGAAAGAATTTTAGATGTGGTATTTAGATACTACGATAATAGAAAGAAACAAGAATTTACCTTAGAGGCGGATCATAATGAGGCACGCCATATTGCTGAGGAATCAATGGTTCTTTTGAAAAATGAAGAAAATATTTTACCATTGAAAAAGGATGAAAAAGTAGCCTTTATTGGTGCATATGCTAAAAAGCCACGTTTCCAAGGTGGTGGAAGCTCTCACATTAATAGTTTTAAAGTAGATAATGCCTTTGATACAGCTTCAGAGATTGCTACGGAGACTATAAGATATGCAAAAGGATTTGCAGGAGATAAAGATGTATATGATGAGAATCTTGCAAAAGAAGCGATTGACCTTGCAAAAACAGTTGATAAAGTAGTTATTTTTGCAGGATTGCCAGATAGCTTTGAGTCTGAGGGATATGATAGAACTCATATGAGAATGCCAAAGGCGCAGAATAGATTGATAAAAGAAATTGCAGAAGTAAGTAAGAAAGTTGTTGTAGTTTTACATAATGGCTCACCAGTTGAAATGCCATGGAACAATGATGTTTCAGGAATTTTAGAAGCATATTTAGGTGGCCAAGCAGGTGGAAGTGCTGTTGCAAAAATCTTATATGGAGAAGTTAATCCATCAGGAAAATTAGCAGAAACAATGCCTATTAAATTGTCAGATAATCCATCATATTTAAATTTTGGTGGAGTATCACATGTTAATTATCAAGAAGGTGTTTTTGTAGGATATAGATACTATGATTCTAAAGATGCAGAAGTATTGTATCCATTTGGACACGGACTTTCATATACAAGTTTTGAATATAGCAATATGAAGTTAGACAAAGATAAAATATCGGAAAATGATAAATTAATAGTATCTGTTGATGTGAAAAATACAGGAAAAGTATTCGGAAAAGAAATTGTGCAGGTATATGTATCTGATTTGACAAAGCAAGTAGTTAGACCAATTCATGAATTAAAAGGTTTTGCAAAAGTTGCCTTAGAACCAGGTGAAACAAAAACTGTGAAAATTGAATTAGACTTTAGAAGCTTTGCATGGTACAACGAAGAAATTCATGATTGGTACGCAGCATCAGGAAAATATGAAATACAGGTTGCAGCATCTTCTAGGAATATAAAAGAAGTTGCAGTTGTAGAATTTGATGCTCAAAAAGAGTTGCCTATAAAAGTAGATATTAATACTACTGTAGGTGAGCTTTTGTTAAATAAAAAAACAAAGAAATATGGAAAAGATTTGCTAAAAGCTTTAGATGCCTTCTTTGGGGGACACCAAGATACAGAAGAAAAACCAGATGCAGCAGATGAATATGAAACTGATGAAGCTGTTTCTATGGAGATGGATAAAGCTATGGGATTGTCAATGCCATTACGCAATCTTATTACATTTGGAATTTATTCAGAAAAAGAATTAACAGAAAAAATTGAAGAGATAAAAAAAGCAGTTTAAAAAGCAATTAAAAAATTAGTAAAAAAGGCTGTTTAAAAGAGTAGTTTGAAAAAGTAGTTTAAAAGAATTAATATTGTAGAAATTTAGAAACTATGATATACTAAAATTAATAATCATTACTATTTACGGGAGAGAGTGTTCATTGCGCTAGTTTTTGCATGAACTAAAAAGAATTATATGAAAGAGATAGAGGTATGTCATGGCTTTAAAAAAAAGTAAGCAAAGAACAGCAATATTAGAATTTTTAAAGACACGTAAAGATCATCCAACAGCTGATGTAGTGTATCAAAAGGTAAAGGCAGAACAGCCTAAACTTAGTTTAGGTACAGTGTATAGAAACCTTACAGTATTAGCAGATATCGGAGAGATACAAAGACTAAGAGTGGGTGATGGAACAGAGCATTTTGATGCAGATATTTCAGAGCACAATCATTTTGTCTGTGAGAAATGCGGAAGTGTCATCGATTTGCCACAGATTCCTATTTTAGATGAAATCGACGGTGAAATGAATAAGGAATTTGATGGTACAATATCAGGCCATAAAATGTATTTTTATGGTGTTTGTAAAAAATGCCAAAAAGCATAACTACAAGAATGCCAAAAACAATAAGACTAGCAAGGATAGTAAAAACAATAAGACTAGCAAAAGCAACAAGAACAATCAAAAAGACGAAGAAGTGAAATTCATTTCTTCGTCTTTTTTAATAATTTTTTTAATACTTTTTAAATATCTTACTTTAATATGTTTGTATTAAAATGTTTGTATTAAAATTTTGCTTTATTATTTTCTGCTATTATTTTTGGCTCTAAGAGCTTTTTTCTTCTTAATTAAATTACCATCTGCCATGTATTTTTCAAAAGCATTACGTAGTCTTGGATGTTTAAATAAAAAATGTATAGCTGGCGACTTACTTTTTGAGACCATAACCCATTTTCCATCGTGACTTGTAATGGAAATGTTTTGAATATGAGGATTCTCGTTAGACTTTACAGTATAATTTGGAACCTTATCTGCAAAACGTCTAGTTAATTCGAGATGTTCTAGATATTCAGGATATGTGTAATAAATATTGTCTTCACAAAAAGTTTTTGCTAATGATAAAGCAACAGGATGTTTTTCGAATTCTTCTTTTGTTAAAATAGGTACTTCATCTATTAAAGGTGAGGTACGTGTGCAAGTTCGTGCCACATCTCTTGTTTAGAGTGGTTTTATATGAGGAGGCTAAAAATGTATGAAAGTAAAAGGCAAACTTCATAAGTTTTTAGTAGTATTAGTGATATCAAGTTTTGTATTTGCAGTTGTAGGATGTGGAAAAAACTCCCAGCAAGAACTTAAAAAAACAACATCAAAAAAGCAAGATAATAAAAATTCAACTGCTAAGATGCAGGATAAAAAATCTTCTGAAAAAGCAATATTAAAGAAGAAAGATGCCGGTAAGATGGCGATGAAGTATAAAGACATCAAAAATCTTCAATTTGCTTGCTTTGATGAAGATGACAACTGGGTTACGGTAATTGACATAGATGAAAATGGCAATTTTACAGGAAAGTATTTTGATTACACTAAATTGAATAGCGTTAAACAAAAAGAGGCAGTAGACCAAGACGATGCAGTAAGTCAAGGTAATGTAGCAGGCCAAGGTAATGCAGTAAGCCAAGGCGAGGCAGTAGACCAAGGCGATGCAGTAGGCCAGGGCAATGTGAAAAATCAAAATAATGTGGCAGCAGATTGTGTGAAGTTTAAGGGAAAGTTTGCTGCACTTGAGTACTGTGATAAAGAAATGGTAACTACAAGCATTACAAATTTGGAATATACGCAAGAGTCAATTTCAGGCAGAAAACCACAAACAATATCTGAAAGTAAGCAGGTTTTCTTCTATATAAAAGGTGCCGACATAAAGGGCATTAATAAAAAAGAAGATAATAAAGAAGATATTAATAAAAAAGATATTAATAAAAAAGCTATCGATAAACAATCTACTGATATTGAAAGTGATAAAAAGCTTGATGAAATTAAAAAAGCGTATATAAAGAGTGCAGGAAAATATGATTTAAAACTTAAAAATAAAACAAAAATGCCATATTATGGAATGTATCTAAAAGACATAGATACTGGATACATCAGTGATAAGAAGGGAACTTTTGATTACCTTGATGTGACTGGAAGTAACCAAAAAAAATGGAAATAGCCAAAAAGACACTTAGAAGGTAGAACTTTTAGGTGTCTTTTTAGATGATTGAAGCAAGCTAGGGCAAGAACTAGCTACCGCTGTTAGGCATCTGCCACCAGTAAGCCAGAACCAGCCAAATCAGGCTAAGGGAACGATTCACTCCCCAAAAATCAAGAAAAAAAGAACTGGAACTCGAAATCTTACGTGTAAAAATGAAAAAAGTGAAAAAATCCACGTAAGAAAAATAGAAAAAGTGTAAAATTATATAGATAACCCTGTTTAAAGCTTATATCAAAGACAAAAAAACGGCTGAAAATCCACTGAAATCGCTCAAAATGGCCAATTTCGTTTCCAAAACAGCAAAACCTTACGTGTAAAAATGGAGTTTTTGAGAATTTCCACGTAAAAATCCCAGTTCCGGTCAAAAAACGCCCCCTGAACAGACCAAATTGTTCAATAGCCATCAATCCACTCTGGTTCCGGTTCGAAAACGCCCCCTGAATTAGCCAAAACGTCCAATAAGCCACCAATCCACTTCAGTTCCGGTCCCAAAACGCCCCGCCTAATTCGCAAACCAAGCCAAAACGTCTCAGAAATCACTAATCAATCCTACACCACATCACATACCGTTAAATAGTACATTTTTCTGCATAATTCGTCCTAAAAATTGAAATATTTGCAAGAAATTACAACTTAAAGTTGCAAATACTCGGAAACTATTATAAAATATCAAGAATGAGACTCCATATAAATAAGGGGGACTGAGCGGTAACAAAAATCAAGGCTAGTTCTTTTGCACAGAGGCCCTAATCATGGATAAAGAAAGGTATTTTAAATGAACAATCAAGAAACAAATCAAATGACAGATCAAGGGACTAATCACATGAAGACTCAAATAACAATGAAAACAAGAAACAACCAAAGCAAGAAAAATAGTCAACTATTTGGAAAAGCTAAAATGGTATTGTCAGTGATGTTTATCGTATCATTGATGGTATGTGGACTTGCAGGATGTGGCAGTAGTGAGGACAAAGCTACTCATAGTCAGGTAAAACCAAAATTAAAAAACAAAATCGTAAAAGTAACACCAGATTATAATTCAGACCAAGAAGCAAGAGAAGCATTAGACGCAGGAAAAGATCTTGAAGGTAAAACAATCAAGATAACAGTAGCAAGACAAAAAACAAATGAGGTAGCAACTGGTTTATATACAGATAGCCATCTTGCATTTATATCAAAAGAGAATCCAAATGTAGAAAACGGAGAAACAATTATCGTAAAAATAAATAGTAAGATATCTCAAGACGATATGTACTATTCATTCTTTTATGAAAGAATCCAATAGAATAAAAAACCTAGAATGAAAAATTAAACCTGTACTTTGACAACTGAAAATGGCTAAAAAAGTCTAGTTTACTTTTGCAACGGCTTCTTCTAGCAGAGATGATATAGTAAAGATATCGATTACTATCTGCTGGAAAGGAGCAGATATGATATAGTAAAGATATCGATTACTATCTGCTGGAAAGGAGCAGATATGAACTACTACAGAAATAAAGGACAAATGGATTTGTCGGATCGACTTGCGATTGAAACTGGAATACACAACAAAGATTCCCTTAAAAAGATAGCAAAATTAATCGGTAGACATCCTTCCACAGTTGCACATGAAATCAAGGAAAATAGAACTTATATCCATAATACGTATTATCTTGGTAAAGACTGTGCAAACG
>FOPE01000052.1 GCA_900113385.1 Lachnospiraceae bacterium C7
AAAGCAATCATGCTTATCCTTAGCAACATCAATTCCTACGTAAATCATAAAAATAAATCTCCTTTGAAATGTATTAATGCTGTTTTAGAACCACAGGGTGCTCTTTGCGATTGTAACCTCGTTCTAAATAAACCGTCATGCGGTATCTAACTGATTAACAAATGAACAAAGAGACTGTGGTTGGAGCCTTTCTTAAACCATCAAGTGGTAGGAAATAATAACCGATCCACAGCATCCTAAATATCATAGTCGAACCTATAGAAAAGGTAAAGAAAAGACTATGACTTAATAGTTATAAAGACCTTGGAGAGGGTCTCTAAAAACTACTACTATATAATACGAGGAAAAAATATGTCAGAACAATCTTTATTACACGTAAGTAATTTATCAGTATCAGTAGAAAATTTACCAATTCTTAAGGGAATTGACTTAGATATTAAGCCTGGGGAGACTCATGTAATTATGGGACCTAATGGAGCAGGTAAATCTACACTTGGTTATACAATTATGGGTAATCCACGTTATTCGGTTACAGGTGGAAATATAAATTTTGATGGAAAAGATATAACTAATGAGTCTACAGATAAAAGAGCTAAGGATGGAATTTTTTTATCATTCCAAAATCCACTTGAGGTATCTGGTATTTCGTTAGGAGGGTTCATTAGAAATGCTATACATGAAAAAACAGGAAAACCGGTTAAACTTTTTGCCATGAGAAAACAACTTCAAAACAACATGGGATTGTTAAATATGGATTTAAATTATGCAGATAGAGACTTAAATGTAGGTTTTTCTGGTGGAGAAAAAAAGAAAGCTGAAATATTACAAATGCTTATGTTAAATCCAAAATTAGCAATTTTAGATGAAACAGATTCAGGACTTGATGTGGATGCAGTTCGTACAGTATCGGAAGGAATTAAGGAATACCAGAAGAAAGAAGACGGCGCATTACTTATTATTACACATAGTACAAAGATTTTAGAATCTTTACATGTGGATTACACTCATGTCTTGGTTAAAGGAAAAATTGTTTATACAGGTGATGGAACTTTAGTTGAAGAAATTAATGAAAAAGGTTTTGAAAGATTTATAAATAATGAAGTAGACAGTAGTGTAGCTATTTAAGCTATGAATTGGAATGGAGATTTTTATGGAGAATAAAAACAAATTAGTTGAAGACATGGAACTAAGCAACATGTATGACTTTAAAGATGAAGAAAGTGAAGAGCATTTTGTCAGGGAAAAAGAAGGTATAACAGAGGAAATTGTTAGACGCATATCTGAGGAAAAAAATGATCCTGAGTGGATGCGAGATTTTAGATTAAAATGCCTAGAAATATATAATAAAACACCAATGCCTAATTGGGGACCTTCAATTGAGGGATTAGACATGGATAAAATTGCAACTTATGTTCGTTCTAAATCCGACATGAAGGGGGATTGGAAGGATGTTCCAAAGGATATTAAAAATACTTTTGAACGTCTAGGAATTCCACAAGCAGAAAGAGAATCTCTTGCTGGAGTTGGTGCTCAGTATGATTCAGAACTTGTATATCATAACGTAAAAGATGAAGTAGCAGAGCAAGGTGTTGTTTACACAGACATGGAAAGTGCACTAAAGGGACCTTATGCAGACATGGTAAAGGAATATTTCATGAAACTTGTACCACCTACGGATCATAAATTTGCTGCTCTTCATGGGGCAGTATGGTCAGGAGGATCTTTTGTTTATGTTCCAAAGGGTGTAAAAGTGGATATACCTTTGCAGTCATATTTTAGATTAAATGCAGCAGGTGCTGGTCAGTTTGAACATACACTTATTATTGTTGATGAAGGAGCTGATCTTCATTTCATAGAAGGATGTTCTGCCCCTAAATATAACGTTGCTAATTTACATGCAGGTTGCGTAGAACTTTTTGTTAAAAAAGATGCAAAGCTTCGCTATTCTACGGTAGAAAATTGGTCTAAAAATATGTACAACCTTAACACAAAAAGGGCAAAAGTAGAGGAAAACGGAGTAATGGAATGGGTATCAGGTTCCTTTGGATCTCACGTTTCATATTTATATCCTATGACTATTTTAAAAGGTGCTAATTCTACAATGAATTATACAGGAATTACTTTTTCTGGTAAGGGACAGAATTTGGATACTGGTGCTAAGGTAATTCATCAAGGCCCAAATACTTCATCGATTATTAATGCAAAATCAATTGCAAAAGATGGTGGAATAGGTACATTTAGAAGCTCAGTTACAGTTTTAAAAAATGCTAAGAAAGCAAAATCTACTGTTGATTGTCAATCACTAATGCTTGATTCAATTTCACGTTCAGATACTATTCCAGGAATTGATGTGCGCACTAATGATGCTGATATTGGTCACGAAGCAAAAATAGGAAGAATTTCAGACGAGGCTGTTTTTTATCTAATGAGTCGTGGACTTAGCGAAGAAAATGCAAGAGCAACTATAGTTAGTGGTTTTGCGGATCCAGTTTCAAAGGAACTTCCTTTAGAATATGCAGTAGAAATGAACAATCTAATTAAGTTAGAGATGGACGGAAATATGTAAGGAGTGTTTAACATGGAAATAAATATGAAAGTCAATGTTTTACCAGCAGCCACATATAATTGGCTTAAGATGAACGAAGGCGAGATAAAAGAAAAAAATATTGTTATTACGAATACAAAGACTCCTGAAATAAGGGGAATCAGTGACGGGGTATCTTTAAAAAAAGTATCCTTTGATGAAGTAGAAAAAATCATGACACCTTATTTTGATGAGGCAAAAGAAAAATATCAGGATGTATCAAAATCAAATGGTGATATGTATTATAAAAACGAGGCGCAAGTTATAAAAACAGGTCTTGGAATTGAGTCAGACAAAATGTTTAGAAAGCTTGGTGTTGAGACACAAGTAATCACTATAGAAGAAAATAAAAAAATAAAACGCCCACTTATAATTTCCTTTGAGCAAAAAAATAAGGAGGGATTTGCAACATCTCAGTTAATACATGCAAAGGCTAATTCTGAAATTATTGTAATTATGGAATATAATTCTGAAGTTAATGATGAAGGATTTAATGCAATAACTACTAGAGTATTAGCTGATGAGGGAGCAAAGGTTACATTAGTAAAAGTTCAGTTATTAGGAAATAAAGTGATACACATTGATGATATTGGATCATACTGTAAAGATAAATCTAAATTTAAGTTAATTCAAATGGAAATTGGTGCCCAAAAGACCTGGACAGGAGCCTATACAACACTTTTAGGTGATGAATCAATTTTTGAAAATAAAGTTGGATATTTCCAAAAAGATAATCAAAAATTAGATATGAATTATATTTCTGATCATAGAGCTAAAAAGACTAGAGCTGATATGGTTTATAGAGGAATTTTGAAAGATTCTGCTAATAAAGTATGGAGAGGCACTATAGATTTTCATAGGGGTTCAAGTGGCTCAGTAGGAGACGAGCAGGAAGATACCTTAATTCTTGGGGAAGACATAGTGAATAGAACAATTCCTCTTATTTTATGTCAAGAAGAAGATGTTGATGGTAGACATGGCGCATCTATTGGCCAATTAGGAGAGGAAGAATTATTTTATATGCAATCTCGTGGTATATCAAAAGAGAGAGCAGAGGAAATGATGATAAAGGCAAGACTTGACAGTATTGCAAGAGAAATCCCATCTAAGGAAATTGCAGGAAAGATTGAAGGGAGGTTACCACTTGCTAGTGGAGCACAACAATGAATAAAGCTATGAATTACGAAACGAAAATAACAGAAATTAGAAAAGATTTTCCTATATTAAATAGTGAATATATATATTTTGATAATGCAGCAACAACACAGCGTCCTAATCAAGTAATTGATGCGGTAGAAAAATTTTACAAAGAATCAAATGCTAATCCTTTGAGAGGATTATATGATTGGAGTGTTGATGCAACAGAAAAATATGAACATGCAAGAAAAACAGTCGCAAATTTTATTGGGGCAAAGGACAGCAGAGAAATAATTTTTACAAGGAATACAACAGAATCACTAAACCTATTAGCATATAGTTATGGATTAGACAATGTTAACGAAGGTGATGAAATAGTTGTTTCCATATTAGAACATCATAGCAATCTTTTACCATGGCAGATGGTTGCGAAGAAAAAAAAGGCTAAATTAGTTTTTCTTGAAATAGACGAAAATGGAGTAATTAGTGAAGCCGAATATAAAAGCAAAATAACTAACAAAACAAAAATTGTTGCTATAGGACATGTTTCAAATGTTCTAGGAGTGACGAATCCAGTAAAAAATATTTGCAAGTATGCTCATGAAAATGGAGCAGTAGTAGTTATTGACGGAGCCCAAGCTGCACCACATATGAAGGTAGATGTAACTGAAATCGATGCTGATTTTTACGCATTTTCTGGACATAAACTTATGGCACCAATGGGAATTGGCGTATTGTATGGAAAATTTTCTTTACTTGAAAAAATGAATCCTTTTTTGACAGGAGGAGAAATGATAGAGTATGTTACAAGAGAAAATGCTACATATGCTGAGATTCCGCATAAGTTTGAAGCAGGAACAGTTAATGCAGCAGGAGCTGTAGGATTAGAAGCTGCTATTAGATATGTAGAAAGTGTTGGATTTGATTTCATTGAAGAGCATGAAAGAAGACTTACAACTAGATTAATGGAAGGATTAAAAAAATTAGGATACGTAAAAATTTTTGGTTCAAAGGACCAAAGTAAACACTGTGGAATAGTTACTTTTATAGTAGAAGGAGTTCATCCTCATGATACAGCTTCTATTTTAAATGAAGATAAAGTGTGTATTAGAGCTGGACACCACTGTGCACAACCACTTATGCAGTTTATAGGTGAAGGTTCAACTGCTAGAGCTAGCGTGTATTTTTATAATACGGAAGAAGAAGTAGATAGATTCCTTGAGTCAGTTTCAAAAGTTAGAGAGGTAATGGGATATGGAGCTTAAACAATTATATAGAGAGATAGTTAATGATCACAATTTGCATCCTGAACATAAAGGCGAGATGGAAAATCCAGATATGGTGTTGCGTGGTGTTAATCCAAGCTGTGGTGATGATATTTATTTGCAGTTTAAAATAGAAGACGGTATAATAGCAGACGGTATGTTTAATGGCAGTGGCTGTGCAATTTCTCAGGCGTCAGTAGATATGATGCTTGATAATGTTATTGGAAAAAATGAAAAAGAAGCCATCGAGTTAGCAAAAACCTTTGTTGGAATGATAAAAGGTGAAGTGACTGATGATAACCAATTAGAAAAGTTAGAAGATAGTGCTGCTCTTGTTGATATAGCCCACATGCCAGCTAGAGTTAAATGTGCAGTATTAGGATGGCGAACTATGAAAGAAATGTTAGAGGAAAATGAGATTTCTAATGATTAATTTAGTGATTAAAAATATTTTTTTAACCACAAGATTTAGTATAGGAAGAGAAAATATTTAATATTTTGTGTAAAATAGAAAAACATTATTAATAGACAATAATGCTAAAAAATAAATAATATGCATCCACGTGAAATTGTGGATAACTGTCCACCTAATTCAGAATTTAGGTGGATTTTTTCCACAAAAAATTTGAAACAAAAAAACATAATTTATAAAAATTATATAAAGTCTTAAGAATAATCATACAATATTAACAAAAATTTTATAATTGAGTGACAAGTTAAAAACGTTATGTCATAATATTAAATAGATAGAGAAAAGTTCACAGAGTTAATGGATTTTACCACACCCTAAAGTAATAAAAAATATATCCGATAAATAAGTTAAATAAAGAGTGAACATATTCATCTTGAAGGATGTGAAAAGAGGAAGTCAAAGAATTTAAGCTTGAATATGAGACTACATTTATAACAGAAAGGAGATGCTAGACAATGCGTATAGATGCATATAACCAAATTGCACATATGTATGGTGCAAAATCAAAATCTAAAACGTATACAGTAGCCCGTTCTAATGATGGAAGCGACCAAGTTTTTATTTCATCACTAGGAAGAGACATCACCGTTGCAAAAAAAGCTGTGTCAGAAGCATCAGACATCAGAGAAGATAAGGTTGACTATATTAAAAGCCAGATTCAAACAGGTGAATACAAAGTTGATCCATCTGATTTTGCTTCAAAATTATTAGAAAAGTACAAAGTAACTTGTTAATACGACAATAATCACAAAGTTTACTCAAAACATAATTTCTTACATTTCATTACTAATTATGGACTAGTTCAGTTGCATAATATTTCCAAGAAAAAATATAAAGAGAGGTTTAGGGTGTGGCTAGTCTAGTAGAAGAACTTGTAACTATTTTAAATGAAGAAGAAAAAGTATACCAAGAATTACTAACTTTAGCTAACAACAAAGTATTGGTGTTAGTTCAGGCAGATGTTGCTGGCTTAGAAGATATTACAAGCAAAGAACAACAAGCAAGTGATACACTTATTTCATATAGTAATAAACAGGTTCAATTATTAAAAGACATTGCAAATGTGTTAGGTAAGTCCACGGAAGGTATGACCGTCACAAAGCTTATTGCATTATTAGATACTCAACCCGAAATGCAAGAAAGCTTGACCATTGCCCGAAATCATCTCGTAGAAACTGCAGGAAAAGTAAATCAATTAAATGAACAAAATACAATGTTAATAGAGCAAGCTATAGAGCTAAACGACTTTGATCTTACTTTATTTAAAAGTCTAAGGCAGGCACCTGAAACTGCCAATTATGACGCCCATGCTAATAATACAGGAAGTTTGTTAGGAAATAGCGGTTTCGATGCGAAACAATAAAATAGACAAATGCATATTAATGCAGGAGGAATAAAAAATGGCGAATGGTTTTGGTACTTTATATATTGGACAATCAGGCCTGCAGAGTGCACAAAATGCCTTAAATACAACGGCAAATAACCTGGCCAACGTGGACACAAAAGGTTATGTGCGAGAACAAGTAATTTTTGCAGATGAAAATTATAGAAAGATAAAAGACGTCACCACTAGGACCAATATGCAGCAAAGCGGCTTAGGAGTCTCTATTGGTGACGTAGTTCATATAAGGGATATTTTTTTAGATAAGGCATTCAGGCAGGAAACTGGTAGAGCTTCTTATTACAACACATCTTGTGAAGTGACAGATCAAATACAAGATTTTTTACAGGAATTAGACGGAAAAGAGTTTAAAGATAGTTTAGAAGAACTCTGGCAAGCATTTCAAGAATACGAAAAAGAGCCAGAAAATACGACAAATCAAAACCTTGTTGTAGAAAAGACAGAACTTTTTTTAAACAGGTGCGATTCAGTTTATAAAGATCTTCAAAGTTATCAAGAAAATCTCAATGATCAGGTGGCAGACTCAGTTACTAAAATCAATGAAATGGCTAAGGACATATATAAATATAATCTCGAAATACAAAAGGTAGAATCTGGAAAAGTAGAAACTGCGATGGCAATTCGAGATGCAAGGGATGCATTAATTGATGACTTATCAACCTATGGAAAAGTAGAAGTTGAAGAAGATGCTACAGGATTTGCTTATATTAAATTTGAAAATATAGATTTAATAGGAGCAGATAGGGCATATACTATAGAACTTAGAAAAGACGATACAACAGGATTTTATACTCCATACTGGAAACATTTATCAAATATACCAGCTGATAGATATCAAGATGTTTTTAATTTAGATGCAGTTATTTCACCAGAATTTAACTCAGATATAGGTTCGGTAAAGGCATTACTACTTGCAAGAGGAAATGAATATGGCATAAATGACCATTTGATAAATGAAGATATAATAACACAGGATGATATCGATAATGATCTACTTAAAAGATACAAACAAGAAGACTTAGGAAAAGAAAAACACCCATATAGTGATTTAAAGAGAAGTGCTATTATGGAAGTTCAAGCTGAAATTTCTCATTTATTAAGGAAGATAGTTGTCACTGTAAATGATAATATGTCGCCATTAAAAGAATCAGGGCTACAAACTATAACTGGAACAGCAGAGGATGGTTCAACGGTTACATTTACTATGGCAAATGATGGAAGTTTTTCTTATAAAAATGATACAACAGGAGAAGAACATAAATTTACTTCAAATGAGTCATTACTTGGAAAAGTGAAACAAGTTAAAGATGCATCAGGAAATATTGTAGAAGAAGTAGATTTTTATGATAAGGAATTTAGAAAACCCGCATCCCTACTTATCTTGGACGAAGAAAATAGCTCATATGGTTCTGATAAAACATTACCACCGAGGGAACTCTTCGAAAGATACGGATGTGAAAGATATACGAAGGTTACAACGGATTCCGGAAAAGTCTACTATGTGTATAATGGTGAGAGAGCAGACAATCCATCAACTCAGTACAATTTAAGTAGAGTAAAACTTAATGAAGACATAAAAAATCAAGCAGCTCTTATGCCAACATACAGAAAAGATGGTGCAGTAGATAGAAGATTATCTGAAAACCTAGCGAATGCTTGGGATATAAAGGATATGACTATTGGAGAAGATGATACCACACCATGCAATATAAATGGATTCTTTGATAAGTTAGTTGTTAGAGTTGGTAATCGAGGTTCAACCTATCAAAAAGCAGGAGAAACTCTTACAAATTCTTCGGCAGCACTTGATAAGAAAAGGCAAGAAACTATTGGTGTGTCATCAGATGAAGAGTTGACTAAACTTATTAAATATCAGTCAGCTTATAATGCCTCAAGTAGATTTATAACTGTAATCAGTGAGATGACAGAGCTCATTGTTTCAGGTCTCAAATAAAGGAGGAAGTTTATGCCATCAACGTTTTTTGGATTAAATATCGGAGCATCCGCTCTTAGTGCGTTCCAAGCTTCGGTTACAACTACAGCCAATAATGTGTCAAACGTAAAAACGAAGGGATATTCTAGACAAACTGCAACTTTAGCAGCAACAGATCCTATTCGAGTGACCGCAAAATACGGAAGCGTAGGTACAGGTGTAGAGGTTACACAAATTAGCCAAGAAAGAAATGTTTTTTATGATAAAAAATATTGGGAAAGTTTGTGTAAACATGGACTATATGATAAGAAACTTTATTACGCAAATCAAGTTCAGGAATTGTTAAAAGATGATAAAACAATTAATGGCTTTTCGTCTATATTCAATACTATGTTTGATAATTTAGATGATATAAGTAAGAGTAATATGGACACTACAGTAAGAAACCAGTTTATTAATCAGGCACAAAGTTTGTGTACATATTTTAACAACTTGTCTACAAGTCTTACAAGTATTCAAGAAGATTGTAATGAAGAAGTTAAAAGCTATGTTGATAATATTAACAACATTGCTCAAAAGATTTCGATAATTAACAAAGAAATCAATCAGATTGAAATGAATGGTGGACGTGCCAACGAGCTTAGAGATGAGAGAGCTGTTTTAATAGATGAACTTGCTAAAATAGGTAGCGTTAGTACATTAGAAACAAAAATTATTAATACTAATGATCCAGATGTTTATCTTGGCGGAACAAACTACATGGTAAAGATTAATGGACAAGTATTAGTAGATGGAAATGATTATCGAGAACTTGAATGTGTACCTAGAAAATACAAATTAAATCAAACAGATGCAGAAGGACTTTACGATATAGTTTGGAAAGATTTAGGAACAGATTTTTCTGTTACAACTGTTAATGCAAGTGGTGAATTAAAAGCACTTATGTTAGAACGTGATGGAAACAATTGCGAAAATTTAAAAGGTAATGTTACATCAAATGGTGTAGTTAGAGATGATGCAAATCATGTTACAAAAATCACACTTGAAAATTTAAGTCAAGATTCTATTAATGACTTTTTCATGGATAAAAGTGGAGTGCTAAATATTAGTAATATAAAATATAGTTATTCAGGTTGGTCAGCAGAAGTTGAAGACGGAAAAGTAAAAACTATTACTTTTAACATTCCAGACGAAAAGAAAACTATTACTACAACAGACCCTTCAGGAAATGAAGTAACAAGTGAAGAATATGTTCCACAATTATTAGCCACAGATGCAGAAGCAGTTGATATGATGAATTTAAACGCAAAAGCTGTTAATGGACTTTCCATTGAAACTTTTGGAATTCCATATTATCAACAACAAGCAACAGAGTTTGTAAGAACATTTACTTCAATGTTTAATGCAATGGAGCTTGAAGGTGTTGACTTAGATGGTAATGCTGCAGGAACATTTTTTGCCGCAAGTTTATCGGTAGATTCAAATAGTATTTGTAGCTCAGACAAAGTAAATAAAGAAGGCGTTTATGCAGATGGAGTATATACATCTGACGATTACACATATTACAACATGACAATTGCAAACATGAAAGTTCATGATGAATATATAAAAAATCCACGTAGATTTGCAACAACGGACAAGATTGTTGATGGACCAGATAGACAAGAAGTTGTTATAGAGCTAAAGAGGTTACAATCAGATATTACATTGTTTAGAGGTGAAAAGGGTAGTGCATTCCTTGAAACAATTTTATCAGATGCAGCAATTGAAGCTCAAAAGACAGAAGTGTTTAATCTTAATTATATGAATTTATCAAATTCAATTGATATACAACGTCAATCTATTTCAGGGGTAGATGAAGATGAGGAAGCTTTAAACCTTATTAAGTTTCAAAATGCATACAATCTTGCAGCAAAAGTGATTTCGGTTATGGCTGAAATATACAATAAGCTAATTAATGAAACAGGCGTTGTGTAAAGTTTTAAGTTAGTTTGTCGATAAAAGATTTAGTGGATTACACAGGGAGGCAATTATATGCGAGTTACCAATAATATGATTGTAAATAAGACAAAGACAAATGTTAACTCTAATAAAGTTAATGTTGATAGATTAAATACTCAGATGACAACACAGCAAAAAATTAGCAAGGCATCAGATGATCCAGTAATTGCAATGAGATCACTTAGACTTGCAACTAGTTTAAATCATCTTAATCAGTATAATGACAACAACATTCCAGATGCAGAGTCATGGCTTGAGGTAACATTTACTGCAATGAAAAATATGAATAGCTTGTTATCCGATATAAGAACACAGTGCGTAAATGGTTCTAACGATACATTGACTCCAGAAGATAGAAATACAATTTGGAAACAGCTTACAGCTCTTTCTGAACAAGTATATGCTGAAGGAAATGCAGATTATGCTGGAAGAACAGTTTTTACAGGATATAGAACAACTAGTCAGCTCATGTATAAAGAAGATGAGCAAGAAACAACGTATGAGATAACACAAAAATTTACAGAAGATGATTTAAAAACAAAAAGATATTATACTTCAGCAGCTAAAGTCCCAGATGATGCAAGTAAAACTTTCCTTGAGGATGGGGGTATAGATACTGAGGTTAATTCATATTCAAGACTTCGTCTTGCGTATGATGGAATAAATGTAGTAGATGACGGTATAAATGCAACAGAATTTGATGAGCCTACCTTAACTTTTACAGATAGCACAGGAGCAGATGTAACAAGTTCTGTAGGAGCTACTTATTCGTATTATAAGAACGAGACAGAATGGCAAAATGCATCAACTAAAAAAGTGGTAGGTGACGATGAAATTGTTGTAATAGGCAATACAGGGGAAGTAATTTTAGGAAAAAATGTTTCCGAAAAAATGAAATTGTATAGCTATGATGCATCTATTACATATAATAAAAAAGGTTTTAAAAAAGGTGAGGTTCGTCCAGAGTATTATTATGATTGCAAAGATATAACTGAAAAAATAGCAACTAATGGAGTTGTTGACGCTATTGAATATACAAAAGAGGACCAAACTATTAATTACACAGTGGCAGCAAATACACAAATTACAATTAACACCCAGGCTGACCAGATTTTTAGTACAGATATTCTGCGAGATGTAAACGATATGATTGATATCATTCAAGAGACAATTTCGGCTCATGATAAAGTTGACAAAATCGAAAGCATGATAAAAAGCTCACAGTATGCAGATGAAGATAGTCAGAAAAATTTAAAGACATACCTAGAGGCTGCAAAAAAAGAAGCGGCATATGCAGACGATAACTTGCAAAAGACATACAGTCAATATATTACAAACTTTGAGGGATATGAAGAAAAAGTTAATCTTGCAGTAACGAATTTAGGTAGTACACAAGTTAGATTAAAACTAATTAAGACACGTGTAGAAAACCAAAAAACAACAGTTGATGAGCTGAAAACAAACAATGATGATAGAGATTTATCAGATATCATAATTGATTTTTATCAAGCCAATAATGCGTATCAAGCATCATTAACTGCTGCCGCAAGAGTTGGAAAGCAGACACTTTTAGACTATTTATAAAAAAAAGGTTGTATAATTAATCGATTTCTTTTATTATGAATTATGGGTTTGCATGATTCGATGCTTGTCAGTTAGGAAGTATTAGCGCTAAAAACGCTTGGCATCGTTTCAAATACACGTCGTCGGAGACGAAGGAGGATTTACCATGAAGGCAGAAACAAGAGTATTTGGAACAGTTGACATTGCAGATGAGAAAATCATTACCTTGGAGACGGGAATGATAGGGCTTCCACTTTTTAAAAAGTTTGCCTTGATTTATGATGAGGAAAAGGCAGCCGAGGAAGGAAAAAATGCCACAAGTATTATGTGGTTACAATCCTTAGATGATCCTGAAACAGCGTTTCCTGTAATGGTTCCACAGACCGTTATACCGGATTATAATCCAACGGTTAACGAAGAAATTTTGGCACCGCTTGGAGAATTAAACGCTGAGAATATGTATATTTTAGTAACGGTTACGGTACCTTCTAAGATCGAGGATTTATCTATTAATTTAAAAGCGCCTATCGTCATAAATGCAGATACACATAAAGGCGTACAAATAATAGTAGAAGATGATTTCCCAGTGAAATTTAAAATCTATGATCTTGTCAAAGACAAAAAAGCAAATGATGACAGCAAGGACGGAAAGGCAGGTGAGTAGATATGTTAGCATTAACACGTAAGAAAGGCGAATCTTTAGTTATTAATAACAATATCAAAGTCACTATTTTGGAGGTTCGCGGAGACCAAGTTAAAGTGGGCATTACAGCTCCAAAAGAAGTTCCTATCTATCGAGAAGAGGTTTATCTTCAAATCAAAGAGGAGAATAAAGCATCAGTTAGCGCTAAAAGTATCGATGCTCTTAAGAGCCTTATGGGAACTGGCAAGGAAGAGAAAGTTAATAAATAGTTTTTCTCTAGTGCAAATTTATTAAATGGAATTAAATAACCTTATGTAAAATGGATTTTATAGGAAAAAGTCGTAAGTAATTGTCACTTACGGCTTTTTTTGCATTTTGGTACTAAAGTTATAAAAAATATAGCCGATAAAATTACTAGTAGAATCTGTCCTTTTGTGAACTCAAAAGGATGAGTTAGGCGCAGTTATTTATCACATGGAGGTGTTGAAGTATGGCCCTAGAAGCTGTTTATGGAGCTGGAACGACGTTACAAGGAAGTTCGTCAAACACAGCAAGAAAGGCACAAATTAAGCCTAAATTACAAAATGCGTCCAACGTGGCCGCTTCCAATGAGATTGCCAAAAGGACAACCGACATTGCAAAAAAGGAAAGCAGCAGCGGTGGGAAAGGAGAAGAAAATAATTTTTCTCAATCTATGGAAAGTCAGCAAGCAAAAAAAGCAGTTGAAGAACTAAAAAGAAGACTATCAGCTGACGATAAAGAAGTGGTATATGGAATCCACGAAGAAACAAAACACAAGACTTTAAAAATAATAGATAAAAATACTAAAAAGGTGTTACGTGAGTTTCCACCAGAGGAAACATTAGATATGATAGCAAAGGTTTGGGAAAATGCAGGTATTGTCCTAGATCGAAAAATGTAGTTGAAGTTTTGAGAATAGTAAAGGAGATATATTATGCCAGTTAGATTATCGGGATTGACTTCTGGACTTGATACTGATGCAATTGTTCAAGCACTTGTTTCAGCATATAGTACTAAGAAGGACAAATATGTAAAAGAGCAAACAAAGGTAGACTGGAAAAGAGATGCATGGAAATCTTTAAATTCAAAGATTTACAGTTTATATACTAGTGTGTCAAATTTAAAATATTCAAGTGCATATACATTAAAAAAGACAACGGTTTCAGATACAACAAAAGCAACTGTAAGTGCTTCAACAGATGCCATTAATGGAACGCAGAGTCTTGAAGTAAAAAAACTTTCGCAAACTGCATATTTAACAGGTGCAAAAGTTGATAGTAGTGTGAAAGGATCTACTAAACTTAGTGAGCTTGGAGTGACTGGAGATACTAATCTTACAGTTACAACTGGAAAAGGTGCAGATGCTAAAGAAACTACAATTAGTTTAAATGCAGACTCTACAGTTCAAGAATTTGTAAACCAAATAAAAGGTGCAGGCTTAAGTGCTAATTTTGATGAATCTAATAATAGGATTTTTATTAGTGCATTACAAGGTGGAAAAGATTCTGATTTTTCAATTACTGCAGCAGATGACTCTGGTACAAGCTTATTAAATAACCTTGGAATATCAAATGGTAATAAGATAGAAGGTCAGAATGCCTTGATTAAATTAAACGGGGTAGAATTTGAAGGAAGCTCAAATACTTTTTCAATTAATGGTCTTTCTATTACAGCACAAGCAATAACTGCTGAGGATAGTCCTATTACTATTACAACGAATACCGATTCGCAAGGATTGTATGACAAGATAAAAGATTTCTTGACAGAATACAATTCTGTAATTAATGAGATGACATCATTATATAATGCACCATCAGCTGGAAGCTATGAGCCATTAACAGATGAAGAAAAAGATGCAATGTCAGATACAGAAGTAGAAAAATGGGAGAAAAAGATAAAAGACTCTCTCTTAAGAAATGACTCTTCTTTAAATAGCATTACATCTATTATGAAAAATTCAATGCAAAAATCCTATACGATTGATGGAAAGAGCTATTCTTTAAGCAGTTTTGGTATTCATACACTTGGAATTATGGGTGCGGCAGAAAATGAGCAGAACGCATTCCATATTGATGGTGATGAAGATGACGATAAAACAGCAGGAAATACAGACAAATTAATGAAGGCTATTACAGATGATCCAGATACTGTAATTGACTTTATGAAACAGCTTACATCAAATCTATATACAAATATAGATAAAAAAATGAAGAGTACTACTATGAATTCTGCATATAAAGTTTACAATGATAAGCAGTTAGATAAAGAGTATAACAATTACAGTAAACTTATATCAGAATGGGAAGATCGTTTAGCAGAAAAAGAAGATTATTATTATAAAAAGTTCTCAAATATGGAGCAAGCACTTGCTAAACTTCAAAGTTCAAGTAGTTCATTTACTAACATGTTTGGATCACGTTAGGAGAAAATTGGCTTAGCCATTAGTTTATAAAATGATTCTATGCAAACGTCCAAAATAGAGGGCATGTTAAGGGGCATTGTAAGCATTATTAAAAAATAATGAACGATGCCCCTATAAACTAAGTAATAGTCGGAAATAAGCCGATTATATTAGTGTAACAAAAAAAGTTTTATAATAAAAAAATTGGGAGGCTTCTACATGGTTCCAAATAATGGATATGCAGCTTATGCAAACAATAAAATAATGACAGCATCACCAGGAGAATTAATTTTAATGCTATATGAAGGAGCAATTAAATTTACAAATATTGCCATAGCAGCATTAGAAGAAGATAAAGAAGCTGGAAGGAAAAAAGACATAGTTAAGGCTCATGATAATATAATGAGAACAGAACGAATTATCGAAGAATTACAGGCAAGTTTGGATAGAAAATATCCAGTTGCGCAGGATTTTGATAATGTTTACGTGTATTTATTACGTAGATTAAGAGAAGCTAACGCGGATAAGGATGCAGAAATCTTAGAAGAAGTTTTAACTCATCTCCGCAAAATGAGGGATACATGGAAAGAGGTTATGAAGAGAGCTCATATGGTGGAGAAATAGAAGGGATTTCTTAAACAAAGAACATAAGGGAGTCTAAAATGCAAGAGACGTACATAGAGATTATGTTACAAAGTTTACGAAAAAAAGAATTGGTTTTAGATAGAATAATTGAATTTGATGACTTACAAAGAGATGAATTGTTAAACTCAAAACTTACGCCGGATGATTTTGATGCTATTGTTGAGCAAAAGTCTAAATGTATTGATGAACTTAATATGCTTGACGAAGGATTTCAAGATTTGTTTGATAGGGTTAAGGATGAAATTATGAACAATCGTCAAATGTATGCGGAACAAATACATGAAATGCAAGGCTGTATTAGACGCATTACGGATAAAAGTGTGCAAATTCAGTCCCAAGAAATACGAAATAAAGAACTTATGACTAATAAGTTTTCAACCATAAAAAAGCAGGCTAGGACTATAAGGGCCAATAAGTCTGTAGTTAGTAAGTATAGTCAGAATATGAAAATGACTAATTATATTGATCCACAATTTATGGATAATAAAAAATAGTTAGTTCAAGGAAAAATTTTCCTTTTGCTATAAAGTATTAGGTTGAAAGACCGATATATAAAGTGTAGGTGTTAGAAAGGATTTCACACTTACAAAGATGTAAATAATCTTATAGGCGCGCTAAATATAAGATGTAAAAGTTATTATTTGTTTTTAAAAATACTTATTGAATTTTAAGTAATTTGTTACAACAGTAAAATGGCAAGGATGCCAAGGATTTATTTTCAAGGAGGAAACAATTATGGTAGTACAACACAATATGGCGGCAATGAACA
>FOPE01000013.1 GCA_900113385.1 Lachnospiraceae bacterium C7
CATGCTCTTTTAATTGATGATATAAGGAATATCCAAGACATCCTGCTTCATATCCACAAACAAATGTAACTTCTCCATCATATCTGGAGCGAACCTGCTCCATGTATTTAAGAACAAGTTTGTAATCTGATGGTATTGTCTGCTTATATTCAACCTTATCTGTTTCGTAACTGTAACAACAAAGTGTGTACTGTTCCTTATGGACATCCATCCCAACATAAACTATACTATTCATATGTGACCTCCTATTGTATGCGGTAATCCCTGTTACCTGATATTGTTTTTTCAATTAATATCTTACAGGTAAATCCACGAATCTACAATTGTGAGGTCACTTCATATTGTCTCTGCAACAGATTGTGCAAAAATTGAAATCTTTGTCACATCATTAGCAGAAAAAGCATACCATCTCATTTCATTAGTTTGAGTCAATTCCCCTTGAACAATATTTCCATTTTCAACCACATAGGCATAATTAGGATTTGTATTTTCTGGTGTTTCTGTTGTAGCGAGTGTTCGATAACCACCAATCACTAGTTTCCTACCAGAATATGTTCTGTTATTACCATTAATTGAAAAATCAGCAATGTTATTACTATCCTCATGTATTTCTGGATATATATCGCCTATTGTTAGATTTTCAACCTTATCATTACTACTTTGTATTATCACATCAGACATTGTTTTAGAATCAGCATTTTGCGCATTCACATATGTTGGTTCTCCTAGTGCATAGACACCAAGAGAAATAATTGAAATAATACCTGCACATTTTTTAATAAAATTCCTCATATAAACCTCCATAAAAATATTCTCTAGTTAACAGTTCTTATTACCTTTTTGTGTCAATCACCTACATAGATAATTCATTCATAGCCATGGGCAAAACTCCACACATACTGTGTTTACGCTGGTTTGCGAGGCATAGCAACCCTCTTAATTACTATTAAATTTATAGTAACAATCAGTTCCATATGGTATAATTGAATTATCACAAACAAACTACCGAAAGGAGCTGATTGTTATCTATCGTCAAGAAATTTTACAGGACAACCGCCTGTTTACCTCTCAGCCTGTAGCTAAGTTTTATGATTCCCTTTTTCTAAACCTTGTTCTAAACCTTGTTCGCTCTTTCATTCCTGAGTATCCAAAAACTGGTAGAACGGGAGTTTTCTAATCATTCCATGATTTCCGCTCTTATTGTCATGAAATGCGAATAGATTTCTGAGCTTGTTGACTATTTAAATAATAATCTCATCATTGCTCACTATTGTGGATTTGATATTACCTGTCCATTGCCTTCTTATTGGACTTTTGATCGTTTCCCTAGTAGGTTTTCTCATGAAGTTCTTACGAATATCATGCAGTCTCAGGTGTTGGCTCTCGCTGATAAAGGACTTATTGATACCTCCTTCATCGGTTTAGATCCCCCCGATTGCTACCAATACTTCCCAAAACAATCCGAAATCCTTTTTAAACAATAAATTTAACCCTTCTACCCAGCCAAAAGCTGATAAGGACCGTAAACTTGGTGTTCATACCGCTTCCAATCAAGCCAATGAAAAGAAGTTTGAATTTTACTTGGGTTACAAGAATCATGTTTTGGTAGACTGCATTTCCTGTTATTATATTTAAATATCGGCATATACTATCAAAAACTTAACCCGTACCAAACAACACAGCGCAATATGGTACGATATAAAACACTGTGTTGCTGGCGGTCTTATAAATTAATTATCGAGCCCTTCCATTCATTGGTGGATTGTAGATATATCCCCGTTCTTCCTGCCTTTTCTTGACCTCGGCTTGTTTCTCTGTCAACTTTCTATGGAGTGAGTTTTCTCCATACTGTGATTCCCATTTCTTTACTTCTTCCTTGTAATCGTAGTAATCAGACGAAGCATTATTGTATAATCGGTAAAACTCATCCACTGTTTTATAACCATATTCCTGCACGATTTTTTTTAGTCGGGATTTCATATTGTCAACCTTTTCTGTGAGGTTATCATATTCCTCTTGCAACTTTTTCCTTTTACCTGCCTTGAAGATACCAGTACATTTTGCTAATTCCATATAGACATCATTTCGATCTGATTCTACCTTGAATATTGCTTGATTTTGTTTTTTAAGCCTGTCATTAGCTTCCAACATCTGATTCCATTTTAGAAGTGATGCAGGAGCTTTCGGTCTAGGGGGAATAGCAGGCTTTTCTTCTTTTGGCTCTGCAACCCTTTTTGGTACAAATGTTTCTTTCTTAACAGGCTGTTCCTGTATATGGTCAGAAAATACCACAACATCCTTTTTCTCTTTTCGTAGTTCCAGTTTCAAAATAAACTCCCGAATCAGCTTCTCCAAAAATTCCACAGCATTGAATAATATCATAAACAAAAAAGTTCTATCGTGACCTCTTTCCTTGATGGATTGCTGTACCTTATCTACAACCTGTTCTTTTTTAACTGTTATGATTTCTTCTCTCGTAATACCAGTAACAAGAGCCTGATCCACAGTTTTATTCCAAGCCTTTACCATGTCATTGGAATTTTTGATTGCCTGTTCTTTTGGATTGTTCTTCCCGATTTTTTTAGTGGCAAGGTAAACATCCCCACGCTTGAATACAGCCAGTTTTTCTTTCTCGTCTTTTACAAGTCCATTCATCAGATCGGTGTAATATTCCTTAACCTCATCTAAAAAATTTTCCTGTTTGAAGCGTTTATCCTTAATGGTAAATATCTGTCTTTCATAGACTTCGCCTTTCTTGATGACCTTACACCTTTTGCGGATATGTCCATTCTCGTCTAGGATTTCTTTCTTGGTACGGACATGATTCCCTTTTTCATCATAAAACATATTTCTGGTGGCAATCTTTTCTATCGGCTCATCAAGATAATTTCGTTCTGCAAAGATAAGATGGATATGATAATTCGTCTTTCTCTTGTTGTGGTGGAGTGCTGCAATACAGTCAACACCATACCGATTTTTGAATTTATCCGTCATATACTTTAGCAGTCCATCGGGCGAATAATCTACAAAGGATTCTGGCAAAGCAATAATTATTTCTCTTGCTTCGATACATTTCCCCTCAGTACCGCTTTTCTTAAATTCTGCCTGATTGCACTTGGCAAGTTCCGTCCAAAATTTTCGGTCTGTGGTTTCATATACCGCATAGAGATTTTCCTGTTTCTTGTTACTGGAGATATAATAGATTCTTCCACGAACATTATGGAGCTTTGACATCTGCACAAATGAATTTCTTGGCATAGTGTATCTCCTTTCCCAGATTCATTTCTTGGAAAAGAGGACAGATAAGATAGATGAGATGTGAGTAGTAAACTTTCCCTGTGAGCGAGTGCATAGGCACTCATCTTGCGAACACATCCGCCTGTCGGCGGCTAAGCCTCGCAGAGCGAAATACACAGAGTACAAAACGAAGTTTTGTGCGATGGGTGTATTTCGCTCTCAAACGCCGAGGGCTTGTCTATGAAGTCCACTTTTAGCTGTAACTGTTCCCTCAGCACCTAATTTTGTGCCTTAAATGGCACACTTTTTATGTGCCGTATCCGGCACTCCCTTTTTTGATGGGAATGATAGAAGAACTGTTATGAAAATCAGCGAAACAATAGCAGTTTTTATGAAAACAATAGCACATTTACTATTGTTGATTTTTGACCATTTTTGAAACAATAGCACTTATGCTATTAAAATCGGCAAAACAATAGCACGATTCGTTAGCATTTTCACCCTGACAATAGCACTGTGCTACTTTGCTTGCTCTTAAACTGTATCTGGCAAGAAAGTGGTAGTAAAAATTCCTATTAAATTTCTTTTTTAATAGTGTATTACTCTATTACATTTCCTTTTTCATAGTGGATTTTACTATTAACCTGTATCTGCGATTTTTTCTTTGAGTTCGTCAGTATCAGATGATGTTAATAAAAGAATTTACTATTAAAATCCGTTTTTAATAGTGCATTATTCTATTACATTTTGATTTTAATAGAGCTTTTTACTATTAACTCACAGCACCTTTTGTAAGTTGGGTGGACTTGTCCTACCACTTGGGTGGATGATTGCACCTATCTTATTTTCTGAAGTGTGTGGACATTTCATAACACCTTTTGCATCTTGGGTGGACTTGTCCTACCATCTGGGTGGACGATTGCACCCATTCACATTCATCTTGTCCTCATTTTCCAAAAGTTCTGGTTGTATCTGAGGACTTGCCCGTGATATAATCTATTTGCGTGTAGGTATATCATGGCTTTAAGTCAGATACATACCAGAGGGATGGTCTTAGGACTGTCCCTTATTCATTTTTCAAGTTTCCCTTGACCGCTTTTACTGCGTGTCTGTCTCGTAAATCTTTCCCCTCATTGAGAATCAGAAACTCGTCTAATCGTTCCCTGCGGATTAAGATTTTTCTTCCAACTCTAAGAATTGGCAGCTTTTCCCATTCCACAAGATTTCTAAGAGTGTTTCTTCCGATACCCGTGTAGTCGGCAGCTTCTTCAATGGAGAGAGCAAACTTTAATTCTGTCATTATATCACCCCATTCCTGCGTAGGATTACAAGTCCTGTGCATTTTATTTCCTTTTCAAAACTTGCGTTACGCAATTTCTTTGTACGGTAACTATACTGCATTTATTTAGTCTTGTCAAGCGTTGCGATATTTTGATAATTATTATTGAATTGCGTATTGCAATATATCGTGTTATGTGGTATAGTAATGACATACCGAAAAAGGAGGTTCGCAAGTATGCTAAAAGATAAAGAATTGCGAAAGATAATCGGTAGCAGAGCAAAGAGCCGCAGACAGGAGTTAGGATTGAACCAACCTTATGTCGCTGAAAAGATGGGCGTGACAGCCTCAACCATTCAGAGATATGAAGCAGGAACGATTGATAACACCAAGAAGATGACCTTAGAAGGTCTGGCAGATGCACTTCATGTATCTGTGGAATGGCTGAAAGGTGAGACAGACGAATACGAAACAGACATTACGGATAAAAGAGAATTACAGATTCGTGATGTGATGACTTCCATTCTGAATAAGCTCCCTTACGATATGGAACAGTCCGAAAGTGACTTTTCCAAAGACCTGCTACTACTGATGTTACAGGAATACGATCTGTTCGTGGATTCATTCCAGTTCGCTTGTAAGAATTTCAAAGGAAATGCAGATAACAAGGCACTCGCCCAGACAATGGGGTTTGAATCCAATAAGGAATACAATGAGATTATGTTCCTTAGAGAAATCACCCACACCGTCAACGCATTTAACGATATGGGCGATATTGTAAGACTGTACTCCAAAAATCCTGAGACAGCGAAAAATCGACTAGCCAATCTTTTATCAGAAAAAGATCCCGATTCGGTATAGTATGGCAGACGGAACCATGATATACTTACACGCAAGAAGCATTTCATCAGTTCTGATTGCCGACAACGAAAGGAGTCACAATTATGGCAAAAGGATCTGTAAGAAAGAAAGGCAAGAAATGGTACTATCGCTTCTATGTAGAGGACGCAAGCGGTAACTTAGTACAAAAGGAATACGCTGGCACAGAAAGTAAAGCTGAGACAGAAAAGATGCTCAGACAGGCTATGGAGGATTACGATTCCAAGCGATTTGTTGCAAAGTCTGAAAATGTCACATTAGGCGAATTGCTTGATATGTGGGCTGAGGAAGAATTAAAGACTGGAACGCTTAGTAATGGTACAGTTGAGAATTATTTGCAGGCTCTTGGTAGAATCAAGCAGCATCCAATCAGCAAGAGAAAGCTAAAGACTGTAACCGCTGAACACTTACAGGCATTTTTTGATCTTCTGGTATTCGGTGGCAAGGTTGAAGATTTTGAATCAAAGGGATATACAAAAGATTATGTCCACTCTTTCTCGGCAGTATTGCAACAGTCATTCCGCTTTGCAGTATTTCCAAAGCAGCTTATTACTTTCAATCCAATGCAGTATATTGTTCTAAAGAAAAAGACGGATGATGTAAACTTATTCGCTGATGAAGACGAAGAACCCCTTGACACTACTCCAATCACTTATGAACAGTATTTACAGCTTATGGAGTATCTGGAAAAGAAAAACAAGCCAGCTATCCTACCGATTCAGATCGCGTATTTTACAGGTTTACGACTTGGCGAAGTATGTGGACTGACATGGCAGGACATTAACCTTGAGGAACAGTATCTAACTGTAAGACGAAGTATCCGCTACAATGGAGCAAGGCACAAAACAGAGATTGGACCGACAAAGAGAAAGAAAGTCCGCATCGTGGATTTTGGTGATACTCTAACTGAAATCCTGCGAAAAGCCAAAAAGGAGCAGCGCAAGCAACCCTTAAAGTACGGAGAACTCTATCAGAGAAATTATTACAAAGAGGTCAAAGAGAAAAACAGAGTGCATTATGAATTGTATCACTTAGATGGTACAGCAGACATTCCTCTGGACTATCAGGAAATCAACCTTGTATGTATCAGACCTGACGGAGCTTATGAATCTCCCAATACTATTGGACTGGTTTGTAGAGCTGTCAAAGCAAAGCTCCCTGGATTTGAAAATTTTCACTTTCACGCTTTAAGACACACCTACACAACCAATCTGCTCTCTAATGGAGCACAGCCAAAGGATGTGCAGGAATTACTCGGTCACTCAGATGTGAGAACTACCATGAATGTCTACGCACACGCTACCAGAGAAGCTAAGAGGGCATCTGCAAAACTCTTAGACAAGGTAGTCGGACAATAATGAAAACAACAAAATTATAATCAAGTCGAGCTCCTGCGAGACTTGGTGCGAAATGCAGGTCAGCGTTAGCTGACATATTCCAAACAGCATTTCTGCACATCCTTGCGGAGCATTTATTATCTCGATAGAGATAATAACTTTCCCTTGTAGATACCTCATAAGGGCAAAAACAAGGGAAAAGGATACATAAAGGAAGGTCTGACATACCGCCAGACCGCATAAATCAAGGAAAGTTAGAATTACTTATAGACAACTTTGAATTTAGTGGTAAGAATTATTAGTAATTTAATATATTGCACAGGGTTATATACTTTGATTTCAAAAGAAATTAATAAAGATTATAAAAAGCGAACAATTTTATTATTTGTAGTTATTTTTTTGATAGGACTATTTTAATCAATATGTACTGATTGTTTAAATCAGTACATATTTTTTTGGAGGAAAAATGTATTTAAAGATGCTAAAACTGATACAATTATATCGTTGGAGATTTTCAAAAAGTAATTTATCGAAAGAACAATATTTTGTCATGGATAATATAATAGGCATAACAATAGGTTTATTATATTTGATTTTTTCATATGCTTTAATGACAAGTGTATGCAATTTTTTTATTATTATAGGTGTTGAGGTATTGATGATTTTCTCTGTTTTAAATCAATATTGGTTAAAAACAGTGGAACAGTATAAAGAGACTAGAAGCAAAAAAATACTTATGGTTACAAGAAATAAAATAAAATATTTAATGTATTTATATTTAAAAAATAATTATTATGCAATACATTTTATGTTTTTTTGGTTTTTTCTGGAGAGTTTATTAGTATTTTTCAATATAAAACTGTTGGTGATTAATTTTTTTGCCATGTTAGTTGTTATAGTGATTTTGGTAAAAGATTTTTATACGTCGTGTGGATTTAATAAAGTTAAAAAAAATCAAGGAAAATTTCATGTATAAGAGATTACAATCAAAGTTATTTATATAGATATAATTTTTTAGTGTTACAAGAAAATCTGACTTTTATAATTGGAGCAGGAGTTGTATTATTTTTCAAACAAAATATAATAATTATTTATGAAAGTATATTTATGGTTTATATGGCATGTGTCCAATTACAGATTGAAAAGTATATGGATGATTATGATAATACATATAAGAATTATTTATTTAAAAAAGCAATGGGCTGTGAAAAAAAGCATTGGATTGTTTCAAATGAGCTTGGAAGATTAGCCTTTAAAACGCGGCTTCAATATTTTACTGTTTTCATAATGACAGAAATGTATAATTTATATGTAAATAATTTTAATGCTACGATTTTGGTATTGGGTAACACGGTATTATATTATGTATTTACTGAAATGTATAATAGAAAAACATGGGAAGTATTAATAAAAAAACTTGGAAAAAGAGAAGTTTTTAAGCCTTTTGCGATGGGCTGCGTCGTGATTTATATACAAGTTATTGTATTTACGGTTAACTTTTTGAAAATAGATTCAATAATTAAATGCATTATAGAAATAATTTTGGCTGGAATAGTATATGTTGTTCCTTTTGAAAAAATATTTTATAAATATGAGATAAAACTATAATTTTAAGCTAAAAAGGGCGTAAGATGAAATAAATTCACCTATACGCCCTTAATTTTTATTTACAATTCAATTATGTGTTCGCAATTTGCTATAACATCATAATCGTGAGAAACTAACAATACAGTTTTACCTTCATTGTTTAACTGCTTTAGAAGATTCATAACGATTTGTGTGTTTTCAGGATCCAAACTGCCAGTAGGTTCATCGGCTAAGATTAATTTGCATTTTTTTAGAATCAATCTAGCAATGGCTATGCGTTGTTGTTCACCTCCAGAACATGTACATACTTTTTTGAATAAAATGTCTTCATTTAATCCAACTTTATTTAACGCATCTATCATTAGTGATTTTGCAGTTTTTTTCGATTTCTTTTCTAAGACGATTTTTAAGTTTTCGTATACAGTTAAATCGTCAACAAGAGCATAATTTTGGAAGAGATATCCAATTGTATTTTTTAAGATATTTAGTTTTTGTCGTTTGTTTGAAAAGTTTATAGTTTCACCATATATTTTAATAGTACCTTCAGCCTTTTCTAGTAGACCAATAATGTTTAGAAGAGTAGTCTTTCCACGACCACTATTTCCTTTTATGCCGACAAAGTCACCATCTTCAACTTCTAGGTTAAAATTATCTAAAATTACATGTTCGTTATAATTCTTTTTTATATTTTTTAAAACAATAGCTTTCATCTTGTTATTCTCCTTTTAAAATAAGTGTAGTATTTTTAAATGACTTAGCTTGTAGAATCATTAAAAATACGATGGATTCAGGAATTATTAAAAGAATAAAGAAAGGATTGATACCTAAGCTTATAATTAATGTGATAATTCCGTTAATAATCAAAAATGTACTAATTTCTTTTAGGTTACTTCGGCCTAGAAGATTCTCGATTGCAAGCATTTTCTTTTTTATTTCATAATAAGAAAGAATACTCACATAATTAACAACAGCAACAGTAACTAAGAGTATTACTAAAAATATTGTATTAGTCAGTAAAGAATATTTAATAGTTCCAGTAGTTTCGTTAAGTTCATCACTGAGGGGGCTTGCTTTAATTGAAGCATGTTCAATTTTTAGTTTGTCTATTTCTCTATTTATCAATTTAGCCTTTTCTTTTGTCATAAATATTTTTTGGTCAGATGAAATAGAAAAGTTGGATTTTAAAGGTGTTAATGATAATATCATGTTATATGAATAGCAACTAGGGTCAGTAAAATTTGTAATTTTTTGATTGTCTTTTATACATATACATTGATACTCTGTATTTGAATTATAATTTTTTTTGATAATATTTCTATCTGCCCAATATTTTTGGGGAATTAAAAGATAATTTTTTGAAGGAGAGAGGGTTATTCCGTTGTTGTTGTTATCTTTTATATTTAGTTTTGGTAACAGATTAGAAGATGCCTTGATACTATGAAAATTCAAATCTTCCGTGTCATTAACATCAATGGTATAATTTTTATCAATATTTTCTTCAGGACAATATTCAAAACGGTAAATCCCGGTTTTGAAATTTGAAATATAAGTAGTCAATTTCTTGTTTGCTGTTGAAGGTTTATAATTTCTTATATTTAATTCATATAAACTAAATTTATTTATAGAATTAGAATTATTTAATGTTAAGTAGAGTTCCTTGCTACTGCTAAAAACGTTCATTATATTTATAAACAAAGTAGTAGTTAATACTATTTTAAATAAAAGTAATATTAGATATATAACAGTATTATTTCTATTGTTCTTTACACTTGTAGTTACATTGAGAAAATTTATATATGGCAAACCTAATAAAGCTATAATTGAATATATAAGCAAGGTTAGTGAGGAAATAATGCCTACCAATTCAAAATAGTATAAAAGTTGTGATGCATCTTTTAAAAGTATATAAATGGAAAATGGTATTATAATTATCAATATTCCTTTGAGGGTAGTTAAAAGTTCTTTTTTATATAAAGATAAGGATATTGAAAATGTAGATTTACCATTTATTTTTAGAACTGCGATTTCTTTATTACGAGAAATATAATGCATTAGAGTAGCAAATACCGTAATTAAAGATAACACAATTACAAATATGATGTTGCTTTGGAAAAATAAGTTATAACCAAGGTGAAAATTGTCACTATTGCAATAAGATGCGCTAATATCATTAGAACTTAAAATGTGTTGAATGTTATCTAAATCGTTTTTGCTGTTAGGTTCTATAAAAAAAATGTTTGTTTTTCGTTTATTTTCCTTTTTGTATTTTGATATGTATATATTTTTGTTGGGTAAAAGGGATTTTTGTTTTCCTAATTTGATTTTGTTTGTAGGGTTTATTGCTTCTATTTTTACAGTCCTATTAAAAAAACCGTATTGAACGAAATTGCGTATTTGAAATGTCAAATTGTTGCTTTGAGCGACATTAAGCATTTTGTTTATAGGCACATCTTCGTTTGTCATAATCATTAAGCATTTGTAATTATTAGTGATAGAGATGTTTTGTAAATTGATGCTAAGCATAAAATATATTGACAATATTCCTATTGATATTCCTACAAATTTTAGAATTTTTTTCATAACATTACCTCCATAAATTAATAATAACATTATATATAAAATAAAATCAATAGTAGCAAAATGTTATTTTATTTTTGCTACTATTGATGAAAATATTCTTTATTTAATAATTTTGAAATTCTTATAGCAAGCTATTTCATAGATAAAAGGATTAGAATGATAAAATTCAACAATTAAGCTAAAACTTTAGCAAATTTCTTTTTACCACGTTTCACAACTTTTCCTTCATCAGAAAAATCATCAAGTGTGTAGAATGTTTTAATGTCAGTTACTTTTTCGCCATCAACAGAAACACCACCTTGCTGTACAGCACGTCTAGCATCTGATCTTGTGTTCGCAAGTCCTGCAGCAACTAATACTCCCATGATATCGATTCTTCCATCAAGAAGATTTTCCTCAGTTAAAGTTACTTTAGGCATGTTTTCATCGGAACCTTGACCTAAGAATAATGCATGAGAAGCTTCTTTTGCTTTTGTTGCTTCATCTTCTCCATGAACAAGTTTAGTAAGTTCAAATGCAAGGATTTCTTTAGCTTCATTTAACTTAGCACCTTCCCATGATTCCATTGCTTCAATTTCTTCAAGAGGGATAAATGTAAGCATCTTCATACATTTGATTACATCTGCATCTGCAACATTTCTCCAATACTGGAAGAATTCAAATGGTGAAGTTTTTTCTGGGTCAAGCCATACAGCACCGCCTACAGTTTTTCCCATTTTTTTGCCTTCTGAATTAAGAAGTAAGTTAATTGTCATTGCGTAAGCATCTTTTCCGAGTTTACGACGGATAAGTTCTGTACCACCGAGCATGTTGCTCCACTGATCATTTCCACCAAATTCGAGGTTACATCCGTATTTCTGGAACAATGTATAGAAATCGAAACTTTGCATAATCATGTAGTTAAATTCAAGGAAGCTTAAACCACGAGCCATACGTTGCTTGTAACATTCTGCAGTAAGCATTCTATTAACTGAAAAATGTGGTCCAACTTCACGTAAAACGTCAACATAATTTAAGTCCATAAGCCAATCAGCGTTGTTAGCAAGGATAGCTTTTCCATCTGAGAAATCAATGAAACGAGCCATTTGTTTTTTGAAACAATCAACGTTGTGCTGAATAGTTTCTGGAGTCATCATCTGACGCATGTCTGTACGACCAGAAGGATCACCAATCATAGCTGTACCTCCACCGATAAGGGCAATTGGTTTATTTCCTGCCATTTGTAAACGTTTCATAAGGCAAAGTGTCATAAAATGTCCTACATGTAAACTGTCAGCAGTTGGATCAAAACCAATGTAGAAAGTTGCTTTACCATTGTTAATTAATTCTTTGATTTCTTCTTCATCTGTTACCTGGGCAATAAGTCCACGGGCAACTAATTCGTCATATACTGTCATTTTTTCCTCCATAAAATTGATAATATTAAATTTAGATAAGTGTCAATTAACGATAATATAATTGACACATAAAGTTTTATAAAATAAAAAAACTCCCGTCCTTAAAAAAGGACGAGAGATAACTCGCGGTACCACCTTTGTTTGCATACTTATTGCTAAGAATGCCTCTGTAAGTGTCAATCAACACTTTAGTGCAATAACGAGCACCAATCCGTTGCAGCCTAATAGGTAAAAAACCGTTCAGTGCAATGCTAAAGGATGTATTCAGTAATTAATTAATCTAAAACCTCTCATCAACCGGTAATTTTCTGTAGATGTCATAAATACTTACTTGTTCCTTATTATTGCTTTATCAATATAAGATTTGTAGTTGATTAAGTTCATTTAAACACAAATGAAAATATATGTCAACTGAAATTCTTCATTATAGAAATAAAAATTTTTTACCTTATCTATTACAAATGTAAAACATAAATGCAACATACATAATAAGCATAAATGCACCTTCTTTTCGAGAAAGATGATCCTCTGTTTTACAGAAGATAGATGTAATTATAGTAAGTGCAACTAGTGTAATGGAATCAATTAGGTTGAATGCTTCAAAGCCCATAGGTGAAATAGTTGCTGAAAGTCCTAAAACCATAAGTACATTGAAGATATTAGAACCAATTGCATTTCCAAGAGCCATATCAACTTCGCCTTTGCAAGCGGCTACTACAGAAGTTACAAGTTCTGGTAAGCTTGTTCCAATTGAAACGATAGTAAGTCCGATTAAAGTTTCAGACATTCCGAAGTTTAAAGCAATTGTTTTACAGCTATAAATTACAGCTTCGCCACCATAAATGATAGCAATAATGCCAATGACTATAAATAAAATGCATACAAATATGGAAGAAAGAATTTTTCCTTTAGTATTTGCATTATTTTCAGAAATTATAGTTTCGTTTTTATCATCAGCTGGTTTATTTACATTGGCCTGTTTTACAAGAGATCTAAGGTAAAAGGCAAATATAACTAATAAAATTATACCGTCTACACGGTTAAGTCCGTGTCCTATAACTCCTAACACAATAAGTAATATTGTTACAAAAAGTGAAAAAGGAATATCTCTTGAAGTAACCTCTTTTTTTACTAAAATTGGACGTATAAGTGCACACATACCAATAGCAACGATAAGGTTAAAAATATTTGAACCAAGAACATTACTAATGGCAAGAGAATTTTGTCCTGCAAGAGCAGCAGTTGCACTTACAGCTGTTTCTGGTAAACTTGTTCCCATGGCAACAATTGTAAGTCCTATAATCATAGGAGGAATTTTGAATTTTGTCGCAATTTTAGAACTTCCAGATACAAATAAATTTGCTCCACCAATTAAACATACTAGGCCTAGAACAAGGCAAAAAATCAGCGATGGAATGGAGCTGATAGTTGGCAAAAAATTTTGCATTATTTTTTCTCCTTTTATTAAAAAAAATTATATGATTTTATATCGGAATAATTGTACAAGAAAAAGAATTTTTTGGCAATAACATAAAAAAATTGAAACATAATTATTTGACTTTTAAAGGGCATAATGGTACTCTAAAATAGTATGAAAACGCAATGAAGAAAAGAGTATTTTTGTAGAGCTAGCAAAGAGAGTCCTTATGTGGTGAAAAAGGAAGTAGAACTACATTAAGAAGATGGTTTTGGAGCGGTGGAACTGAACTTTTTTATGATATGAAGTTATAGCTTTATGTGATTTTAAGTATAATTTATATATTTAATTAAATTACATTACATTATATTATATTATATTTGTTATTTAAGAGATAGGTTCTGACAGGGTCGCCTGTTATAGCGAGTGAGTAGAATATAAAAATAGCATATATTTAAACAAAGGTATATAAAAGTATAGCGTCATCTGGTATGCATGGTTTATTTTTTACTCAATGAGGCTTGTTTTGTGAGAAACAGGTAAAAAGAAGTGGTAACGCGATAATTCGTCTTCTGTTATAAACAGGAGGCTTTTTTTATTTTATTTTTATTTTACGCCGAGAGGCAATAAGAGACAAAGGAGAGTCATTATGGCAACAAACAAAGGTAAATATTATATGACAACAGCCATTGCATATGCTTCAGGAAAACCTCATATTGGTAATACATATGAGATTGTTCTTGCTGATGCAATTGCAAGATATAAAAGAGCAGAAGGTTATGATGTATATTTTCAGACTGGAACAGATGAACATGGTCAAAAAATTGAAGAAAAGGCAGAAGCTAAAGGAATTACACCTAAGCAGTATGTCGATGAAGTTTCTTCAGAAATTCATAGAATCTGGGATTTAGTAAACGCTTCATATGACAATTTCATCAGAACTACAGATGAAGATCATGAAAAATGCGTCAAAAAAATCTTCAAAAAATTATATGACCAGGGAGACATTTATAAGAGCTCTTATGAAGGTCTTTACTGTACACCATGTGAATCATTCTGGACAGAATCTCAACTTGTAGATGGAAAATGCCCAGACTGTGGTAGAGAAGTAAAACCTGCAAAAGAGGAAGCTTATTTCTTTAAAATGAGTAAATATGCTGATAAATTAATTGATTATATTAATGAACATCCAGAATTTATCCAGCCAGTAAGCCGTAAAAACGAAATGATGAATAACTTCTTATTACCTGGACTTCAAGATTTATGTGTGTCACGTACATCATTTGATTGGGGTATCCCAGTAGATTTTGATCCAAAACACGTAGTATATGTATGGCTTGATGCGCTTACAAACTACATTACTAAAATCGGATACGATCCAGATGGATCTTCAGAATTATTCAACAAAAATTGGCCAGCAGAATTGCATTTAATAGGTAAGGATATTGTAAGATTCCACACAATTTATTGGCCTATTTTCTTAATGGCACTTGATTTACCACTTCCAAAACAAGTATTTGGACATCCATGGTTATTACAGGGTGGAGAAAAAATGTCTAAATCAAAGGGAAATGTTATTTATGCTGATGATTTAGTAGATTTATTTGGTGTAGATGCTACAAGATACTTTGTATTACATGAAATGCCATTTGAAAATGATGGTGTAATCACTTGGGATTTAGTAGTTGAAAGATATAACTCAGACCTTGCTAATATTCTTGGTAACCTTGTAAATAGAACAATTTCTATGAGTAATAAATACTTTGGCGGAGTTATTAAGAAAACAGGTGTCGAAGAAGAAGTTGATGCTTCTCTTAAAGAAGTTGTTTCTACTACAAGACAAAAAGTACAAGATAAGATGGATAAACTTAGAGTTGCAGATGCAATTACAGAAGTATTTAACTTATTCCGCCGTTGCAACAAATATATAGATGAAACAACACCTTGGGTTCTTGCAAAAGATGAAGCAAAAATGGATAGATTATCAGAAGTTTTATATAACTTAGTTGAATCTATTACAGTTGGTGCAAGTATTCTTCACAGCTTCTTACCTGAAACAGCTGATAAAATCGTTGCACAGCTTAACACAACAATTCGTGATTTCGATGAATTAGATCAGTTTGGTTTATATGAAAGTGGAAACAAAGTAGTAGAAAAACCTGAAATGTTATTTGCTAGATTAGACCAAAAAGAAGTTCAAGAAAAAGTAGATGCGATTATGGCAAAACAAAAAGAAGAATTTGCAGCAGAAAATCCAGAAACAGCAGAGTCTTCTGATGATGAAGAAGCAATTGATATTGAGTCTAAGGATGAAATTACTTTTGAAGACTTTGGAAAGATGCAGTTCCAGGTTGGAAAAATTATTGCATGTGAAGCAGTTCCAAAATCAAAGAAACTTCTTTGTTCACAGGTAAAAGTAGGAAGCCAGATTAAACAGATTGTATCTGGAATCAGAAAATACTATACACCAGAAGAAATGGTTGGTAAAAAAGTTATGGTATTATGCAACTTAAAACCAGCTAAACTTGCTGGAGTTTTATCAGAAGGAATGTTACTTTGTGCAGAAGATGCAGAAGGCAACCTAGCATTAATGAAACCAGAAAAAGATATGCCAAGTGGAGCAGAAATTGCATAAATTAGCATAGAAATTGTAAAAACATATATAGAGATTGTATAGACCTCTATATTAAATCTATTTATACGAACTTTAAAAACTTGATTTAAACTCAAAGAAAAGCTATTTATAACTAGAAAATCATATAACGCTCATGTGAAAACTAAAAAATCACATGAGCGTTTTTTGGAACTTTTTTACACTTAAATCGTAAAAAACGTAGGATTAAATAAAAAAATGCTATTAAAATACAAGATTATAGGGGTGTTTTAGTTGACGATTTATAATATAATGGGATAGGATTATTATGACGATAAAAAAGGTATAGATATTGATGATTTAAGCAGTTATTCTTGAACTTAATAATAGAAATGTGATGGGGTACTGCAATCACGGAATGCGAGGTTTTTCATATGGAATTTTTAGATGTAGTAGATGAAAACGGTAACCCTACAGGTGAGAAAGTTGCACGAGAAGTTGCACACAGAGAAGGAAAGAGACATAGAACTGCCCATGTGTGGATTGTTCGAAATAAAAATGGCAAAATGGAGATTTTACTCCAAAAAAGAGCGGAAAATAAAGATTCTTTTCCAGGATGCTATGATATTTCAAGTGCAGGACATGTGCCGGCTGGTGCTGATTATGTACCATCAGCAATAAGGGAACTGAAGGAAGAACTAAATCTAGATGTAAAACCGGAGGATCTTAAAGATTTAGGATTATATCGAAAAGATACAAAGGATGATTTTTATGGAGAACCATATTTTGATCGACAAGTAAGCCATATTTTTTTGCTTTGGGTTGATAAGGAAGCAAATCAATTTGTTTTACAAAAGGAAGAATTAGCAGATATCATGTGGATGAATTTAGATAGCTGCATAGAGGCAGTTAGAGAAAATTCAATTAAAAATTGCATGGATATTGAAGAGCTTATTAGAGTAAAGAAAGGTATAGAAGAGGGACAATAATGATATTTGAAACACATGCACACTATGATGACGAGAAATTTGACGGTGATAGAGAAGAATTACTTAGTAAAATGCAACCAGGAGGAATCGGTAGAATTATTAATGTAGGTTCTTCCATAGAAACAACTAAGACTACTATAGATATTGCAAAAAATCATGATTTTGTTTATGCAGCAGTTGGTGTTCATCCAAGTGATATAGATGGATTAAATGAAGAGACTTTTGCATGGTTAAGAGAGCAAACTTCATGGGAGAAAACAGTTGCAATAGGTGAAATCGGACTTGATTATTATTGGGACAAAGAAGAAGAAGTTCAAAAACAGCAAAGATATTGGTTCAAACGCCAAATGGAGCTGGCAAGGGAAACAAACTTACCAGTAATTATTCACTCCAGGGATGCCGCAGCAGATACAATGAATCTTATGAAAGAGATTCATGCTGAGGAAATTCCTGGAGTGATTCATTGTTATTCATATTCACCAGAGATGGCAGAACAATTTATTAAAATGGGATATTATATCGGAGTTGGAGGAGTAGTTACTTTTAAAAATGGTAAAAAACTAAAGGAAACTGTGAAAAAAATTCCAATAGAAAGAATATTGTTAGAAACTGATTGCCCATATATGGCTCCAGAGCCAAATCGTGGAACAAGAAATCAGTCATTAAATATTCCATTTGTTGTAAAACAGATAGCTGAAATTAAAGGGATAAGTACACAAGAAGTCGAGGATATCACTTGGAATAACGCTATGAAACTTTTCTCAAAGGTAAAATAAGCAAATTCACTTTAAAAACAACTAAAATATTTTAAAATAACTTGAAATTACTTTCATATCCGTATATTATAAATATAGATAGAGGATTTGAAAGGAGAAACATTCTATGTTAGAAGAATTAAAGAAAGAAGTATATGAAGCAAATATGCTTTTACCAAAATATCAATTAGTAACATTTACATGGGGAAATGTAAGTGGAATTGATAGAGAAAAAGGACTTTTCGTAATTAAACCAAGTGGAGTTGATTATGACAAATTAACACCAGAAGATATGGTAGTTGTAGATCTTGAGGGAAACAAGGTCGAAGGTAGATACAACCCATCTTCTGATACACCAACTCATGTGGTTTTATATAATAGATTCCCAGAAATCGGTGGAGTTGTACATACACATTCTCCATGGGCTACAAGCTGGGCACAGGCAGGAAGAGATATTCCTTGCTATGGAACAACACATGCAGATTATTTATATGGTTCAGTTCCTTGCGTTCGTAACCTTACAAAAGAAGAAATTGATGAAGCTTATGAGAAAAACACAGGTGTTTTAATTGCTAATGAGTTTGAAAGAAGAAATCTTGATTACTCAGCTACACCAGCTGTTTTATGCAAGAACCATGGACCATTTACATGGGGTAAAGATGCTCATGAAGCTGTTCACAATGCAGTTGTACTTGAAGAAGTTGGTAAAATGGCAGCACGCTGTGAGTTAATTAATCCACACAACACACCAGCTCCACAGGAACTTCAAGATAAGCATTACTATCGTAAACATGGTAAAGATGCATATTATGGACAGGGAAATGTTCAATAATATATAGTGTAACTTTAAAAAAGGTAAAGGGAGGAAGTTTATAATGAAATTTTTTATTGACACAGCTAATGTAGAGGATATTAGAAAAGCAAATGACATGGGAGTTATTAGCGGAGTTACAACAAACCCATCTTTAATCGCAAAAGAGGGTAGAGATTTTAACGAAGTTATCAAAGAAATCACTTCAATCGTAGATGGACCTATTAGTGGGGAAGTAAAGGCTACAACTACAGATGCACAGGGTATGATTGAAGAAGGTCGTGAAATCGCTAAAATTCATAAAAACATGGTAGTTAAAATTCCTATGACAGCTGAAGGATTAAAGGCAATTAAAGTTTTAACATCAGAGGGAATTAAAACAAACTGTACATTAATTTTCTCAGCAAACCAGGCATTACTTGCTGCTGAGGCAGGTGCAACATATGTATCACCTTTCCTTGGAAGATTAGATGATATTAATACACATGGTATTGAATTAATCAGACAGATTGCTGAAATTTTCGATATCTATGGATATGAGACAGAAATCATCGCAGCATCAGTTCGTAATACAATTCACGTAACTGATTGTGCTTTAGCTGGAGCAGATATTGCAACAGTTCCTTACAAAGTTATTGAGCAGATGACAAAACACCCATTAACAGATCAGGGAATTGAAAAATTCCAGAAAGATTATATTGCTGTATTCGGTGAAGAGATTACAGTTCACCATGATACAAGAGTTGCAAAATAATTATAAAAATTTAAGTAACTTTTGTAAGTCATGAATAATCTTTACAAAAAAGCAAAAATATACGCTTTTTTTAAGAAAAATAATGAATTAATTGCGCATATCTGTTACACTAGGTATGAAGAGATGGTAGAAAAATTGTAGATTTTACACATATTATATGCAAATTTTTGATAATTTAGAGTGTTGTATACACTTCAAAAGACAAACAATAGAAAATTCTGCCGTCTCGCGCACCTACAAGCATATAAGGAGAGAAAAAATGACAGATTTAGAACTTCAGAAAATCGCTGTTGAAGTCCGGAAAAATATTATTACCGGAGTTCATGCTGCAAAATCTGGACATCCAGGTGGATCTTTATCAGCAGCAGATGTATTTACTTATCTCTATTTTGAAGAGATGAATGTAGATCCAAAAAACCCTAAGAAAGAAGACAGAGATCGTTTTGTTTTATCTAAGGGACATACAGCACCAGGTTTATATGGTGTTTTAGCAGAGAGAGGATATTTCCCAAAATCTGAAATGGAGACATTAAGACACATTGGATCCGACTTACAGGGACACCCTGCAATACAACACACACCAGGACTTGATATGTCTAGTGGTTCATTAGGACAGGGAGTATCAGCAGCTGTTGGTATGGCTCTTTCAGCAAAACTTTCAAATGATTCATATAGAGTATATACTCTTCTTGGAGACGGTGAAATCGAAGAAGGTCAAGTATGGGAAGCTGCAATGTTTGCAGGTTTCAGAAAATTAGATAATCTTTGTGTTATCGTTGATAATAACGGATTACAAATTGATGGACCTGTTGATGAAGTATGTTCTCCATACCCAATTGACAAGAAATTTGAAGCATTTAATTTCCATGTAATTAATGTAGCTGATGGAAATGATTTTTCACAGCTTAGAAAAGCTTTCGAAGAAGCAAAACAGACAAAAGGTCAGCCTACAGCTATCGTATTAAAGACAGTCAAAGGCAAGGGCGTTTCATTTATGGAAAACCAAGTTGGTTGGCATGGAAAAGCTCCTAACGATGATGAATTCAAAATTGCAATGGAAGATCTTAAGAAAGCAGGTGAAGCATTATGTCAGAAGTAAAGAAGATTGCTACTAGAGAAAGTTATGGTAACGCTTTAGTTGAGCTTGGAAAAGAACATGATAATCTAGTTGTATTAGATGCAGATCTTGCTGCAGCTACAAAAACTGGCATTTTCAAAAAAGCTTTCCCTGAAAGACATATCGATTGCGGTATTGCAGAATGTAATATGATGGGTGTTGCAGCAGGTATTGCTACAACAGGTAAAGTACCATTTTGTTCTACATTTGCTATGTTCGCAGCTGGTAGAGCATTTGAGCAGGTTCGTAACTCAGTTGGATACCCACACTTAAATGTTAAAATTGGCGCAACACATGCTGGTATTTCAGTAGGTGAAGATGGCGCAACACACCAGTGTAATGAAGATATCGCACTTATGCGTACAATTCCAGGTATGACTATTATTAATCCATCAGATGATGTAGAAGCTAAAGCAGCAGTTAAAGCTGCTTATGAGATGGATGGCCCAGTTTATTTAAGATTTGGCCGTTTAGCTGTACCAGTAATTAACGACAGACCAGATTACAAATTTGAAATTGGTAAAGGTATTGTTTTAAAAGAAGGAACAGACCTTACAATTTTTGCTACAGGACTTGAAGTAAATGAATCTCTTCAGGCAGCAGAAATGCTTGAAAAAGATGGAGTTTCTGTAGAAGTTGTAAATATCCACACAATTAAACCACTTGATGTTGATTTAGTAGTTAAATCTGCTAAGAAGACTGGAAAAGTAGTTACAGTAGAAGAACATTCTGTAATTGGTGGACTTGGTGGAGCCGTAGCTGAGACTCTTATGGAGAACGCTCCAGTACCTATGAAGAGAATCGGTGTTTACGACACATTTGGAGAGTCAGGCCCAGCCGTTGAATTACTTAAGAAGTATCGTTTAGATGCTACAGGAATTTACGAGCAGGTAAAAGAATTTTTAAATAAATAAAAAAATATTAATCGTAAGATTTGAATTATCCCAGGTGCATCCTATCCATGTACCTGGGTTTTTCATTTTTGACTTAAAAAATATATCTTAGTAGAAATTAATCATAGACGAAATATATTTTAGTTGAGATGCACCCGTCTCTAAGCAAGGCATAGGCGGGGACAAAATACGGGGACACGATAGGAACAGCAGAAAGTGAGGAAAATGATGATTAAAGCAGCAATTTTTGATATAGACAATACTATGTATAGTTTTTTAGATTGTGATAAGGTAGCATCTAAAAAAATAGCAGATTACATAGAAGACAATTTTGCTATTAAACCAGAAGTGTCTTTAGAGGTGATAGAATCACTTAAAGCCCAGCAAAAGGCGAGAATTGGCCATGATATTGGCGCAATTCATAGTAGAGTTATAAGATTTCAAATGTTTTTAGAAAAGATGAATTTACCAATATGTCCACATACTGCAATTTTAACAAGAATGTATTGGGATTGTATGTTAGAACAAATGAAATTAGAAGAAGGAATGGAGGATTTTATAAAAGATCTTAAAGGCAAAGGCGTAAAAATAGGCGTTTGTACGGATATGACAGCTTTAATTCAATACGATAAGATTGAAAAGTTAGGGTTAAGTCAATATATAGATTTTCTAGTTTCAAGTGAAGAGTCAGGGGCAGAAAAGCCAAAGGGAAGAATGTTTGATTTAGTTATGAAAAAAATCAATGAAATTTCAAAGGAAAAGGTTTATCCACAGGAATGTATTTTCATTGGCGACTCTATTAAGAAAGATGTTAAAGGACCATCAGATTATGGAATGAATGGGTTATGGTACTCAAAATACACAAAAGATAAAGAAATTAAAAGTAGATTTTTTAAAGACAATGATATAAAAATAGCAAAATATTCTTTAAATGAAGCTATGAGTGAAATAAATAGCAAATTGAAAAAAGTAGTTGAATTAAACAATATGGGAGAAAATATCATAATGGAAATAGAAAGTTTTAAATAGAAAAAAATAGGGCCACCATTTGGCGGCCCTAAGGGGAGTATTATGAAAAAGATTAATAGTTATGTCGATAAACAATAACTGTTGCTCAACTATGTTTATATACTAACAGTCTAATGTGAAGGGATTGTGATTAAAATTTTAAAACTGTATTAATGTTGTATTAAAGTTGTGTTAACTAATTTTTTCCCTCAATTTCATTGATAAAATGCAAATCTTTTTTAATATAGTTTACGAGAAAATCAGAATTAAAATATTCTGGTTCATCAAAATTTGCTTTTGCTAAATCGAGTCCATTATTATAAGAGCAGAATAAAGCAAATTTAATTCTAAAGGAAGCTTGTTCTTTAATGACTTCAAGAGCTTCTTCTTTTGTTTCTACTCCCCACATGTCATAGAAATCGTCTTCAGTGCAGTCGTTGAAAGTCATATCTTCTTCTTCTAAACCATCTTCGATTTCTGCAAGTTCAAGTTTGTAGGCACTTTCGATTTCTTCATCGTCAAGATCCCAAGTACTGTTTGTAATTACTTGTTCTAAAATTTTGTTGGCAATCTCTTCAAGATAAGAGTTTTCTTGTGAAGCAAAAAAAGCATTTGCAATAATATCCTCTGATAGATCAGGACGAACTTCTTTTGCGGCCTCAAGGTAATCGTTAGAACAAAAAAGTACAACTTCTTTTTCAAATGGAATCTCTTTGTAATCAAATAAGTTTGTAAAACGTGATTTCATAATTTTTAAAATCCTTCCTATATAAATATATGGCCGAGTTTATCATATGAACTTTGGCCAGTGGTTTCATACTTAACTATTTTTTTCAAGTCGCTTTTATTATCTCACAATTTAAAAGAAAACTCCACAGGAATATATTTGCTATAAAAAAAACGAAACAAGCAATATCAAGCCTTCCCTTTATATTATATACATACTAAAATACACGATAATTAAAAACATGGTCAAATTTGACAATCAAAAAAACAACCTTGAAAGCTAAAAAGAGCCATGGTATTATATACGTGTTGAAGCGATAGATTAGTAAACGAATTATATTTTCCCCCCGTAATTCGTTTGACTATATATTGTAAACCATTTCCTTAAATTCCTTTATTAATTATATTACCTTATGTTCTGTTAGGAATCAGAACGATGCACCAGAAATGCGAAAGCATTTGTGGTGTTTTTTTATATAAAAATAATTTTGATTACGTAGGGGAAAATTATGAATTAAGAAATGCAAATTACGCTTTATAGATTATGCTTTATATATTGTGTTTTATAAATTACAAACAAGTAATTGTTGACAACTATTAGAAATTAGTTTAGTGTTATGTGTAAGGTTTGTATTATATAAGATTTGAATTTAATATATTGAACCTTGGTTAAATGATACATTTTTATATTTTGATTGGAAGAGAGGTGTAGAAAGTGAATGACATTATTAGTCGATACAAGAGAATAATTGCCATTGTAGCTATTTTCGCAAGTGTGACTTGTTGCATTTGGTTTGCTAGTTTTTCTACACACCTTATAGAAGAGATTTTGGGTGATAGAAGTTCTGAGAGCTCTATTCATACAGAAGTGAGGTTGGTTAAGAAATCTAACCTTACATACATTGGAAAGTGTATTATAGAGGCAGAAGATGACGTACCTATTAACGATGACATGTATAAAGTTAGATACAAATCTAGTATCGAAAATACGTTGAATTTGTTATTGTTAGGATTTTTATTTTTGATCATAACTAATGCGTTGAGGCATTTAGTTCAATATTATAGATATGGCATAGTAGACGACGATACTACGGTTTTGTGGCGTAGGATAGTGAGATATATTCATGTCAAGCATGGAAAAAAAGAAGCAGTTATTCTCTATTAATATAATTTTTGCAGATTGATTATGTTAATAGATGGGAGGCTCGATATTATGGAAAACATCATTGTATATGTACTTGGTGCAATTGTAGTGATTGCAGGAATATACGTGTTTTACGTAGAAAATTTTCATGACGATGAAAATAAATAATAGCTTTCAAGAAAATAAACTGTACTTATAATAACTGTTTTTAAAAACTAGTAACACAAAAAACGACAAAACTGAACAGAACAACTTGTACTTATGAAAAACACCTATTAGAGGATTGGGAACCTCTAGTAGGTGTATTTTTTTATTTAATAATAACAAAAGATTCAGGAGCAAGTGTAATAGATGTGTCTGTAATTGTTGCCACATCACAAGAATTACTTCGGCAAATTGAGTAAATTATACTGCTTCCTGTAGGTACGCCAGCCTTTTGTTTTAAGGTAGATGGATTAATGGCTATAAATAGGTCGCCTCTTTTATAAATAAATGGAAGTGTATCCTTTTTTGCATATACTATCTCTAAATTATTTTGGGAATTTAGATCAGAATATTTGTGGCGCAAAGCTAAAATCTCTTTTACGGTGTTAAGCAAAGAATCTGGATCTTGCTGTTGAGCTTCTACAGTAGGAGCATCAGAAGATGAATCTACAGGTAGATAAATATCTTCTGGAAAAGCTTCTGAAAAGCCAAGATTTTTCTTGTTTGACCACTGCATAGGAGTACGACTTCCAGTGCGACCGTATCCACCTTCTTTTGTAGGAATGTCAAGGTAGCGCATGCCTATTTCATCTCCATAGTATAAAAAAGGAACTCCAGGCATAGTGAAAATGAAAGCATAAGCTAGCTTTAATTCTGAATAGCTAAGGGTACGACGTGGACGTGGAGTGTCGTGATTGCAGGTTATTATGCTGACGTAGCCGTGATTTTCTTTGGCGGATTCATACATTGGTAAATAATCATCTAAAAAGCGCATAATATCCCCATTTCCGTCCCTTTTAAAGAAACTCCTATCAACTGTTACATCAACTTTTTTCTGGTTTATTCCGCTAGTATTTGCGTTATCTTTTGAATTGCTGTAATCACGCATAAGTGTGCTGTAACCTGTTCCAGGATTGTTAAGCAAAAAGTCCATATGAAAGCCAGCACTGAGAGATTGCTTTGGATTAGCCCATTCTGAGACAAGGGCTGCTTCTGGGTAGTCTTTGTCTAGCATTTTGCGGACGTCTTTCCATATGGCGCAAGTTCCAGTGCGATTTTCATCTTCACCTTTTACAAGGTAGTTTGCCATATCCACTCTAAATCCGTCACATCCACGATCTAACCAAAACCTCATAACATCTTTCATAGCTTCTTTTGTTTTTTGACATTCAGGATCTTTATAAGACATTTGCCAAGGCTCAGTAGGGTTGAAAAATCCATAATTTAATGCAGGCTGACATTTATAGAAATTCAGCATATATATACCGTCACGTTGGCTTTCACCTGCAACGTATGGATATTTTTCGATTCTAAAACAGTGGTCAGCCCAAACGTACCTATCTGAGTATTCATTGCGTTCTTGCTTTTGGCTTTCCCTAAACCATTTATGCTCTTCTGAAGTGTGACCAGGCACAAGATCTAAAAGGATGTGCATATCTCTTTTGTGGGCCTCCCCAAAAAGTCGATAAAGATCGGAGTTTGTTCCATATCTAGGAGCAACCTTTTTGTAATCTCTAACATCGTAGCCTCCGTCTTTAAAAGGTGAATCATAACATGGATTAATCCAAATGGCGTTGCATCCTAAGTCTTTTATATAATCTAATTTTTCAGTGATACCGTCTATGTCACCGATACCATCGCCGTTTGTGTCATTGAAGGATTGTGGATATACTTCGTAAAAAACGGCATCTTCTAACCATTTTGGCATTGTAAAAACCTCCTCATAATATTAATATGCTAGTTTGTGTGTTAAAAATAAGTGTAAAAAATAAGAATAAGTATTAAAAATTAAATATAAAAAGTAACTACGAAAAAAAGCGAAAATATCTACATATAAAATTATAACATAATAAATTAAAAATAAAATAAATTTTTGAAAATATTTGCGGAAATTTAAATTCTAAAATTGTTTTGGGAAATTTGTTGTGAAAATTATTATTATTAATTAGAGAAGAATAGATAAATAAAAAAGCTGTACAAGAAATCTTGTACAGCTAGCAGTTCGTACGGGAATCGAACCCGTGATTCCGCCTTGAGAGGGCGGCGTCTTAACCGCTTGACCAACGAACCGTGTATTATAATATCACGGCTCAATGAAAAAAGCAACCCTTTTTTTGAAAAAAATGAATTTTTTTTTATTTCTTGGCATTTTTAGCTTTTTGGGCTAGCTTTACGTATGATTTAGCGTTATTAATATTGCTATCGACTTCACCCTTTGTAACTGTTCTGATAACCTTTGCAGGATTTCCAAAGGCCAGAGAATTATCGGGAAGGACCTTGCCTTGAGTAATAAGTGCACCAGCTCCAATTATGCAGTTTTTGCCAATTTTAGCATCATTTAAAATGATTGCACCCATTCCTATAAGAGTGTTGTCTCCAACGCTACAACCATGTACAATGGCGCCGTGACCGATAGTTACGTTTTTCCCTATGTGTACTGGATGAGCGTGATCGCAGTGTAAGACAGCGCAATCTTGGATATTGGTGTTATCTTCAATTACAATTTTATCTTCATCTCCACGGATTACGGAATTATACCAAACTCCACAACCTTTACCGATAGTTACATCTCCAAGAACAGTGGCTCCTTCAGCTATATATACAGAAGTATTTATTTCAGGAGTAATTGTTTGGTTCTCTTCGTTAGAATTGTTAATCATAATGTATCCTCCTTAATTCCATCAATGTTTAGTCTGACATTATGTTTAGTCTGACATTATATTAAGCTTAGCATTATTTTAAGCCTAGCATTATGTTGCCTTTTTTTCAATGGGCAGATATAATATATGCAGTAGGCAAATGCTATAGTTATATTACAAACTAAATGATAATATCAAGTGGCGTTTCCTGAAATAAAAACAATAAAGAGAAAGGAAAATACTGATAACTACACAATTGATAATTAAACTTGTAATAGATTAACTTGTAATAATTAACTTGATTAAGTTTTCAGTAACGGTGAAAATATGGTAAATCCAGCATCTATTATGAAAATGATGTCTCTAAGAAACAAATTTGTAGGAAATCATCCTAAGGTTGCAGAATTTTTTAAAAAGGTATTAGCAAGTGGACTTCCAGAAGGTACAGTTATTGAGATGACAGTTACAAAACCAGGACAGGAGCCAATTACTGCAAATATGAAGGTACTTCAATCTGATATTGAAATGATGGAAGAACTTAAGAATTTAAGTGGAAAATAATAACATAAAGTAAACGATAGAAAAAATATACGTAATATAAAATAAAAATATGGGCTTTGTACAAACTTGAAAAAAGTAGTACGAAGCCCTTTTTGTCTGCCATATACGGACTGTCAGTACCAAAGGCAGGTAGGTATTTGTATATATTACACAAAAAAATGAATTTTTTCTAAAAAAACTAAAAATTAAAATATGGATACTGAAAAAAATAATCAGTATAGGTAGAAGTGATATGTTTCCGCTTTAGGCACAGGGTACAAAAACATTGTTTCAACACTGAAAATATCGCTTTCTGTTGTGAATCCAACAATTAGCGGAAAAAATAGAATTACCATAATTACCATCTTGTCATGGACAGAGGCGGAAACGGTTTAGTCACTTTTAGGATAATTTATAAAAAGTTAGTTGTGCATAATGGTGAAAAAGTGCAAAAATCGCAAAAAACACTGGATTATTTTGGTATATATTGCTATAATATTACATGTACCTGATAAATAATGAAACAAGGAGGGAGTAATTATTATTAATAAGATGGTATAAAGGAAAAATTATCAGGGTGTATAGTAAATCGATAAGTTGATCACGGCGAGGCTTGTTGGTTTGTTAATAAGGCGTAAGTAAAACAGGCAATATCAATATGAGAGAGTTGAATAATTAAAATGTTTTAATTCTAAGCACGTTGGGGAGCGGCGCTTGAGGAATAAATTGGGAACAGGGATATAAAATATATTAGGAATGCAATATATAGTCATAAACAGATGAATAATCATCAAACTTTATTTATCACATTGAGAGGTAAGTCGTTTGGGGAAGCGACAAGCCTAGTCGAATTAAAATGGAGAAGTACTATTAGGTTGGGGGACCAATAGGACGTAAAAGAAGACACTACTTGATAACTGTGGGGACAGTTATTGAAGTAGTGTCTTTTGTTTATATAATCTAATTTTATTTTTTTTGTAAAGTATGATTCTTTAGGTTTTCTTTGGCAATGGTTTTGTCTAGCTTAATATAACCATTGCTCTCTAAAATATAGATGAATTTAACAAGCCTATCATAAAGCGGTTCTGCCTCTTTTCCAAACTTTGTATGAACAGCCTTACCAATTGTATATACAGTTGTTTTGCCATCGATACGGGTCCAAATATAGCTTCCTAGAGGGTCCATATCTAAACGGCTTACAGCTGGTCGCTTGAAAAATTTCTGAGCCACCTTATCGAAGAATTTATTGTTTTCCTGAATTATAGTTACTATGCCTTCGTCATTTTTTTCCCATTTATAATCAGGGTTATGAGAAGGTACATAGTCTAAATAATTTTCTGCTTTTGATTTTTTTGCCATTTTTACTCCTTTATAAATATTACTGCTTCAAAAAATATAAAGCGGTATAATAATACATTATAACAAATATAGCGAAAAAACTCTTTGGTATATGAAAAAATCCTCATCTAATCTAAAGTATTTCTAAACTAGATGAGGATTATGTTATCTAATTGTCAAATTAGTTTTTCTTGTTTTTTCTTAATGTAAAGTATACTAAGCTTACGATTAATAATGCAAAGAATGCGATTCCACCGAAGTCTCCAAGTAATGTGTTTGGACCACCGATAGCAATTACGTCAGCAAGTGTGCTATTGCCACTCATTGGAACGATAGCAAAGATTGCAAGTAAGATACCAATGATACCTTCTCCGGCAATTAAACCTGATGAGTAAAGGATACCGTTTGTAATCTTTTCGTCTTTTTCAGCTTCAGTCTCGTGTTTCTTAATGTTTTCTACATAGTATCTAACAAGTCCACCAATCATAATTGGAACTGAGATACTGATTGGTAAGTATAAACCAATGGCGATTGGAAGTACAGGAAGTTGTAATACTTCAAGTGTAACTGCAATTGCAACACCAGCAAATACTAATCCCCAAGGTAAGTTACCACCCATAACACCTTCAACTACGAGTTTCATTAAAGCAGCTTGTGGAGCTGGAAGTGAATCTGTACCATATCCCCAAGCACGATCTAATAAGTATAATACACCAGCAATAGCAAGACCTGATGAAATTACACCGATGAATTCACCAATCTGCTGTCTCTTTGGAGTAGCACCTACGATGAAACCAGTTTTTAAATCTTGTGATGTATCACCAGCGATAGCTGCGATGATACAAATTACAGTACCAATCATGATTGAAGCAATCATTCCGTTGATACCTGTATTACCAGTAGCTTTAAGAAGAGCTGTTGCAATTAATAATGTGGCAATAGCCATACCAGATACTGGGTTATTTGAACTTCCTACTAAACCTACCATACGAGATGATACAGTTGCGAAGAAGAAACCAAATACTAAAATAAGAATAATGGATCCAAAATTAAATGGAAGTCCAGGTGTAAGTAAGAGAACAACACAAATAACTAGAACGGTAGCAAGGATAAATGGTAATGGTAAATCCTGGTTAGTTCTGAGTGATGTATCAGCTGAAGAATCTTTTTCCTTTAAAGATTTTAAGTTATCAGCGAATGTTTTAATAATAAGTGGTGTAGATTTAGCAAGTGAAATAATACCACCTGCAGCTACGGCACCTGCACCGATATAACGGATGTAGTTTTTCCATAAGTCTGCTGGAGCAAGAGCAGAGATTGCCATGTTTTTATCAGCTGATGCTACAACTGGTAAAACAATTGCATCTCCACCGAAAATGCTGATAAGTGGCATGATTACGAACCAAGCTAATAATCCACCGGCGAACATATAAGAAGCAATCTTAAGTCCGCAAATATAACCAACACCGGCTAAGGCTGGAAGAATATCTCCACCAATAGCAGAACCTTTGTATTTTTTTATATCAAAGTTAACGCTACTTGGGAAAATCTTTAATCCATCAGCGATAAATTTATAAGCTGCTGAAATTCCAAGACCAGCGAATACAGTACTAGCAGCAGAACCACCAGTTTCACCAGCGATAAGAACTTCGGCACAAGCTGTTCCTTCTGGATAAGGAATTACACCGTGCTCTTTTACGATTAACGCACTACGAAGTGGAATCATAAATAAAACACCAAGTAAACCACCTGCAATTGAAACAATTGCAATAGCAGGGAAGGAGATTGTTGCTCCTTTGTGTCCTTCACGTAACCACATGAAGATTGCTGGTAAAGTAAAGATAGCACCAGCGGCTAATGACTCACCGGCAGAACCGATAGTCTGTACAAGGTTATTTTCAAGGATTGAATCACGTTTTAAAACAAAACGAATTAATCCCATTGATACTACTGCAGCTGGAATAGAAGCTGAAACTGTCATACCAACACGAAGTCCAAGGTATGCGTTAGCAGCACCAAACACAACTGCAAGGATCACACCAAGAATAATTGAAGTCACTGTAAGCTCTGGCGCAACTTGGTCAGCAGCTACATATGGCTTAAATTCTTGGCTAGAAGAGTTTGCTTTTTTCATCTTTTTTCTCCTTTATATTTAAGTTGAGTTTATATGTATGTACGAGTGGGTTATATATAAATTTGTGCTGGAAATACAAAAAACTGAAAGTGTATTAATAATAGCTTAACAGAAATGCATCCCACACAAACAAATGTAATCGTACGAATTACAATTATAGCATAAAGTTGTATAAAAAAAAAGACGATAAGGTACATATTAATAGAATAATTATGCAAAAAATAATAAAATTCCCTTATATTTATTCTATTAAAGCTGGCAGTAGAAAAAAAGGGGTTGTTAAAAAAAGCTTCTTATAGTATTATTGTCAGTGAAATTTTGACAAACGCAATAGGTGTCGACTATTTAGAACTTTGCAGATAGCTTAGTAACCCTATTTTTACAGGGGATAAGAGCTTATAATTGCAAAAAATCAGTCGGTGAAAAGGGAAACAGGTTAGAATCCTGTACGAACTCGTCACTGTATTTGGTGTTCAAGCACATGCCACTGAGAAATTGGGAAGGCGCTAGATTAGGACAATGTACCACACCATAAGCCAGGAGACCTGCCTATTGTTATACAAAAGCTTTAGCTTTTACCACGAGTAATTGGTAGTATAATATTTAGAAGTTTTGTTGTTATATATGTTGGTTCGGTAAATTATCGTTATTTTGCTTTATTGTTAACTGATAAAATAAAATACTAATTTACTCCTTTTTTATGCCCCCTAATATGTAGCAACTGTTTCTTTTTCGGCCCTTTACTCTTGATAGAAGTAAAGGTTTTTTTAACGAAAAGGAGAATTGAACATGAAAAAAAGAATAGTTACAAGATTACTTGCTGTTTCTTGTGTTGTAGTTCTAGGTGTAGGATTATTAGCAGGATGTGGTAAAACTGTAGCAGAAGACAGAAAAAGCAAAGGAGAAAAAACAGAAAGTACTATGCAAGCAACTAAAAAAAGAATACTTGTAGTTAGTTTTGGAACAAGTTACAACGATAGCAGAAATATTACTATCGGTGGAATTGAAAATTCTGTTAGAGAGGCTTATCCAGATTATGAAGTCCGCCGTGCATTTACTTCACAGATTATTATTGATAAGTTAAAAAAGAGAGACGGATTAGAAATTAACAACGTAAAACAAGCATTAGATGAGGCTGTTAATGATGGAGTAACAGAGCTTGTAGTTCAACCAACTCATTTAATGGATGGTATTGAATACAATGATCTTAAAAAAGAAGTTGATAAATATAAAAAGAAATTCAAAAAAGTTTCTTTAGGAGAACCTCTTTTGACTGATGATGAAGATTATGAAAAAGTAGTAAAAGCTATTACAGCAAGAACTGCTTCATATGATGATGGGCAAACAGCCATTTGCTTTATGGGACACGGAACAGATGCAGAGTCTAATAAAGATTATGCAAAATTACAAGAAGTAGTTACAAAAGACGGATTTGAAAATTACTATATTGGAACTGTTGAAGCAACACCATCAGTTGATGATTTAATTAAAGCAGTTAACGAAAAAGGAAAATATAAAAAAGTCGTAGTAATGCCACTTATGGTAGTTGCCGGCGATCATGCAAATAATGATATGGCAGGAGACGATGAAGATTCATGGAAATCAAAATTTGAAGCAGCAGGTTATGATGTTACATGTATTCTTGAAGGTCTTGGACAAAATTATGACGTAGAACAAATTTATGTTCAGCATACAAAGGATGCCATTAAAAAGTTAAACTAATGATAAGGATGCAAAAATGAAGAGAATATTAAAAACTTTTTTAGTAGCTGTTCTTACTATATTAATAGTAAGTCAGAGTAGCCTTGAAATTCGTGCCACAGAAAGCATGTCTGATAAGGTAGCAAGCGGTAGTGAAAGAGCTAGCCAAAGCAATGTTGAAGAAGAAGGAATGACACCAATTTCTGGCAAAGATGTTAATGATGGAACATATGACGTTAAAGTAGAATCTAGTTCAGCAATGTTCAACATTACAAAAGCAACGCTTAATGTAAAAGAAGGAAAAATGACTTCTGTAATTACATTAAGTGGTAAGGGGTATTTAAAGCTTTTCATGGGTAAAGGCGAAGAAGCTGTAAAAAAAGACGAAACTGCTTTTTCCAAATATTTAGAAGATGAAACAGGGGCATACACATACGAAATTCCAGTAGAGAGTCTTGATAAAGGACTACAGTGTACTGGTTTTAGTAAAAGAAAAGAAAAATGGTATGATCATGAGATTTTATTTAGAGCAGACTCTTTACCACACGGAGCTATAAAAACATCGGCTTCAAAAGCTCACAAAAAACTTCCTATTGAAAAAGTTAAACTTGATGATGGGGCTTATACAATAAAGGTACAATTAAAGGGTGGTTCAGGTCGTGCTAGCATTGACTCTCCAGCAAAAGTTACAGTTAAAGATAAAGAAGCAACTGCGATTATTAAATGGAGTAGTGCAAATTATGACTACATGATTGTTAATGGAAAAAAATATAAAACAATTAATAAAAAAGGTAATTCCCAGTTTGAAATTCCAATTGTAGCTTTTAATGAAGAAATGACTGTAATTGGGGATACAACTGCAATGAGTAAACCTCATGAAATAGAATACACACTTAAATTTGACTTAAATAGTGCACAGGTTGTTGAGGAAAGATCTTCATATACAAAAGGACTTTTAACTATAGGTGCTTTATGTTTTGTAGCAGTACTTGTAGGGAGCGTAATGGTAATTATTTCCAAAATGAGGAAAAAGAAAGATGAATAAACACAACAAAATAAAACTTAATATAAAGAAACTAACAGTGATAAGCATACTTTTTAGTATGCTTTTTACTGTATATGGGTGTACAACCACATATCATAACGATAGTATGGGGATTGAAAATGCTAAAAAAACACCAGATAAAGAAAATGATATAAAAAATAAAGACAGAAAACCACCGAAAATAAATGGTTTGAAATTTGAAAAAAAGTTAGAACTTAAGTACGCCAAAGGATTTGATGTTTTTTATTACACAAATAAGAAAACAAATCAAACTTATAAATATATAAGAGTTTATAATAGTGGAGATTATATTTTAGTTCCAGATAATTCTGACGATGTGAAAAAATTAGTTGGAAAAAAAGTGCAGGTAATTAAATGCCCAAGTAACAATATTTATCTTGCAGCGTCAGCTTCAATGGCATTATTTGATAGATTAGATGCGCTTTCATACATTAAATTTAGCGGAACAACAGCAGAAAATTGGTATATAGAAGATGCCAAAAAAGCTATGGAAAATGGAGACATTCTTTTTGCAGGAAAATATTCTCAACCAGATTATGAGCAGTTAGTAAGCAAAAAGTGTAGTTTAGCAATAGAATCAACTATGATTTTACACACACCAGAAGTAAAAGAAAAACTTGAAGAGCTAAATATCCCAGTTTTTATCGATACTTCAAGCTATGAAAATAATCCATTAGGTAGAACTGAGTGGATAAAACTATATGGGGCAATGACTAATAAAGAAGATGTGGCTCAAGAATTTTTTGATAAGCAAGAAGAAAAGGTTAATAGTGTTTCTAATTTGACTTCCCAAAATGAAAAAACACAAAAAATAAAAAAGGCTCCAAAAGTAGCTTTCTTTTTTGTGAATTCAACAGGTAAAGTAGTAGTAAGAAAAAGTGATGATTATATAGCAACTATGATTGGATTAGGCGGTGGAAAGTATGTATTTACTAACCTAAAAAATAGTAATGAAAATAATAAAAGTGGTTCTGTGACTATATCTATGGAAGAGTTTTATAGTAAAGCAAAGGACTGCGATTACTTAATTTATAACGCCACCATTGATGCTCCAATTAAAAGTATTGATGATCTAAAGACAAAGAATAAATTATTTAAGGAATTTAAAGCAGTAAAAAATAACAAAGTATATTCTACGGATAAATATATGTATCAAGCTACGGATATAGTGGGAGAATTAGTGCTAGATATTAATTATATGATTAATGGAAAAGATGAAGAAATGACGTTTATAAAACATATTAAGGAGTAATTTCTATGATACAAAATAAAACTAGTTTAAATAAATACAAGAGAATAATTATAGTTTTTACCATTCTAATAGCTCTTTTAATCTTTTTTACAATTTTAAGCATCTTTAATGGAACCGTTGGTTTATCAGATAAAAATGCTATAGATATTATTATAAAGATTAGAATACCAAGAATGCTTGAGGCAATGATACTAGGCGGGGCATTGGCTCTTTCTGGTTACCTGCTTCAAACATATTTTATGAATCCAATAGCAGGTCCATTTGTACTTGGAATTTCTTCGGGAGCAAAGATGTTTGTAGCATTTACAATGATTTTTTTCCTTAAAATAACAAGAAGTGTTTCGTCTATAACTCTAATATTAGCAGCTTTTGTTGGAGCATTAGCTTCAACTGCAATTATTTTGCTAGTTTCAAAAAAAGTAAATCATATGGCTTCCCTTTTAGTAGCAGGTATTATGATTGGTTATATTTGTTCTGCCATCACAGATTTTATGGTGACATTTGCTGAGGATGAGGATATAGTAAATCTTCATGGCTGGTCAAAAGGTAGCTTTTCAGGAAGCAATTACGACAATGTAATTATTTCGGCAGGTCTAGTAATTAGCATTTTCGTCTTAATATTGTTCTGTTCAAAGCCTATTGGAGCCTTGCAATTAGGTGAAGGTTATGCTATGTCCATGGGAGTTGACGTAAAAAAATTTAGATTAATTTTAATTTTACTGTCAAGTCTATTATCTGCTTGCGTTACAGCATTTGCAGGACCAATATCTTTTGTGGGAATAGCAGTGCCCTATTTAATTAAACAAAGCCTAAATACGACAAAGCCAGTGTTTACAGTGCCTGGAGCATTTCTGGGTGGAGGCGTATTTTGCATGGGGTGCGATCTTGTGGCGAGGACAGTTTTTGCACCTTTAGAATTAAATATAAGTACAGTAACATCAATTTTTGGAGCACCAGTTGTAATTTTTATGCTTATTTCTAGAAACCAAAAGAAATAATAGAAAATAGAAAGGAGGAGATTATAGGTGAAAAATGAAGTACTAAGTGTGAAATTAGAAGGCCTAAATGTAGGATACAGAGGAAAAACCATTGTAAAAAAGATAAATTTAGATATAATAAAAGGAGAAATAGTTGTATTAATTGGGCCTAATGGATCGGGCAAATCTACAGTTTTAAAAAGCATAATTAAACAACTTAAAATCATTGAAGGCGGAATTTATATACAAGGAAGGAAACTAGAGGACTATACCCAGGGAAAACTAGCAAAACAGGTGTCAGTGATGCTTACGGACAAAATTACAACTGATATCATGACAGTAAGGGACGTTGTAGAGATGGGAAGATACCCTTATACAGGTAGATTTGGGGTGCTTTCTAAAGAAGATAAGGCAATTGTTGAGGAGGCAATGAAGGCGGTAGAAATACAAAAATTGTCCAATTTTAATTTTAATGAATTAAGTGATGGACAAAAGCAAAGAGTGCTACTAGCAAGAGCAATATGTCAAAAAACAGATATTTTGGTTCTAGATGAGCCTACATCATATTTGGACATTAAGCACAAAATGGCATTACTTAATGTTTTAAAAAAATTAGCGAGAAAAGAAAACAAGGCAATTATTGTGTCCTTGCATGAAGTGGATTTAGCCCAGAAGATAGCGGATAAGTTGGTGTGCATTAAAGACCAAAAAGCTTCTGTTAGCGAAAATCAAATAGGTGAGAATATAAATGAAATTTTTGAACTAGAAGATAAAAATGGATTTTTTGATCCTATTTTTTCTTCATTGGAATTTCCAAAAGTCCCAGGAGAACCTAAAGTAATGGTACTATCTAGTGGTGGAAGTGGTATTCCGATTTATAGAAAGTTGCAAAAAGATGGAATTCCTTTTCACGGAGGAGTGCTGTTTGAGAACGATTTAGATTATCATTTGGCAAAAAGAATAGCAGCCAATGTAATATCAGTGGCTGCATTCCATGAAATTTCTGATTATGAGGTTGCCTTGGCTCAAAAGATAGTTAATGAGGTTGATGAGGTTTTTTTAACTAATTTAACTTTTGGGCCAAGTAATGAAAAAATGAAACTAATAATTAACTACGCAAGAAAGTGCAATAAACTAGTAGAAATACATTAGGCTTTTTCTGCATTTTCTTTCCGCAATTCTCTGGGAGTGCATTTAAATTTTTGATAAAATGCTTTGGAAAAATAACTTAAATGATTAAAACCACAAGATGAAGCTATTGTGGTTATAGACTCTGTTGTGCCCTTGAGTAAGTTATAACTCATATTCAGCCTATAGGAATTTAAAAAATCATTGGGAGATTGATGCAAGTAAGCTTGGAAGATAGTACAACATTTACTACGGCTTACATTTCCTGAGGCTGCTATATCATTTAAAGTTATTTTTTTGTCATAATTAGCCTGAATAAATGAAACCATATTACGTTGAATCTCAAGATCAGCGTTTTTCTTGGTAATCGGCTTAATAAAGTTAAGACTGATGGCTTCTTCAGGTAGTTTTGAGTAAATACTGCTAAAAATAATATTCAAAAAACCAATAATGCTTAGTTCATAAGCTTTTGGTTTGGAATTTTCTAAAGAAACTATTTTATCAATCATAGGGCGAATAGCAGCGGTTTGCTTACCAGTCGCAGGATAATAAAAATATGATTGAGCAAAATCATTATAAAAAGGCTCTACATAATCTGCTTGTAGAGTTTCAATATCTGTAAAAATTCTTGGATGAACCAAAATTCTTTCATATTTACATTCTTTTTTTGATATAGAATATTCGAAATGTAATTGCTGAGAATTAATAAAAATGCAATCATCTTCATGTAAGTGAATTACTTTTGTGTTGACTCTACAACTCATTTCGCCACTAATAATACGTATTAATTCAAAGTCTGCGTGCCAGTGAGGCATAGTATTGTAACTTGGATAGTCCGATATTTTTTCTTCCCTTATATATAAAGGTACATCTGGTCGATTGTACTTTACTGTATTTAAAACGTTCGAACTACTTGAGACGTTTAAGTCCAATTCGTAGGTAACGTCTATTTTATCTTGTACGGCCATTAAAAAGTCCCCCTTTAACTTTCTATTGACTAAATTGTAAAAATGGAAATACTATAGAATTAAATTTAAAAACAAAAATAACTAATTTAAATCTAAGTCAAAATTGCTATAAAATATTTGAAAAAATTAATTTGAAACAAAAATTTAAGACACTTAAAACTAGCCAAACCCCTCAAAAAAATACTAATCACAATTCTTATAATTTAATTATACTGAAAAAAGAAAATATTTCAAATTGATTTTTGCGATTTTTTTGAATAATCGTACAGGGGAATAAAATGGCTATAAGACACATTTTAGAGGGGAAAGGAAATAAAACTTAGAAAAAAAGCAGATTTTTAAGAAATAAAATCTTAAATTAATAAGATAAAAAAACGATGTCAAGGGGATAAAATATAACAAAAGTATCTATTTTACTAAAAAAAGCAACTTTTTTTGAAAAAGTTAAAAAGACAAAAATAAAATATATAGATAAAAAATCCCTCTTTGCTAGAAATTTGGCATTACTTGTTTTTGGCAAGGGCCTATTCTAGTAAAGAGGGTGTTAAAATTAGTCGATTCTAAACATTCCTAGAGATTCTTTAATACCTGCAGCAGATTCTGTTACTGTGTTAGCTGAATCTGCAACTTCTTCGCTTTCAGCAGCAACTTGTTCTGCAGAAGCAGCAAGTTTTTCAACAGAAGCTGAAACTTCTTGGCTACTTGCTGATTGTTCTTCAGATATAGCTGCAACTGACGATGCGATATTGTCAACATTGCTCATCATATCCATCATATCTTTAATAGTTGCATTTGTATTTTGAACATCATCATAAATTTCTGCAAATGTAGTTCCGGCAACAGTCACAGCCTGTGAACTAGAAGCTATTTCATCAACATTTTGTTTTGATTTCTCAGAAAGCTGTTCAATCTGAGCTGTAATGTCTTTGATAATAGCAGCAATCTGAGTAGTTGAATCTGCAGAGTCAGAGGCAAGGTTACCTATTTCACTAGCAACTACTGCAAAACCTTTACCAGCTTCACCAGCACGAGCAGCTTCAATAGAAGCGTTAAGTGAAAGTAGGTTAGTCTGTTCAGCAATAGAATTGATCATTTCGATAATAGAGTTAATCTTTTGAGTTGATTCGCCTACAGCAGAAACAACATCATTCATTTCATCCATAGAGTTTGCAATACCTTGCATACCTTTTTGAACGTTTTCCATATCTTTTTGACCGTTTTGTGCTTTTGTTACAAGAGAATTCATAGTTTCATTAGCGTCATCACCTTTGGTCATAAGGTCGCTAACTTCACCAGCCAAATCTGTAGCATTATTAGCAAGTTCAGTAACAGCATCTGTCATACCATCCATAGCAAGTCGAATCTGTTCCATAGATGTAGATTGTTCAGTGGCTTGATTACTTAAAGCTTCTGAAGAATGTTTACTGTTTTCAGCTTGTAATGCTAAGTTATCAGATGTAGTTTGGGTTGATGCAATAAAGTCACGCATTTGTGAAACGAAGTCTTGTAGCGAATTACTCATAACACCAATTTCATCATTAGAGTTAGAGTGGATATTAACAGTAAAGTTACCGTTAGTAATCTCGTGTGTAATATCTGTAATGTGATTAATAGGTTTAGAAACGAGTTGTTTAATAAATACGAATAATACACTTGCAATTATTATAATAGCAACAACCAAAATGCAGTAACCTATTTTTTGGAATTCATTTACTTCTTGTAATACAGTACTTTCTTTTACGTTACAAGTCAAAACCCATCCAGTATTTCCTACTTTTGCAGGAGCAACATAATAGTTTAGACCATCACTTGCTTTAATAAGTGTTGTTGGATTTTTATCACCATAATTTATAGTGTTAGTAGCTTTATCTAGTACAGATGGTAAATCTTTTAAAAATACATCAGTATCAGATACTTCAGTTAATTTTTTGCCGACAAGTTTTTTATCGCTATATGATAAAATATCATCTCCGCTTAGTACCATCATTGTACCACTGTTTAAAGGTTTTACTGATGATACTTTGTCAATAAGAGATGTAAGAATAATATCAGCACCAGCTACACCGGAACGACCGTCTTTTAAAGTGATTTTACGAGACATAGTAATAACTGTAGCGCCAGTATCATGGCTTACATATGGAGAGCCAACGAACTTGAATGTGTCATTTTCAAGACCAGGAGCATACCATCCACGTTGTGTAGGATCATAATCTTCCTCATAACAGGGATCGGTGTCAGCAGAGTAATCAGCTTTATCATACTGATTATAGTAATAATATTTTTTGTCAGAAAAACCAACGTACACACCAGAACGACATAATTTAGAGTATTCACGAGTAGGCTCTAAAATACGCAAAATGTCTGCGTCAGACTTGATATCTGTGTGCTCGAGAGATGAAACAACACCGTCAAAATTGGTAATAACAGGGGAAACATCAGCAGCTAAAGATTCAGCTTGGTAATGAGCTTCATTATCGAGGGAGTCTTTTGCTGAAGTGGTAATTATGGATTTTGCATTTTGCATTAGAACCATAATTAAGATAATGGTTGAAATCGCAATAAGCGGAACCAAAATCGCAATAAGTTTTCCACTGACAGACTTAAAAAGCGCTGGTTTAGTCTTAACAGCAGTGGAATTCTTTTCTTGGGTTTTACGCATATTAAGTGCCTCCTTAAAATTTTTTTGTACTAAAATGATCAATGTAGTCATTATCTAAAAGAAATAACTCCATTTTTTGACGTAATAAACACGTAGAATAAGTACATAAATATTTATATTGATGTTATCGGAATAAACTAATTATAATTTGGAAAAATGGCATTAGAAAAAAATTAAATTTTTATAAAGAAAGTGAATTTAACATCTTTGAAATGTGCACAAAATACGTATAGATATAGATTTATATAAAATAAATACCTCATCAAAGGCATGAATGATGAGGTATTTATTAATTGCATATTTAAAACGATGAAAACACGATCGAAGCTTTCATACATATATATATGATAATGTCATATCAATTTATATGCAAGTAGAAAATAAAAAAAAGAGGATATTTCAGAAAAAACGACGAAATCTCCTTGAATTATCAGACACACTTAAAAGTAATTAAGCTAATATAATAATACTTTTTTCCATTTGAAATAAGTATTTTTTTTTCAATTAAAAAAATTTAATCACTTATCACTAACAAAAAACACAAAAATTTAGAGTGAAAAGAGCAAAAAAACACAAAAATTAATACAATTTTAAAAGGGGTAAAAAAAATTCCATGCAATCAATATGAAATGTGAACAAAAATGCAAAAAAATTAAATAATCAAAATGTGAAAATCTTATAAAAAAACAATCGAAAAACGTGAGCATATAGCTAAAGGCTCGAAGTGTTGACTTTGTGCAAAATGGTGTTAAAATTGCAATATAAGTACAGTTTGTTCATTAAAAACATACGATAATACATACTTGTATACAATCATGCTTTATCATAAGTGTCAAAAAAACACGAAAAAATTTGTATATTATGTCCATGGTAAAATATACATATTTATATCAGCTTACTTAATTCCCAAAACGAGCCGATATTTAAAAAGAAGTTTGAGTGCTATATAAGTTTATTATTGTGCATTACATGTATTCAGAAAGGAAGTGAATCATAAGATGGATGCTCTTGTTAAAAATTTGTTAGAAGAGCTCAATTGTGAAACGGTATTTAAGATCCCGGTTTTGGGAGGAATTCCTGTTTCTGAATCAGTAGTAGTCACCTGGATTATTATGGCAATAGTAATGTTGCTAAGTTTAATTCTGGTACGAAATCTGAGTGTTGAACATCCAAGTAAAAGACAAGTTGCTATCGAGGCCGTTGTTAAAAGCGGACACGATTTCTTTAGCGACATTATGGACGGTGAAGGCAAGCAATTTTATTTTTACTTGATGACAGTCATGGTTTACATCGGTATATCAAATTTAATTGGTCTATTTGGATTTAAACCCCCAACAAAAGATTTGAATGTTACAGCAGCGCTAGCTATTATGAGTATTATTTTAATACAAACAGCTGGAATAGCTAAAAAAGGTGTACGTGGATGGATTAGAAGCTTTAAGGAGCCTATGATAATTCTTACACCAATTAACATTCTAGAATTATTTATTAAACCATTGTCGTTATGTATGCGACTTTTTGGTAATGTACTAGGTGCGTTCGTAATCATGGAACTTATTAAATTAGTAGTTCCTGCATTTGTACCACTAGTATTTAGCCTATACTTTGACATCTTTGATGGATTAATTCAGGCGTACGTATTCGTTTTCCTAACAGGATTATTTATGGCAGAGGCCATGGAAAGCGAAGATTAATGACTATTAAGGTCAAAAGAAGATAATAAATATTATCATTTATAGAAAAGGAGATAATCATTATGACATTAGCAGCAATCGGAGCGGGAATCGCAGTATTAACAGGTATTGGAGCAGGATTTGGAATCGGTAAAGCAACAGCTTCAGCAGTAGATGCAATTGCTAGACAGCCAGAAGCAGATAAAAAAATCAGAACTACTTTATTAATCGGTTGTGCTCTTGCAGAGGCAACAGCTATTTATGGTTTCGTAATCGGACTTTTAGTAATTATGGTACTTAAATAATCCAATAGGATAAAGAGACTATTAATTATTAAAAATACGAAGCCAACATTGAGATGTTGGAGAGAGAGTAAAGGTGATAAAATGATAAATCTCAGTCCAGCAACTTTTTGCTTTACTATACTTAATATCATAATTATGTTCGTATTTTTAAAAATATTTGTTTTTCAAAAAGTCATGGATGTAATTAATGAAAGAGAAAAAAGAATACAAAAACAGTTTACTGATGCGCAGACTGCTCAAGAAGAAGCAGAGAGCTTAAAAGTTCAGTATGGAGAAGCATTATCAAATGCTAGAGAAGAAGCAGAATCGCTTGTTACAAAAGCAAAAGAAAATGCTGAGAAAGAAAGAGCTAAGATTCTTGCAGATACTCGTGTTGAAAGTGAACAGTTAATAGAGAAAGCAAAAGAAAATATTAAAGCAGAGCAGAAAAAAGCACAGATTGAGGCACAGGCTGAGATCGCCAAACTTGCTATTTCTGCAGCTAGAAAGATTATAAAGACAGGTGAAAAGAGTGACGCAGGCAGCAATTAATCAGGCAAAAGTTCTGTATGGGTTGTGCCAGGATCGTTCTGTTATTAAGAATTTAGAAAGCATGTATACTGCAACACCAGCTTTAGAGCAAGTGTTAAACAGTCCGGTAGTGCCACTAGTGAAGAAATTCAACATAATTGAAGAAATTTCAAACAGAACTAACCAGCCTGAAATTATAAAAAATTATTTAAAAACAATGTGCCGAAATGACGAAATTGATGAAGTAAAAGATGCAATTACATACTTCTATCAAATGTGTGATAAGGCAGAAAATATAATTAGATCTGAGGCAGTGTTTGCATCGGAGCCTTCTGAGGAAAAAAAGGCAGAGATTGTAAGTTTTTTACAGAGCAAATATCCAGGTCAAAAAATTGATTTAAGCATCCAGGTGGACCCTGAAATATTAGGTGGAGTACTTGTAAGAGTAGGAAACACAGAATATGATCATAGTTACGATGGCTGTTTAAAACAACTTGAAAGAAAACTAACTTAGGAGGTGAATCCTGTGGGCGCAATTAGTGCAACAGATATAATCTCCATTATCCAAGAAGAAATCGAAAATTTTACATGGGATGAAAAAGAACGTCAGACTGGAGAAGTAATTTACGTAGGTGACGGAATTGCAACAGTTTACGGAATTGACCATGCAGAATACGGCGAGATTGTAGTTTTTGATAATGGTGTAAAAGGTATGGTTCAGGATATCCGTCATAATGAGATTGGTGTAATCTTATTCGGCAGAGACACAGGAATCAAAGAAGGTACAAAAGTAACAAGAACAGAAAAAAGAGCAGGTGTTCCAGTAGGTGATGAGTTCGTAGGAAGAATTATCAATGCCTTAGGTGAACCTATTGATGGAAAAGGTGAAATCAAAGCAGATGGTTATAATCCTATTGAAAAAGAAGCACCAGGTATCGTAGATCGTAAATCAGTAGATACACCGCTTGAAACTGGAATTTTAGCAATTGACTCAATGTTCCCTATTGGTAGAGGACAAAGAGAGTTAATCATTGGAGATAGACAAACAGGTAAGACTTCAATTGCTACAGATACAATTATCAACCAAAAAGGTAAGGATACAATTTGTGTATATGTAGCAATTGGACAAAAAGCATCAACAGTTGCAAAAGTTGTATCAACTCTTGAAAAAAATGGTGCTATGGATTACTCAATTGTTTTATCATCAACAGCAAGTGACCCAGTTTCACTTCAGTATATCGCTCCTTATGCAGGAACTGCTATTGCAGAGTACTTCATGAATAAAGGAAAAGATGTACTTATTGTATATGATGATTTATCAAAACATGCAGTTGCTTACAGAGCAATTTCATTGTTATTAGAGCGTTCACCAGGACGTGAAGCATATCCAGGTGACGTATTCTATTTACATTCAAGATTGTTAGAGCGTTCAAGTCGTTTGTCAGATGAATTAGGTGGAGGTTCAATTACAGCCCTTCCTATTATAGAGACACAGTCAGGTGATGTATCAGCATACATCCCAACAAACGTAATTTCTATCACAGATGGACAGATATTCTTAGAGTCGAACCTTTTCTTCGAAGGTATGAGACCAGCGGTTAACGTAGGTTTATCTGTATCCCGTGTAGGTGGAGCAGCTCAGACAAAGGCTATGAAAAAAGCATCAGGAAGTATCCGTATTGACTTAGCACAGTACAGAGAGATGGAAGTGTTTACACAGTTTGCTTCAGATCTTGATGAACAGACAAAAGCACAGTTACAACACGGAAGCTCATTAATGCAATTATTAAAACAGCCTCTTAATCATCCACTTTCATTACATGAGCAGGTTATTACACTTACTCTTGCAAATGAAGGATTCTTTGATCTTTTTGAAGTTAAAAAGGTTAAAGAAGCTCAAGGAGATGTATTGTCATTTATGGATTCTACACATCCTGAGATTGGACAACAAATTGAAACTAGTAAAACAATTGATGACGAGCTTGTAAGTTCATTACTTAAAGCTGCTGATGAATACAAAGAAAGCAGAAACTTAGTAAGCAGTCAAGAATAAAAATAAGCAGGTGTTTAAATGGCAAATACAAAAGAGATAAAAGATAGAATGAATAGTATACAAGACACTTTAAAGATTACAAATGCCATGTATATGATTTCATCATCTAAATTAAAGAAAGCTAAAAAACGCCTAGAAGAAACGGAACCATATTTTTATACTTTACAATCTGCCATGGCTCGTATTTTACGTCATATTCCAGATATAGAGAGCATTTACTTTAAGAGTAATGAAGGAAAAAATAGGGAAGACGTAAAAGTTGGATATATTGTAGTAACTGCAGATAAAGGTTTGGCTGGTGCATATAATCACAATGTTTTAAAACTTGCAGAAGAGCATTTAAAACATTGCCCAAATTCACAACTTTTCGTATTAGGAGAGTTAGGACGTCATTATTTTGAGCAGAGAAATATAAATATTGACCAGCAATTCCATTATACAGTTCAAAATCCATCTCTTAATAGAGCTAGAAATATTTCAGAAACAATATTAGAGCTTTATTTAAAAGAGGAGCTTGATGAAGTATATATTATTTATACTCGTATGGAAAATGCTATGCAGGAAGAAGCCCATTTTATGCAGTTGTTACCGCTTAAGAAAACGGACTTTAATGCAGCAGATATTCCAACAGACGTACAAATGGAAGACTTAAAATTTGATCCATCTCCAGAAAAGGTTATGGATCAAATAGTTCCAGATTATATAGTAGGTTTCGTATATGGTGCGCTAGTAGAGTCATTTTCTAGTGAACACAACGCACGTATGATGGCGATGGAAGCAGCAACAAAGAGTGCAAAAGACATGCTTCATTCGTTAGATATTTTATACAACCGCGCTAGGCAGGCAGCGATTACACAGGAGATTACTGAAGTAATAGCAGGTGCTAAATCGCAGAAAAAGAAAAAGAAGAAAAAATAATAATAACAAATAAAAATAAATAGCAAAACTTAAAATATACACGCAATATTCAAATTAAGTAACAATATTTTAGAAAGGGAGGTGTTTTCCAAGTGAACATGGGAAGAATCGTGCAAGTTCTCGGACCAGTAGTTGACGTTGAATTTGCAGAAAACATCGAACTTCCAGAAATCAAGGATGCCTTAGAGGTAACAGTTGATGGCAAACGTCGAGTAATGGAAGTAGCACAACATATTGGAAATAACACCGTTCGTTGTATCATGCTTGCGGCTTCTGAAGGACTTCATAGAGATATGGAAGTTGTTGCAACAGGAGCAGGAATTAAAGTTCCAGTAGGTGAGCAGACACTTGGTAGATTATTTAACGTTTTAGGCGAAACAATAGATGACGGTAAGAAATTAGAAGGTGGAGAACAATGGGAAATCCATAGAGAGCCACCAACATTTGAGAACCAAAAACCAGCAGTAGAAATCCTAGAGACAGGTATTAAAGTTATCGATCTTTTAGCTCCATATGCTAAAGGTGGTAAAATCGGTCTTTTCGGTGGTGCCGGTGTAGGTAAAACAGTATTAATTCAAGAGTTAATTCGTAACGTAGCCACAGAGCACGGCGGATATTCAATTTTTACAGGTGTAGGAGAGCGTTCAAGAGAGGGAAATGATCTTTGGACAGAAATGGGAGATTCAGGAGTTCTTGAAAAAACAGCATTAGTGTTTGGACAAATGAATGAACCACCAGGAGCTCGTATGAGAGTTGCAGAAACAGGACTTACAATGGCAGAATATTTTAGAGATGAAAAGAACCAAAACGTGCTTTTATTCATCGATAATATTTTCCGTTTTACACAGGCCGGTTCAGAGGTATCAGCCCTTTTAGGTCGTATGCCATCAGCTGTAGGTTATCAACCTACACTTGCTACTGAAATGGGTGAACTTCAAGAGAGAATTGCTTCTACAAAAAATGGATCAATTACATCAGTTCAAGCTGTATATGTACCAGCGGATGATTTGACTGATCCAGCTCCAGCAACTACATTCGCTCACCTTGATGCAACAACAGTATTATCAAGAAAGATTGTTGAACAAGGTATTTATCCTGCAGTAGATCCACTAGAGTCTACATCAAGAATTCTAGAGGCTGATATAGTAGGAGAAGAGCACTATAGTGTAGCAAGACAAGTACAAGAAATGCTTCAAAAATACAAAGAATTACAAGATATTATTGCAATTTTAGGTATGGAAGAACTTGGAGACGAAGATAAGATGACTGTATATAGAGCAAGAAAAGTACAAAGATTCTTATCTCAACCATTCCACGTAGCAGAAAACTTTACTGGTGTACCAGGTGAGTATGTACCACTTGAAGAAACTATTAAAGGATTTAAGGCTATTTTAGATGGTGAAATGGATGATTATCCAGAAGCAGCTTTCTTCAACGTAGGAACAATAGAAGACGTAAAAGCTAAAGCTGAGGCAATGAAACAACAGAATTAATGTTTGTTTGTGTCGATTCATATTTAGCGGAGGTTAGATAGAGATGAATACATATTATTTAAGAGTAATAGCTGCCACTGGAGAGTTTTTCCATGGAAAAGTTCGATCTGCTATCGTTCCACAGTTTGATGGAGAAAAAGAAATTTTAGCTCACCACGAAGATATGATTATAGCAATTAAAGGCGGAGAAATGAGATTCCAAGTGGAAGACTCAGATGAATGGCAAGAGGTCTTAGTTGGAAAAGGATTTGCGCAGATCGCAAATAACCGTGTAGTTATATTGGTGGAAACGGCAGAACGTCCTGAAGATATTGATAGGGCAAGAGCAGAAGAAGCTAAAGAAAGAGCAGAAGAACAGCTTAGACAAAAGCAAAGTATTCAAGAATATTATCATTCTAGAGCTTCGCTTCAAAGAGCCATGGCTAGACTTAAAGTCACAAGTGGAAGACGTAATTCATAAAGTGAATATATAAAAATATTATATAGTAATAAGTGCAATAGATTAGTTTATAAACTGATTTATTGCACTTTTTTTATTATGATTTAGTTTTGAAAAATTAATGTTAAATTAAAAACAAAAAGGAAACAAAAGTAATGTTTAAGTAATGATAAGGGAGTATAATGTGTGCAAAAAGCGTATTGTTAAAAAGGAGCATATGATGGAGAAAACAATTATTGAAGTAAAAGATTTATGCAAAGAATATGGAAGCCATGAAAATAAGGTGGAGGCCTTATCAAATATATCTTTTAGCATTAAAAAAGGAGAATTTGTAGCAGTAGTAGGAACATCAGGTTCTGGTAAAAGTACTCTTTTAAATTTGTTGGGAGGTTTAGATGTCCCAACATCAGGAAAAATAAAAATTGCAGATAAAGATATGACTGCATTGAAAAATGATAAATTAACTAGATTTAGAAGTAAACATATTGGATTTGTTTTTCAGAATTATAGCTTAATTCCAGTGTTAAATGTATATGACAATGTAGTTTTAGGTGCAACGATTAACGGTAAATGTAAAATAGACCATGAAAAAGCAAAATCATTAATGGAATCTTTACAGATTTGGAATAAGAGAAAAAATTATCCAAACGAATTATCGGGAGGTCAGCAACAAAGGGTTGCAATAGCAAGAGCTCTATTTGTAGAACCAGACATTATTTTGGCAGATGAGCCTACAGGAAATCTTGATCAAAAAAATACATTAGAAGTAATGAATCTATTAGGTGAATGCTCAAAAAAATATAATCAGACAATCATTATGGTTACTCATGAAAATGATATGGCTGCAAAATGTGATAGACAGATCCGTATTAGTGACGGAAAACTAGAAGAGGTGACAGCAAATGTATAAAATTTCGTGGCAGTATATAAAGAAAAATATAAATAATACTTTTGCATTATTGTTATGTATTGTTGTATCAACAATTTTATTAGTAGGTGTTACATCAACTTTAAAAAGTATGCAGATTAATAAAAGTCAATATTATGCCAAACAAACAGGAAATTATCAATATAAATACCGAATTGAAAATGAGAATTATAAAAACATTGAAAAAAAGATAGAGAATTCCAAAGCAGATGTAAAATCTTGGAGTATTTTGAGCCGAATGTATTCTGTAGACAAGCCAAAGTATTTTGATTTATATTTATGCGATAGAAATTTCTTTAAGCAAAATAATATTAAACTACTTAATGGAAGATATCCAAATAAAAAAGGCGAAATGCTAATTGAAGAGTGGAGCATATCTAATATGTCGTTGACTAAGGCGATTAACTCAACTATGAAATTTCAAGGTAAAAAATATAAAATAGTTGGTATAGTGTCGGATTCATACATGAAAACATCAAATACAAATGTAGGTTATACATTTGTAGATGTTGAGGAACCAACTAGTCCTAAGTATGAGGTAAATGTAAATTTTGATTATCAATCAGATATTTTAAAAGAAAGTAAAACATTAAAAGATGAACTTAAAGTTTCTTCAAAAAAATATCTAGTTAATAGAGATACCACAGAAGCTTTAGGTTATTATGCTGCATCCGAAGACGAAAGTACTTTTGCACAAATTGTAGAGCAGATTGTATCAAATGAAAAGGTTATTGCGATATTATTTGCAGTGTTTGGATGTTTTATTACATATAGTGTATTAAATATAATTTTGACACAAAGAATGAGACAATATGGAATACTAGTAACATTAGGCGCAACTAAATATAAATTGTTTAGAATCATATTTAATGAACTATTAACTCTCTTAATAGTAGGCTATTCGATAGGTGCAGTAGTAGGATTTTATGGCTCAAAAATCTTGTTTAAATTACGACCAAATGATTATATAGTATCACAGTCTAATATTTTCATATTAAGCAAAAATGCTATAAGCATTGGGTTTGCGATATACCTTATTTTAATTGCAGTGATGTCATATATTATAACTTACAAAATAAATAAGAAAACTTTGCTTAACTCATTCGGAGAAATAAGTAAACATTTAAAGAAAAAAAGAATTATTTTATCTAGTAAAAAAAGAGATTTAATTCCTTCTATTTTTTCAAGATATCGTAAAATGAGACCGGGATCTTTTGCATGCACTATTATTTCTTTAGCTCTTTGCGGAGTTATACTTTGCGGATCTAATTATTATTTTTCTACTATTAAAGAAGAAAATAAAATGAGAGTTGCAGGTGGATATGAAGGGTTAGCTTATGACTATGCTTTTAAATCAGAAAATAACGTTTTTGATTCAGGACTAAAAAATAGCGATTTAGATAGACTTAAAAAGGTTGATGGAATTAAAAACATATATGCGTTTAAGCAATTTATGGGAGAAACTAAACTTCATAAGAAACAGATGGTATCAGATGCTTCATACAAAGAAGCAAATAAAGATAAGCGATTAAAGGGCTATTTCAACGGAATATTAAATAAAGATTTAAATAATAACTATTTATTAAAAGGTGACATAAATGGTTATGATGATGATATGCTTGAAAAAGAGAAGATGTATCTTGAAACAGGAAAAATAGATAAAGCAAAACTTGATACGGGAAAATATGTAATAGTGATTATTCCAGTTGATGGCGCAACAGGAGCAACTAATACCATTTTAAATATTAAAGCTGGAGACACATTAGAAGTTAAAACACCAAAATTACAAAATCAAAATGAGCTAGATATTTTAACATTCAAAGGCGATGAAGCAAGATATGAAACTAAAAAGTTAACTGTATTAGCAACAGTTCGTATGGGATTAGTATCTAGCGATTATTGGACAGCTGGTAATGGCTTAGATTTGATTATGTCAAATAAAGAAATGGAAAAGTTATATGGAATTTCAAAATATGATATAGCTTGTGCTGATAAAACAGAAGACGTAGATAGTGCAAAGTTAGCAAATGATGTACAAGAAGTTGTTAAGGATGTTCCAAGAATGAATTTCCAAGATAACAGAACACAGTTAGAAGAACAAAACGCAAGTTTACGTCGCCAGCAAAATTTGATAGATGTCTTGGCAATTTCCGTTATTTTAATTAGTATTTTTAATATGCTTAATAGTATGCGACATATGTTTTCATCAAGAAAAAAAGAAATTGGAATAATTCGAGCAATTGGAACGAACGAGAAAAAAATATTGAGAGTAATGGCCAAAGAAGGGGCAATATATGGTATTTATACAAACTTATGCATGATTTTAGGAATATATATTGTTACTAATTTAATGTGTCAACACCTTAAAAGTGTATGTTTTCTTTATCATCCAGTTGTAAAATACGATTTAAAGGCAATAGTTTTCATTGCAATTATAAACTTAGTTGTAAGCATTTTTACAGCTATAGTATCAATTAAAAAAGTACTTTCAGAACATGTTGTTACAAATATGTTATAATAATGGAAATGTAAGGATTGGTTACTAGAGGACAAATTGGACATTGCAGTTCAGTTTGTCCTTGAAATGTTATTATAGACAGGAAGGCAAAGACATGAAGGCACTAATTATAGGGAAAAATATTATGTTTAAGCAGATAGTAAAAAAAGTTTTTAAAGAAAATGATTCTTTATCTTTTGAAGAAAATATAGAAATGGCTTTAGAAAATGAAAATTTATTAAAATATGACTTTATAGGGGCTTGTATAGATTATAAAAATAGGGGGGGGTGACATAGGAGATGAAGGCGATTTATTAGAACTTTTTTCTTATGTTAAGGAGATGAATAAAGAAAATATATTTTTTATAGTTTCTAATAAATATAGTGCAAAACTAGAAAAGAAAATTTTAAAATATGAAAAAGCGGAGTATACATCGAGACTGGATATATCAGATGTAGTAGAGATGAGGTTAAAAAAACTATTAGAGTATCATAAAAATCGTGTACTGGTGGTAAAGGATATTGTATTTGATTTAGATAACAATACAGTTAACAAGGGTGGAAAAAATTTAGAGTTAACAAAAAATCAAATGGTGATTTTACAAATCTTTATGGAAAATCCTAACAAAATAGTACCGAGGGAATATATAATCGATAGAATATGGGATTGTGATATAGAAAAAACTAATACCCTTAATGTAGAAATGTGCAGACTTAGAAAAAAATTGGGGGAAGGGAAGACGTATTTCGTAAATGTAAAGGGAATCGGATATAAATTTTATGAAAATCAAAAAGTGGTATAATCTAAAAAAGTAAATAACAACGAATATTAAAAAATATGGACTTAATGACAGTACAATGGAAAGTTTTATATTACAATACGGCCAAGTTGTTTAAGCATGTTTCTATCACTTTTTATAGTTGATCCACTTGTAGTGAGCATATTTCCAGTGATTGTTGAGCTGATTCCACAGGAAAAAGCTTCTTTTCCATTATTAGGAAGAAGTTTACGACCACCAGCTAAACGGATATCGGCAGAAGGGTTAATTAATCTAAAGATAGCGATAGTTCTAAGTATTTCATCAGGTGAAAGTGGAGCTTGGTTTTCTAAAGGAGTTCCTGGAATAGCCATTAAAACATTTATAGGAATTGATTTTATTTTTAAATTTTGTAAAGTTAAAGCCATGTCAATTCTATCTTGCCATGTTTCTCCCATACCTATAATTCCACCAGAACAAACATTAAAACCTACAGATTGCGCTAATTTTATTGTAGCTATTTTTTCGTCAAACGAATGTGTAGTACAAATATGAGGAAAATACCTTCTTGAAGTTTCTATGTTATCGTGGTAATTGCGAACACCAACATCATAAAGTTTTTTAAACTGATTCTTAGTTAAAAATCCCAAAGACGCACACAATGAAAGAGTTGTCTCCTTATTTATTTTTGAATAAATGTCCAGGGCTTGTTCAAACTCTTTTCCACTTAAACTTTTGCCAGAAGTTACAATCGCAAATCGATTTACCCCTTCACTAGCATTATTGCGGGCTTCTCTTAAAATTAAATCGCCATTTATAAAATTATAATTTTTGCAAGAGGTATGATTGTAGGATGACTGGGCACAATACTTGCAGTTTTCACCACAATTGCCACTTTTTCCATTAATTATAGTACACAAATCTACAGTGTCACCACAGAAAGCTTTGCGGATACGGTTTGCTGCTTCTTTTAGCTCAGAGAGGTCACATGTGACCAAAAAATCTAAGTTATCATCTTTTTGCAATAATTTCCCATTTATTATTTCATTTGCCAATTCTAATAAATTCACTTTCATAACTAAACCTCCCGGAAAATGTAATATTAAATATTTATTTAATAAAAAAATATAATTATCGTCTTAAGGACAATTTTTTTTACAAGTAAAATACCCAAAACATTGGATAATTTTTTTGAAACGATTTTCTAACAAAGCAAGTATAAAACTAAAAAAATGAATTGTCAACCCAAAAATAAAACAGGTTGACAATCAAAAGCGTTGTAATTATAATGTGGTTGTAAATTATTAAAAATTGATATAATTTAGGAGGAGCAAAAATTATGGACAATATGAAAATCTCAAGGGAAAAATCTAATAGTTCTGTATTTTTTAGTGTAAAAAATATGACAACCATTGCAATGATGACAGCAGTTATATGTGTTTTAGGACCTTTTTCAGTACCTATTGGTCGGGTGCCTATTTCTCTTTTACCATTGGCTGTTTTTCTTGCGGTATACATTATTGGAACTGTTAGAGGAACAATTGCTTATAGTATTTATTTGTTGCTAGGTTTATTTGGGGCATCTGTTTTTGGAGGGGGCTCAGGAGGACCTAGTGTAGTATTTGGTCCAACAGGAGGATATTTGGTATCCTTTATTTTTATGGCATTATTAAGTGGATTTTTTATTCACAGATTTTATAAAAATGTTGTAATCCAGGGCATTGGAATGTTTTTAGGAATCCTTCTAGCTTATGGGTGTGGAACAATTTGGTTTATGATTTTAATGAAATGTAATCTTATGGTAGCACTTACACAATGCGTTTTCCCATTTATTCCTTTTGATATTGTAAAGGTTATAGTGGGAATTATAGTGGGTAGATCTGTTAGACGTAGACTTATCGCTGCTAATGTAATAGAAGATTAAGTGACAAGAAAGAAAAATTATGTTTTTTAGCATTTATATAAAAAGTTTAAATAAAAAAATCGAATAAAAATTCAAATAAAAATAGGCGCCCTATTAAATTATAGGACGCCTTTAATATATAAAAAATTTGGTTAAAATATTAGGAACTACTTAAAAAGTTTAGAAAAGAAACCTTTCTTTTCATAAGGTTCTTCAGAAGAATCAAGATATTCATAACCTATATCTGTAATGGCTTTTTTTATTGCAGAAGAATCAATATGTTTTTCAGAGATAATTATTGATTCACCTGATGTATGAGATGAACTAACACTTTTTACATTAAAAGTATTTCTGATTTTGTCGTTTATATGGCTTTCACACATGCCACACATCATTCCATCAATTTTTACAGTTGTTTTAAACATGGTTAATACCTCCTAACAGTTATTATAGCAGTGTGTTATAAACTGGGCAATTATAATTGCCCAATTTAGAAAAAAAGGATTAATTTAACTGAATTCTGGGCGTTTTAGCTCATAAATTATCATTATTGTACATGCTAATGCTGCTGTAAAGTCTGCAATTGGTCCAGCATACATAATTCCATCTATTCCCATGAAAATAGGAAGAATAAGAATCAAAGGTAAAAGGAAAAGTATTTGTCGAGTTAAAGATAATACAATACCTTTGATGGGTTTTCCAATAGCCGTAAAGAAATTTGATGAAATAGGCTGCATAAAACATATACAAATAAAAAATAAAAATATCCTAAAATAGTTTTCGGAAAATCTAAAATAAAGTTCACTAGCTGTACCATTGTCAAATAATCCAATGATTTGTCTTGGAAATACCTGAAACATAATAAATGAAACGATACTTATAACGGCACCACTTCGAATTGCCAATAGGTACGCTTTTTTTACACGTTTATAATTCTTAGCTCCGTAGTTAAAGCTGGCAATAGGCTGTAATCCTTGAGATATACCGATGATAAAAGAGAAGAATACCTGAGAAACTTTTGTTATAAGACCAACGCAAGTAATAGGAATTTCTTCACCGTATACAGAATGACTTCCGTAGTATTTTAATGATTTATTCATTACAATTTGCACAATCATAATAGCAACTTGATTAAAGCAAGGTGCTGCACCAAGGGAAATTATTTTTATTAAATATTTTCCGTGAGGGATAAAAACGTCTTTGGTTAATTTCACGGTTTTAAAATGTGTAAAGTAAACGATTACAATTAAAAACGATATGATTTGACCTATGATTGTAGCAAAAGCGGCACCAGTCATGCCCCATTTAAATCCAAATACGAATATTGCATCTAAAATTGTGTTTATTATAGCGCCAGTTAAATTTATTATCATGGTCATCTTAGGACTGCCATCGGCACGAACTAAATGGCCACCGCCAGTAGCTAAAATTAAAAATGGAAATCCAATAGCAGTGATTCTAGTATATTCAGTTGCATATCCTAAAACACTTGTAGGGGAACCAAAAAACAATAACATGGGTTCCATAAAAAGTTCTGAAATGATAAGTAAGACAAGTCCACATAAAAACATCATTGTAGCGGAATTGCCGATATAGTATTTAGCGCGTTTAGTATTACCTTCACCCATTGACAAGTTGAAAGCAGAAGCACCACCTATACCAAATAGTAGTGCGCAAGCAACACATGAGATACTAAGAGGAAATACGATGTTCGTAGCGGCATTTCCTAGTCCACCAATTGATCTACCAATAAAAAATTGATCAACAATATTATAAAGAGAACTAACTAACATAGCGATAATGCTTGGAATTGCGAATTGTCTAAGAAGTTTTTTCTCGGAAACAGTTGCCAGTGGATTTTGATTTTGCATTTAATCACACCTTTCTTAATATAATATAAAATGAAATATTTTTTGATTTTGCCTATAGTATTATAACATATTAGATATGCTTATTGTAATCATGCAAATTAATTATAATGCGTTATTTTCGTTGAAAATATAAGAAAGAATGTGCTATATTGAAGTGGGTTATATAAGCCTGTAATGGGGTCAGGCGTTTCTACAACTACCGTAAATAGTTCACTATAACTCATAATAAGAAGGAGGTAATCTTTTATGAATTATGATGTAATTATTATAGGAGCGGGACCAGGAGGTATTTTTTCAGCCTATGAATTAATACAAAAAAAACCTGAATTAAAAGTAGCAGTATTTGAAGAGGGAGCCTCTTTAGAGCAAAGACATTGCCCAATAGACGGAGATAAAGTAAAAAGTTGCATTAAATGTAAAACATGTTCTATAATGAGTGGATTTGGAGGTGCAGGTGCATTTTCAGATGGAAAGTATAATATTACAAATGATTTTGGTGGAACATTATATGAGCATATTGGAAAAGAAAAAGCTATTGATTTAATGAAATATGTTGATGAGATAAATATTACACATGGTGGCGAAGGCACTAAAATGTATTCAACAGCCGGAACTGGTTTGAAAAAATTATGTATTCAAAATAAACTAACATTACTTGATGCGTCAGTTAGACATTTAGGCACAGATAAAAATTATGTAGTGTTAGGAAATATATATAATGAATTGAAAGATAAAATTGATTTCTTTTTCCACACTCCAATTAAATCAGTTGAACGTTTAGAGAGTGGTTACAGAGTGATTTATTCTGAAAAAGGTGTTGAAACACATAAAGATTGTGAAAAATGTATTATTTCTGTAGGACGAAGCGGAAGCAAGTGGATGCAACATGTATGTGATGAACTTGACATTCCAACTAAATCTAATCGTGTAGATATTGGAGTTCGAGTTGAATTGCCAGCCGTAGTTTTTTCGCATTTAACAGATGAATTATATGAAAGTAAAATTGTATATAGAACAGAAAAATTTGAAGATAGAGTTAGAACATTCTGTATGAACCCTTACGGAAGTGTTGTAAATGAAAACACAAATGGAATTATTACAGTTAATGGTCACAGTTATGATGACCCTTCACTTAGAACAGAAAATACTAACTTTGCGTTATTAGTTTCAAAACATTTCACTGCACCATTTAAAGATAGTAACGGATATGGTGAAAGTATTGCACGTTTATCTAATATGTTAGGTGGCGGAGTAATAGTGCAAAGATTTGGAGATTTAATTAGGGGCCGTAGAAGTAATGCTAAGAGAATAGAGGAAGGTACAGTTCGTCCTACTTTAGCAGCTACACCAGGTGATTTAAGTCTTGTTTTACCTAAAAGAATTTTAGATGGGATTATTGAAATGATTAATGCCTTAGATAAAATTGCACCAGGTACAGCAAATGATGACACATTATTGTATGGTGTTGAAGTAAAATTCTATAATATGGAAGTAGATATTGATGATAATCTTGAATCAAAATATAAAGGTTTATATATTATAGGAGATGGAAGTGGTGTTACACATTCGCTTTCACATGCATCTGCAAGTGGAGTTTATGTTGCGGATAGAATTGTAGAAAATAACTAATAGTAGTGTTATTTTTTAATTCTTAAAATGGATTTATAACAGAGGATATGTATCTGGAATTTTAGGACTACCAAAATAAAAAAAATATACAGTTTATAAGGCCACCAAATGTTAGAAGGTTATAGCTAACATTTGGTGTTTTTTTTCCGATAAATCTCTTAGAGGATTATGTCTTTTAACTATAAAATTATAGATAAATCTTATTAATATTTTCCAGGAGGTTTAATGAATGAAAAGCAAAGAAAGTATAGCAAGTTTAATCAAACAACTATTAAATAGAATATTTATTATTGTAGTAGTTGTATCTGTTGTTATGATAGCAAGTTTGTATATGTTTACAAGATATACGGCTGTTGTAAATCAAGCTGGTGTAGTTAGGGGTGGAAGCCAAAGAGCTGTAAAACAGGTGTTAGCAGGTCAAGACGGAGCAGAAATGATTTCTAAAATTGATACTTTGATTAGCACATTAGATGGAAAAATGCGTTTAGGAAAATTCCCAAGTAGCAGAGAAAAAGTAGAAAGTTATTGGAAAAATGATATGGCTGAAGCTATTAGTAATTATAAAAATGCTGATAAAAAGGATCCATCAGAAATTTTAGATAAAAGTGAAACGTTTTTTACATTAACAAATGCAATGGTTGATGATGCTCAGTCTGTTGTAGATACTTTAGCCATTGTTTTGTATATTTTATTAATAGCATTTGTTGTGGTTACATACTTTGTTGTAAGAAGTGTAAATAAGATTTTTGCTGATAGAGTAGTAGAACCAATTATGGAATTAGAAGGAAGTTTAAATGATTTTGCAGAGGGACATTTAAGTAACGAGTTTGTATATGAACGTGATGATGAAATCGGTGTATTATATGGGCTTTTAAATAATATGCGAGAAGGTTTAGTGGGATACGTTCAAGACATTGATGAAAACTTAAATGTTATGGCAAAAGGAGATTTAATAACAAAAACAGGAATGGAATATATAGGGGACTATGTTTCTATTCAAGATAATATTAATCACATTAGAGAATCTTTGTGCAACGAAATGCGTACGTTAGGAGAACTTGCAAATAACGTAGCAATTAGTTCTGGAGAGGTTTCTAAGGTTTCTCAAAGTCTTGCAGAAGGAGCAATGAGTCAAACAGAAAGTATACAGGATTTACAGGATAAGATTCATGTAACTATGGAAGAAAATGAAAAAGTCGAAAGTTATGTTACTGAGGCTATGAAATCAAGTTCTAACACTAAAAATAGCGTAGAAGAAAGTAAGGTTCAGATGAATAATGTAGTTGAAGCAATGGGAGAAATTTCTAAGGCTTCTGAAGAAATTAAGGCAATTTTAGTTGCGTTAGAGGGAATTACTAATCAGACAAGTTTGCTTTCACTTAATGCATCAATCGAAGCAGCTCGTGCAGGAGAAGCTGGAAAAGGCTTTGCAGTTGTAGCGGAAGAAGTTCGTCAATTAGCAGAGCAATCAGCTAAGTCTACACAAGATATTAGTGCCTTAATTGCAAACACTTTAGAGAGTATTGAAAACGGAACTAAGGTAGTTAACGTTGCAGCAGATTCATTAACAGGTATTACTGAAAATACAGACGCAGTTGATAATATTATTGAAAAACTTAAAGAACAAAGTGATTCTCAATTTGGAATGATGCAAGAAATTGGAAGTTTATCTTCTGAGATACTTGGAGTTGTAACAGATAACTCAGCTGTTTCAGAAGAATGTGCAGCATCAAGTACAGAGCTTTCGGATTACTCAGATGCTTTAAAAGAAAGTGTTAATAAGTTTGTAACATGCGAAATAGCAAAGAATAGAGCACAATAAAAGACAGTATAGGAAAATATTAATATAAAATCTATAAATATAAAGGACGTAGCTAGATTATGTCGATTTTAATGATAGAGATTAAAATTCGGCATAGTAGTTACGTCCTTTTTATAAAAAACATTTGACTAATGTGATTTTAGTTCATAAAATAGGTATATAAAAATAGGAGTAATTAAATATATGGAAGTGAAATTGACACAAGAAGATATACCAGAGATTTTAAGATATTTGGCGTATAAAGATCAATATCTTGATGAGGAGTTAAAAAAACAAGTTTTAGATTGTATGGAAAAGGTCAATAAAGCTGCAGAACCAAAAGAGATATACAAGGTTTTTAAAATGGAAAAAGGGAATATTCCAAAAGAACTATATTTTCTTACAGGAGAGGAAATAAAAAAACATCTTAATGGTTGTAATGAAATTATTATAATGGCAGCTACTTTAGGAGTAAAAGTAGAAAAAGTTATGATGAGAGAACAAATAAAAAACATGTCGAATGCATTGATAATGGATTCATGTGCAAGTGTTTTAATAGAAGCTGTATGTGATACTTTCGAATCAAAGATTAGAAAAAATATTTCAAAAGAGAGTAAGTTTTTAACAACGCGTTTTTCCCCAGGATATGGTGATTTGCCAATTGAAATTCAAAAAGAGTTTTGTAATGCATTAAATGCTACAAAAACAATAGGACTAACTGTAAGTGAAAGTGGGATTATGATACCTAGAAAATCGGTGACAGCAGTGCTAGGAATATCAGATTATCCCGTAAAAAAAAATAAAAGAACTTGCAACGAGTGTAATTTAAAGGGAAGTTGTAGATTTAGAAAGAATGGAGTAGGTTGTAGTGAATAATATTATTTTTTTAGATGGTGGAATGGGAACAATGCTACAGGAGGCAGGATTAAAGCCAGGTGAGCATCCAGAGGAGTTTGGATATAACAATCCACAAATAGTAAAAGAAGTTCATAAAAAGTATTTAAAGGCAGGTAGTGATGTTCTTTATGCAAATACTTTTGGAGCAAATTCTCATAAGTTAAGAGGCTGTAATATAGATACAAAAACAGCTGTTTTTTCTGGAATAAAAATCGCAAAAGAAGCTATAAAAGAATTTAAAAGTGAAATAAAAAAAGAAGATAATGACCTAGGTCAAAAGTCTAATAAAGGCCAAAGAGTTGCATTAGATGTAGGGCCAATAGGAGAGTTATTAGAACCTCTTGGAACACTTAGTTTTGAGGAAGCCTATGAGGTTTATAAAGAAGTTATGGTGGCTGGAAAAGATGCAGGGGCAGATGTAATTGTTATAGAAACATTTACAGATTTATTAGATGCTAAGGCAGCAGTTCTTGCGGTAAAAGAAAATACAGATTTGCCGGTTTGGGTTACTATGACTTTTGAAGAAAGCGGACGCACTTTTACAGGAACAACAGTGGAGTCAATGGCTCTTACTATGACAGGGTTAGGTGTAGATGGGATTGGAGTGAATTGTTCATTAGGACCTAAGGAGATTTTGAAGTTTGCAAAAATACTTAAGGAATGGACTAATCTACCAATAATAATTAAGCCAAATGCAGGATTGCCTGATCCAGCCACAGGGGAATATATGTTAAAAGCTGATGATTTTGGAACAGAAATGCTAGAGTATTTGCCACTAGAAGTGGATATTTTAGGAGGATGTTGTGGAACAAATCCTCAGTATATAAAAAGTCTTGTGGATAAAGTAAATGGCTACAAAAAAGAAAATAGTGTAGATAATAGTGTGGGTAAAGAAGTTGAAACTAGCACCATAAAAAATGGCGTTTGTTCTAGTACAAATGTTTCTAGATTTGGAGGAGTTAGAGTTATTGGTGAGAGGCTTAATCCTACTGGTAAGAAGCGTTTTAAACAGGCATTAGTTGAGCATGATTATGAGTATATATGCAGAGTTGCTTTAGATGAAGAAGAAGCAGGAGCTGACATTTTAGATGTTAATGTTGGTGTGCCAGGTGCAGATGAAAAAAGTTTGATGGTAGATGTTATAAAGGAACTTCAAGGGATAGTCTCTATTCCACTACAGATTGATTCTTCTAATCCTGATGTAATTGAGGCAGCTCTTAGAGTTTACGCAGGAAAACCTATAATAAATTCTGTTAATGCAGATGATGAAAAATTAGAAGCTATTTTACCATTAGCAAAAAAATATGGCGCGGCAATTATAGGATTAGCCCTTGATGAAAGTGGAATTCCACAAACTGCAGAAGGAAGATTTGAAAAAGCTAAATATATTATGGATAAAGCATTAGCTTATGGAATAAAAAAAGATGATATTTTAATAGATTGTTTGACACTTACAGTTTCAGCTCAGCAAAACCAGGCAAAAGAAACTTTAAAAGCTGTAAACATGGTTAAGGAGCAATTGGGATTGCATTGTACCCTAGGTGTTAGTAATATTTCTTTTGGCTTGCCAGCAAGAAAGCATATTACAGAAAATTTCTTGGTTCAAGCAATGTATTGCGGGTTAGATTTCCCAATTATTAATCCAAATGTTTTAAGCCTTATGGATGCTGTTGCATCTTTTAAAGTATTGTCTTGTGAAGACGATAATTGCAATAATTACATAAGCCGATTTTCTGACAGAGTGGAAACTGTAACCATTTCAAATCAGAATGGAACAAAAAATGTCAATGATAAAAATAGTAAATCAAGTGAAAATAATGGTGATAGGAGTAATGGAAAAGAAAAAGTCGAAGACTCTAAGGATAGTGAAGAAAGTCCCATAAAAACAGCTGTTTTAAAGGGACTTGCAGAGGAAACTAAAAGGCTCTCCGTAGAGTTGCTAGAGGAAAAGACAGAAATTGAAGTAATAAATGAATTTTTGATTCCGGCTTTAGATGAGGTTGGAGTTTTATATGAGAAACAGAAAATATTTTTACCACAGCTAATTAATTCAGCAAATGCAGCTTGTGCAGCTTTTGATATGATTAAAGACAGAATTGCCAATCGTGGAGGAGAAAGCGTTTCAAAAGGAAAAATTATTGTGGCAACTGTAAAAGGGGATATCCATGATATTGGAAAAAATATAGTCAAAGTCATACTAGAAAATTATGGATATAAGATAATTGATTTAGGTAGAGATGTGCCAGTAGAAAAGGTTGTAGATACAGTATTAGCTGAGGATGTTAAACTAGTAGGTTTATCAGCTCTTATGACTACTACACTTCCAGCGATGAAGGAAACTATTGTAGAGGTAAAAAAAGTAGCACCTAATTGCAAAATATGGGTAGGTGGAGCTGTTTTGACCCCAGATTATGCAAAGGAAATAGGAGCTGATTTTTATGCAAGGGATGCAAGGGAATCAGTTGACATTGCTAAGAAAATTTTAGGCTAAAGACTCATAAAGTTACAATAGCGAGGAGATTTATTATGTTAAAAAAGTTAGAAAATTTATTAGAAGGAAAAGATAAAGATAGCCAATATTTTTTGTTTGATGGTGGTTTTGGCACCTATTATAGTGAAAAATACAATGACATTAGTTCAAAATGTGAAATGGCGAACATTACATATTCCAAAAGAGTATTAGATATTCACAAAGAATACATTTTAGCAGGGGCAGATGCCATAAAAACTAATACATTTGGTGCTTTTAGGGATACTTTTGGAGATGACTGTAGCAATATTATAAGGGAAGGTGTAGCCTTAGCAAGGCAGGCAATTTTAGAAACTAATAGTGAAAAAACAGTTAGAAATATTCACAAAGAAATAGAGATTTTTGCTGATTTAGGTCCAACGCCCAGAGAAATAGTAAGTGAACAAATTCAACAATATAAAGAAGTAGTAGATATATTTTTGGAGTGTGGAGTTTCTAATTTCTTGTTTGAAACTTTAAGTGATGTGCAAGCAGTTAAGGAAATTGCCAAATACATAAAGGAAAAAGAAAAGAATAGTACGATAGTAGTTTCTTTTGGTGTAATGCCTGATGGTTACTCAAGAGAAGGTTTTTTTTACAGAGATTTATTAGAAAGAGCTGCGTATGATAAAAATATAGATGCAATTGGATTAAACTGCGTTTCTAGTGCACTACATATATATAGTTTGATTCGTAGACTAGTTAAAGAATACAATTTTGATATACAAAATAAGCCATTTATCACTATGCCAAATGCAGGATATCCTGTTGTAAGAGGCTATAGAACATTTTTCGATGGAAATATAGATTATTTTGGCGAACAATTAGCTAAAATGTTGGGACTTGGAGTAAAGATTCTAGGTGGATGTTGCGGAACAACACCTAGACATATGATGGTGGTATCCAAAAAAATTAAGGATAAAGCTAAGCTAAATGAAGAAATTGCTGTTTTAGATAATGACAAAAAAGAAGAGAAAAAAAATGAAGGCAAGAAAATTACAGAGAATTATCAAGGTTTTGACTACTCTAAAAAAGTTATTGCAGTTGAATTAGATTCCCCTAAAAATGATGATTTAACTAAGTTTATGGATGGAGCTAAAAGATTAAAAAAGGCTGGAGTAGATGCGATTACTATTGCAGATTGCCCAATTGCTAGACCTAGGATGGATTCTAGCTTATTGGCATGTAAAGTTAAAAGGGAATTAGGCTTAGACGTAATTCCACACATGACCTGTAGAGATAGAAATATTAATGCGACTAAGGCTCTTTTATTGGGAATTTCAGCAGAAGGTATAAGAAATGTTTTGATTATAACAGGAGATCCGATTCCTTCTGCATTTAGGGATGAAGTAAAAATCGTTTACCAGTTCAATTCAAGAAAACTAGCAAGATATGTTAATTCATTAAACAATGAATTGTTGCAAGGAAAAATCAATATTTATGGGGCATTAAATGTAAATGCTAGAAATTTTGATGTGGAGCTTTCTAGAGCAAAACAAAAAATGCAAGAAGGTGTATGTGGTTTTTTGACTCAGCCAATTATAACTGAAAATGCTTTAAATAACCTAAAAAAAGCAAGAACAGAATTAGCTGGTGCAAAAATTTTAGGCGGAATTATACCTATCGTAAGTGAAAAAAATGCAAGATTTATGCAAAGTGAAATAAGTGGAATTGACGTAGATGATGCTACAATTGAAAGATATGTTGGAAAAAGCAAAGAAGAAGCCACAAAACTTGCCGTAGAAATTTCAGAAGAAATTGCATATAAAATTAAAGATTACGTAGACGGATTTTATTTAATGACTCCATTTAATAGAGTTTCTATTATGGTGGACATTATTGATAAAATTAAGAATATAAAATAAAATATTTCAAAAAAAACACCTATTACAACGTGCTATATTTCAAGCAAGTTAGTAGTAGGTGTTTTTTGATTGTAAGATTAAATTTAATAATTAATCCCACTTAAAAATAAAATATTGATTGAATATATATGTTATATGTGGCAGTTTTATTTAATATAGCAATAATGTTTAATTTGTTTTATTTTTAATTTTTTTTAATAATTGTTTTATCTAGTCATAGTAACTATCGTTTTTGCAATCATTAACGATATGTTGCTAAAATCTCAGCAGTCATTTCAAATGGATAATTTTTTAACTTTGCTGGATTTTGAAGAATCGCTTTTTTATCAGTTTCCCAAATTTCAATAGGAATTTCAACTTCTCCAATAATTGTTCTGATGTAAGTCTCAAAAGAACTAATTGATGAAAATCCTAAAGCATCAAGAACATCATGTACATCAGATTTGTCTTCATAATTTCTTAAAAATCCTGGCAAGAAAATACCAACTGCTTTTCCGTGAGGTACGCCAAGTTCATAAGTAACAGGATAGCTTAAGCCATGTGGAAGGCTAGTACCTGTATGAGTAATTGCCATACCGGCAATAAGAGATGCATGCATAAATGTTTCATATTCTTCATCAGAAAGATCAAGTGATTCATTTGAACCATTTTCTGGTTTCATGCAAGGAACAAGTGAGTTTTTCACTGAACCCCAAAGGCGGAAACCTTCTCTTGCATACATTCTGTTATATTCATTTGCATTTGTATTGAGATAAGATTCGATTAAGTGTGCAAGTGCATCAACACATGTACTAATAAAACCAGATCTATTTGAAGTCTTTAGATATGTATAATCTACAAAGGCTACAGCAGGATAGATTCTATGTGCAATACTTTTTTTAGTGTGTTTCTCATGTAAAGTAAGAATTGCATAAGGTGTAACTTCAGAACCAGTTCCAGAAGTTGTTGGAACTTCAGCTACTGGATAGTAATCGAGTTTAACCTGTTCATACAAAATATGTTCATCTTTGTCTGTGTTTTTTGTTAATAGAGAAATTGCTTTTGATGCATCCATAGGTGAACCCCCACCAATACCTATGAAAAAGTCAACGTTCTCTTTTTTTGCGATGTTTGCAGCTTTTACAACTGTTTCAACAGATGGATTAGCCTCTATTTCATCAAAAATGACGTAAGGAATATTTGAAGAATCTAAAGCTCTACAAACGTCCTGTAAAGAACCGTTAGCTCTAGATGAGTGTTTTCCAGTTACGATCATTGCACGTGTTCCCAATTTTTTGAATTCATCAGCGTGAGCGGTAACACAATTTTTCTCACAATAAACTGATGTTGGCATGTATAAATTCATTCTTTCTCCTCCATTTCCTTCTTACAAATTAAATTATACCATATTTCAAAAGGCGAATGCAGTTTTCACAGGGAAAAAAGTGTACAAAAAAACCACCTCAATTTTGTCCCAATTTACTATGGACAAAATGAGGTGCTTTGTAATTAAAAAATGATTTAACTATTAAACCAAGATGTCGTTTCTAAGTTATTGCATATTTTTAACTTTATCAAAGTCAGCTAATACTTCAGTGTTAGGGGCTGAAGTTAATAAACTAACGATGATGTTAATAACTAATGCAAGAATAAATGCTGGTAATAATTCGTAAATAGCGAAAATTCCACCTAATGAGCTGATTCCAAATTTCCACAAGAATACCATAACGCCACCAGTAATTAATCCGGCTAAAGCACCTTGCATATTTGAACGTCTCCAGAATAGTGCAAGAAGAACAATAGGTCCAAAAGTTGCACCAAATCCAGCCCATGCAAAAGAAACAATTGCAAAAACAGAACTATTAGGATCCCAAGCTAAAACCATACCAACAACAGCGATAATAAGTAAAGTGATTCTAGAAAGAATCATAAGCTTTTTGTCACTTACTTTTGCTTTGAAAAATCCAACGTAAATGTCGTTAGAAATTGCTGATGATGCAGCAAGTAACTGTGAATCTGAAGTAGACATAGTAGATGCCAAAATTCCTGATAAAACGATACCAGCAATTATAGCAAAAAGGATACCCTGTTTACTTAATAAATCTGAAATTTTAACAATGATTGTTTCAGAGGCAGAGCCTTGTAATGTATCAATTTTATTAAAGTTTGACATTGCAAGTCCTATCACACCAATGCCAATAGAGATAGCCATTGAAATAAAAGCCCAAATAGAAGCAACTCTTCTAGATAAAGCAATTTTATTATCGTCTTCTATTGCCATAAAACGAATTAGGATATGTGGCATACCAAAATAACCTAAGCCCCAAGCTATATTTGAAAAAATGTAAAGACCAGAGATTGAAGTAGCTTTTTTTGCTACAGGATCATAGGCCCCTGACAAATCTAAATATCCTGGAAGGCTTTTTGCATTGTGAATTACATTGTCTAAACCACCGGCAACATTGATTCCAAATACAAGAATGATAATAAGTGCAATTGACATTATGACACTTTGGATTAGGTCTGTAGTACTAGCAGCTAAAAATCCGCCTAATGTAGTGTATAAAATGATAACAATGGCGCTTACAATCATGGCAACGTGATAATCAATACCAAATAAGCTGTTAAAAAGTTTTCCACATGCAGCGAAACCTGATGCTGTATATGGAATGAAGAAAATCACAATTTCAATAGCAGCAACTAGGGCAAGAAGGTGTTTCTTGTCGCCGTATCTGCGAGAGAAAAATTGTGGTAAGGTGATACTTTTGTTAACTGCTGTGTAACGACGTAAACGTTTAGCAATAAGAAGCCAGTTTACGTAAGTACCAAGGGCAAGTCCAAGTGCAGTATAACCAGCGCTTGCAACACCGGATAAATAAGCAACACCAGGAAGACCCATAAGAAGCCAACTACTCATATCAGAAGCTTCAGCACTCATAGCTGTGACGAAGGGGCCTAATTTTCTACCACCTAAATAGAAATCATTAACGGTTTCGTTTTTCTTAGATAGCTTGACTCCGATACCAACCATGCTAAGTAGGTACAAGGCCATAGCTATAAGCATAGCAATTTGTGATACTGTCATGTTTGTTTACTACTTAAAAAATAAGTAGCTCCTCCTTTTTGATTATTAAATTGTGTGCCTTTTCCATAATGTTTTCATATTTAATCATAAATTTTTCATAATATTAGTAAGAACCCTAACTAGAAAAGAATACCTTTAAATTAGGGCATTGTCAAGAATCTAAAGAAAGGCTACACAGTAAGTTTTTTTAAAATAAGACCTTGTCAAAATAAAATTAGGGTGTTATTATTATTCCTAGTAAAACACTAGGAATAAACTATAAATAGATTTTCTCATAAAATCTCATTGATTTTTCACGGTGATTTTGAACATTTATAGCTAAAGAAAGTGAATATGAAGTTTTTATTAGGAAAGACTAACTATTAAAAGTCAAGTTAAAAAATGATATTTTTTGATTAAAGTGCAGAAATGCATTTTAGATATATTTTGAACTCAGTTGGAGTTCTATGAACCTTGAAAACTGCATGACAAAAAGAGCATCTATGTAGGTGCTCAAAAAAGGAGTATTGAATTAGAAAAAGTTAAGATGCTTTAATGTATTGCTGATTTGTTTTTTCGAGATGATAAATGACTCGTACTAGCTTTTTTACAGCGTGAGATAGAGCAACATTATAATGTTTACCTTCGGATCGCTTCTTGGCTAGATATTCAGCAAAAGTTGGATC
>FOPE01000026.1 GCA_900113385.1 Lachnospiraceae bacterium C7
TCGTAATTGAGGAAAGCTGTAAGCTCCGTTGATAGCACTTCGTTTACAGCGTTTTCAAGTTCAGAACGAAAAACTTCATCAATAGATTCATTATTAAGTAGAGCAGACATTAAATTTATGCTAATATTAGTCATAGGGACGAATTTCACTCCTTTAAGTTTTTTTGTTTGGTCACTTAAAATCTTAAACGAAGTTCGTTCCTTTTTCTATGATTAATTTTATTTACACAAGATATTTTACACTATCTTTTGGTATTTATTATTTTAATAATTTTAATTTAGTCTTATTGACATATCTTAATAATACGTCTATCATATAATATTGTTAGCACACTAAGTATTTTTTTTCAAGTCTTAGTGTCGCATCTTTTATTTTTCCGATATACACACTATATATACGACTTGTCTGTTCAGACAGTCACTAAATTTTTCCAGAAAGAAGGGTCGATATGTTAAAAACTTTAAGTGCAGAGCTTAAGGAATTTAAACGTGACTCCATTTTAACTCCCCTCTTTATGCTAGGTGAAGTTTTTATGGAAACGTTAATTCCATTCCTTATGGCTATGATTATTGATACTGGAATAAAACAGAATAATCTGCCATACATTTTTAAAACTGGTGCAATTATGATGATTGTTGCACTACTTAGTCTAATGTTTGGTTGCCTTGGCGCAAAATATGGTGCCAGAGCATCTATGGGTTTTGGACGAAATCTAAGAAAAGGTATGTTTAGAAACATTCAAAACTTTTCTTTTGCTAATATTGATAAATATAACACTGCCGGTCTTGTAACTCGTCTTACAACTGATGTTACAAACGTGCAAAATGCTTATCAAATGATTTTACGTATGTGTATGAGAGCACCTGCAAGTATGATTTGCTCTATGATTGCATGCTTTTTAATAAGTCCTAGACTTGCAAGTATTTATCTTATTGCAGTTATTGTCCTTGGATTTGCCCTTGGTATAATGACAGTTTTAGCAATGAAATATTTCCAAGCTGCTTTCAAAAAATATGATGCTTTAAATGAAAGCGTTGAAGAAAATGTTTCAGCAATTCGTGTTGTAAAAGCTTATGTTCGTGGCGATTATGAAAAAAATCGCTTCCACAAAGCAAGCTCTAACATTTATGAAATGTTAGTAAAAGCAGAAAACATTATTGTTTGGAACTCACCTTTTATGCAATTTACAGTTTATTCTTGTATTGTACTTGTTAGTTGGTTCGGTGCAAAAATGGTTGTTGGTGGTTCCCTTGAAACTGGTCAGCTTACTAGTATGCTTACATATTGCATGAATATCCTTATGAGTCTTATGATGTTATCATTTGTATTTGTAATGATTTCCATGAGTGTAGCTAGTGCTAATCGTATTGCTGAAGTTTTAAATGAAAAAAGTACACTAGACAATCCTTCCAACCCTATTCACGAAGTTAAAGATGGTAGCATTAAATTTGATAACGTCGAATTTAAATATAATTTAAAAGCAGAAGAACCTGTTTTAAACAATATTAATCTTGATATTAAATCTGGTGAAACCATTGGTATTATCGGTGGAACAGGTAGTAGTAAATCTTCATTAGTTAACCTTATAAGCCGTCTATATGATGTAACTTCAGGTACCGTTAGTGTTGGTGGTAGGGATGTTCGAGAATATGACCTTGATTCTCTTCGTAACCAAGTATCTGTTGTTTTACAGAAAAATGTATTATTTAGCGGTTCTATACTAGATAACCTTCGTTGGGGTAATCCTAATGCCACTGATGAAGAATGTATTGAAGCATGTAAACTTGCTTGCGCTGATGAATTTATTGAGCGTTTCCCAAGAAAATATAATACACATATTGAGCAAGGTGGTAACAATGTTTCCGGTGGACAAAAGCAACGTTTATGTATTGCTCGTGCCCTCCTAAAAAAACCTAAAGTACTTATTTTAGATGATAGTACAAGTGCTGTTGATACAGCTACTGATGCAAAAATCAGAAAAGCTTTAAGTGAGTCAATTCCTGGTACTACAAAACTTATTATTGCTCAACGTATTTCATCTGTTGAAAATGCAGATAGAATTATTGTATTAAATGATGGAAAAATTGATGCATTTGATACACATGAGAATTTAATTAAAAACAATGAAATTTATCGTGATGTTTATGAATCACAAACAAAAGGTAACGGTGATTTTGATGAAGGAGGTGCTAACTAATGCCAAGACAAATGCCTAAACCACGCCCAAAGATCAAAAATCCTGGAAAACTTTTCCTTAGACTTTCAAAATTTGTTGGAAAAATTTATTCTATTCAACTTATTTTTGTTTTAGTTTTTATTATATTAAGTGTTGCAGCTAATATTAAAGGTACTGCATTCTTAAAGGACCTTGTAGATGTTTATATTGAGCCCCTTTCAAAACAAGCTCATCCTGATTATGGTCCATTAACTAATGCCATCCTTAGAATCATTGGAATATATGCTATTGGTGTAATTTCAACCTTTACTTTTTCTAAAATAATGATTTACGTAGGTCAAGGTACTCTTAAACGTATGCGTGATACCTTATTTAGCCACATGCAAGACTTGCCAATTAAATATTTTGATACTCATGCCCACGGCGATATCATGTCTGTTTACACTAATGATATTGATACTCTCCGCCAAATGATTTCTCAAAGTATACCACAGTTAATTAACAGTACATTGACTATTGTATTAATTTTTATACAAATGATATTACTTAGTGTTCCTCTTACCATAATTACTGTTCTTATGGTTTGTATAACACTTTTTGTAACAAGGAAATTTGCTGGATTATCTAGTAAATATTTCCTTGCTCAGCAAAAAGATCTTGGTACATTAAATGGATTCATTGAAGAAATGATGAATGGCCAAAAAGTTGTAAAAGTTTTTACTCATGAACAACAAAATATTAAAGATTTTGATGTTTTAAATGATAAACTTTTTGAAAGTGCTTATAATGCTAACCGTTTTGCCAACTATTTAGGACCTGTTAATGCTCAAATTGGTAACGCAAGTTATGTTATCTGTGTAATCGTAGGCGCAATGCTTGCCATTAATGGACACTTTGATTTAACTATTGGTGCTCTTGTAACATTCCTTACTTTCAATAAAAGCTTTAGTATGCCAATCAACCAGGTCAGCCAACAGCTTAATGCTATTGTTATGGCTCTTGCAGGTTGTGAGCGTATTTTTGATTTACTTGATGAAAAACCTGAAGCTGACAATGGCTATGTTACATTAGTTAATTCCGTAGAAAATCCAGATGGATCTATCACAGAAACTAAAAAACACACTGGCCACTGGGCATGGAAACATACACATCAGGCAGATGGTTCTGTAGATTATATTCCACTTAAAGGTGACGTTGTATTTGATGGTGTAGACTTTGGTTATAATGAAGAAAAAATGGTTTTACATGACATTAAACTTTACGCAAAACCAGGTCAAAAAATTGCATTTGTTGGTTCAACTGGTGCTGGTAAAACTACAATCACTAACCTTATTAACCGCTTTTATGATATTCAAGATGGTAAAATCCGTTATGATGGCATAAATATTAATAAGATTAAAAAAGCTGATTTACGTCATTCCCTTGGTATAGTTTTACAAGATACTCACCTATTTACAGGTACTGTAATGGAAAATATCAGATATGGTAAACTTGATGCCACTGATGAAGAAGTTTATGCTGCTGCAAAACTAGCTAATGCAGATACTTTCATTCACCAACTAGCTGATGGTTATGACACTATACTTACTGGTGATGGTGGTAACCTAAGTCAAGGTCAACGACAACTTCTTGCCATTGCTCGTGCTGCAATTGCTGATCCACCTGTATTGATTCTTGATGAAGCTACAAGTTCAATCGATACTCGTACTGAAAAAATTGTTCAAGATGGTATGGACAGACTTATGTCTGGACGTACAACCTTTGTAATCGCTCATAGACTTTCTACAGTTCGTAACAGTGATTGTATCATCGTCTTAGAACAAGGACGTATTATTGAAAAAGGTACTCATGACGAACTTATCGAAGCTCGCGGAAAATACTATCAATTATACACTGGATTGTCTAATTAATTTAAATCTAATCAATCTAAATTATATTATTAATACAAAAAAGAGTGGAATGAATATTCATTCCACTCTTTTTATTATCTTCTAAATTCTCCTAATTTCTTAGAATGTTTATAACGCATTTCTACTTCTTGTTGTTTTCCCTTATTAAATGATGTTCTATAATCATCGTTAAGGTATCCTGTAACTCTTCTAAGTCTTCTAATATGATTCTCTCCACAGATTGGACATCCTGTGTCAGGAATATCATCTGTATAACCACAATCTTGACATTGATCGTTTGGTACGTTAATTGCAAAATATGCTACATCTTTATCTAATGCATAATTAATAACTGTCTCAATAGCCTCTAAATTATTCTTTGCACTAGCATCAAACTCTACATATAAAATCCATCCTGCATTAGAGTAATTTCCTAATTTAGCTTCAATGTTAATCTTTTCAAAAGGATTAATTTCTTTCCATACAGGTACATGTATTGAGTTTGTAAAGAATTCGTTTTCAGATACGTTTTTAATCTTTCCGTATCTTTTTTGAAATTTCTTCATTGATGTATAACATAAATTTTCTGCAGGTGTAAGATAAACACCAAAGTTAAGGTAATATAAATCACCGTCTTTATCATAGTGTTCTTCTTTTTTGAATTCTGCACATCTCTTGTTAAATAAATCTTCGATCTGTGTACCTAACTTCATTCCTGCTTCTGTAGTCTGGTCTTCTCCAATAAGAATTTGTAAAGTCTCTGCTAAACCAATTTGTCCAATAACAAGTGTGCCATGTTTCATTGCTGAAATTGGTCCTTTTTCTGGATCAAAACCACGCATAACTTTGTTTTCCCACATAAATGGTGCAGACTTAACATCCTGGCTACAAATCCAATCAAATCTTTCTTCTAGAATCTGTTTTGATTCATAAATTCTTTGATCTAATAATTTCATGAACTCTTCTACTACATCTGTACCATTTTCTTTAGCCATATGTTTTGCTTCCATAGCTGCTGTAGGCATAATAATTGTAACAGGTGCAATATTTCCACGACCATCTTTCATTTGTCCAAAGCCATTCATATCAAAGCCATTATATGTTCTACATCCCATTGTTGAAACATATTCGTCTGGATTACTTCTATCATATCCTGCATTTACGCTCCAATCTACATTTACATAGTTAGGATATAATCTTTGAGCTGTAGATTTAATTGCAAGTTGATATAAGTCATAATTGGCATCTCCTGGTTGTCTATTAACACCTTTCATGCATTGGAAAATCTGGCAAGGGAAAATAGCTGTTCTATGCATTTTTCCTATACCCTTAATTGATGTATCAAGGATAGCCTTTGTAATAAGTCTACCTTCTGTAAGAGTACATGTTCCGTAGTTGATAGATGAAAATGGTAACTGATCTCCACTTCTACTTTGTAATGTATTTAAGTTGTGGAACATTCCTTCTACAGCTTGATATACTTCTTTTCTAGTCATATCTTTTGCATATCTATATGCTTTTGCATGACTAGTATATGTTTCATCATCTACTGAAAGTGTATCGTCTTCAATAACTAAATCTTTCTCTTCCACATATTTAAGACCATCATTAAAGTGTTTTCTAAATGATTTTCTTACGTATGGAACCATAGACCAATCAATGTGGCTAGCTGCTACTCCACCAAATTGCTGTTGGCTTTGAAGCTGGAAGATAACTGCTACAAGTTGCATAGCTGTGTTAACTGAATTAGCTGGTCTTACGTCTGTTTGTCTTGTTTTAAAACCACTCTTTAATAAATCATCAATAGGTACTGTTAAACAGTTGTGAAGTCCTACTGCATAACTATCTAAATCGTGAGTATAAATCTCATTATTAAGATGTCTTTTTCTAGCAAGTGGTGACATTATCTCGTCTAAAGCAACTTGTCTTGTAAGTTCTGAAGCGGCTTCACCTTTTCTACCACCAAATGAATACTCATCTACGTTGGCATTTTGATTCTGAACATTAGAAGCTGTAAGTTTTTCCTTAATGCTCTTCATAAGAGCAGTTCTTTTTCTTCTTTCTCTAGTTCTTTTTTCTCTGTAAATTATATATGACTTAGCAACATCTGTTTTATTTGATGTCATAAGTCCTTTCTCTACCATATCTTGTATGTCTTCTACTGATAGATTCTTATCAACATGGGTAACTTTGTCTGTAATTTCATCAACAATAGTATCAATTTCTTCTACTGAAAGTCTTTCATCCCCAACTTCTTTCGAATCATTAGCCTTAACAATAGCGTTTTTTATTTTATTAGGTTCAAATTCTACGCGAACGCCGTCCCTTTTTATAATAAAATCTCTAACATTATTCTTGTTTCCGTCTGTCATATCTATTATTCATCCCTTCGTTACTCATGATTTTTACTTACCAATTGCTAAATTTGTTACTATAAATTTAAATAAAAATGTCTCTAACCTCTAACAAATAAAACAACGTTTTATAATTTACATTATATCACATAAAAAAGCAACCCACAATATGTAGTGTTTTGAAAAAAGTACAATTCTACATATTGTGGGTTTTGAAAATTCTACCAATTGTTATTACAGTATAATTTTTGTTTAAAACTTGACTGACAATTTCATTTCCTTGCGTTCTCTTTTTTTGCACTTTAGACAATTCAAAATCATTCGTCTTTTAAAATCTCAATAAATTTTTTAACTTCATTCCATGCTTTTTTAGATTCTGGAATTGCCATATATGCCATTTGAAATTCATGAAACATTCCTTCGTAAATGCTTAATCTTACTTTTACTCCTTGATGTCTTGCTTTAGCCGCTACATTTACTGAGTCGCTAAGCAACATTTCATAAGATCCAACTTGTATAAGCATAGGTGGAAAGTCTCTAAAATTTCCAAACGCAGGAGATATATACGGATCCATTTTGTCATAATCTCCTGGATACTCGTTATTGTATATAATACTTTCTCTACTTCCACCAAATAAAGGATCTTTATCATAATTTGTAGTATAGCTTTCTCCACTTGATGTTAAATCTGTCCAAGGAGACATTGCTATAATTCCACATGGTAACTGCATTTTTTTATCTTTTAAAAGCATACATAATGCCATAGCCAAACCACCACCTGCAGAATCTCCTGCTAATATAATTTGATCCGCAAAATATCCCTGATTTTGTAACCATTTATATGCTTCAAATGCATCCTCTAAAGCCGCTGGAAATGGATTTTCTGGAGCCACCCTATAATCAGGTGTCAGTACCCTATATCCTCCTGATAACTCTATATATAGTCCAGCAAAAGTATAGTAAGCATTGCGCACAGCTCCTGTATAACCGCCTCCATGTAGCTGTAATATTACTTTTGAATCATCTACATCTTCTTTGGGTGATAGCATCTTCATAGAAAATTTTGGCATTTCTATATCTGTCATCTCTAGATGTTGTGGTACTTTCCATGGCGGCTCTATTAATTTTTTTCTCAAGGATCCACTTTTTATTTTCTTCCCTAAAAAAAATCCATTAGAAACATAAGAAATTATGTCTCTTAAAATTTTTCCTTCCTGGGATACTTCATTTTCTTTAGACATGAAATCTCCTTTTAAGCTCTGTCCTAGCCCTTTGGTCTCCTATAATTACTGTTCCTATAAATTCAAAAAATGATAATCCTGCTGCCACAACTACAAGATATGGCCAATGAATTACATTTAACATTGCTAAAACTACAAGAACTATTCCAACAATAGCTTGTAGTAGCAAAAACATTATATAACTTTGCCAATTGCGCCTGTTAATCATCATTAAAAGTAATAAAGTTATATCAACTATTATCACTGCTATTGGCAAAATAAATTCAATAGACCAACCTCTATAGCCTATTGCAAAATCAATACTTACAAGCATTGCTAAGGCTATTATTACCATGCCTAAGATTTTAAACATATAACCTGATTTTCCCATAACTGCAAGACGCATAATAACATTAACATATATAAGTATAAGTCCTGTAACTACACTTACTATTATTTTATCTGCATATACAAATTCAATACCTAAGGCAATAGTCTCAATAACTATTGATAAAAAAAGTATAATATTAGATAGTGTTCTATATCTTCTTGTAAATTCCCTTACATCTTCAGGATATAAATCTGACGTTGGTTTATTATTTTTTTCTAAAACTAAATTGCATAAAGGACATTTTTCAGTATCATCTAAAATCTCCACGCCACAATTTTTACATCTAGCCATAAGCTTTTTCCCTCCTATTCGTAATATACTCCATTTGTTTCAATTGAAACATCTAGTCCATCTTTTACTAACTGTCTGCAAAAAGCTTTTTGTACAAAAGTTTCACTAAAAACAGAACTAAAAGTAAACACTAAAGTGTCCTTATAAGAGCAAATAGTTCCCTTTAACGATTGACCTTTTGACATTGCTATAAATGAATAAAATTGTTCTATATATTTAGAGTACTTGTCCTCTACTTTAATATTTCCTATATTAGAAATCGTTGTTGTATTTGCAAGGGCTGATTTTGTATAAATATATTTCATAAATGCATTTTTGAAAAAAAGTGGTACTGGTCTTGCAAATTTGTTCAACTGTCCAGCAACACTATATGAAAATAAATCCTCTAAGTGTTCTTTAGTTATTTGAGAATGTAAACTTTTTTTTGCAATTTCTATTACTTCTTCAAAAGTATAGTCTTCCCTATCTGCATTAAATTCTGCGGACACCATAATAAAAAAGTTTTTCGTTGTAATTGAATCAAAAAATGGTCTCAAATTAACAGGCACTGCAACTCTTATAGCCTTTTTATTTGGCATTTTCTTTAGGCATTCCACATATACACTCCACATAAATACAGCAACAAAATACTCGTTAATTGTGGCATTGTATCTATGACTTACTTCTTTTAATTGGGAAACTGGAACTAATAAGTGCATTACACCAAACTCACCATCTGGCAACTTATCACCTTTAATCAAATAGGCCTGCTGACTCTTATATCCTCTTGCTGTTTTTCTTCGGAAATTTTTTATAAAACTATCTTCTCTATTTAAAGATGTTGTATCACTAAAAGCGTCGCCTCTCTCATCTCTAAGCTCTGGATGAGCAAGTCTAAGATATTGGTAGGTTAATTCTTTTAAGAAATTAATTCCTCCCATTCCATCTGTAAGTACATGAAATACTTCAAGATTAATTTTATAACCATAATAGGTAACTCTAAACATGTAGCTTCTATTTTTGTTTTGTTGTATAAATCTGCATGGAAAATGGTGTTCTTCTGTAACATTAGGCGCCTTTTTACCATTCTCCTCAAAATAATACCAAAACACACCCTGTCTTAATCGCAAATTAAAACCATCCATTTTTGGAAGCACTATATCTAGTGCTTCCTGTAACAATTCTGGATTAACTTTTTCATTTAATTTAACACTAATTCGATATACATTTGTCATTGCCTCCCCAGCAATAACTGGAAATAAATTTGCAGTATTATCTAATTTATCCCATCTAATTGGTCGATTTTGTTTCTTTCGTTTTGAATGCTTATTTTCGTTTTTAGTCTCATCCATAAAAACTTCTCAACCTCACTTTTTTAGTTTTCTTAACACATGTATCCTTACGGAACATTTATTAGTCTGGAAGCTTACCATAAACTTCCATTGGAACATATGCTTTAATTGCAATTCCTTCTGGAACATATTCCTCTGATATAAGTTCTCCTTGCTTTCTAACAAGTTGGATAATTCCTGCATCGCTATATGAAATTACTCTTTCAACATAAATCTTATTTTCTCTTAACAATTCAGAAATTATATCTTTTACTTTATCTAACCCTTCATTTTTTGCTGCTGAAATTTGTAAAATCTTATCAGCTCTAAAATCGTGAAGTGGCTCATCATCTGTTCTTTTATCTTGTTTATTAAAAAGTGTTATAACTGTTTTGTCTTTTACTTCTAATTCATCAAGAGTCTGATAAACTATCTCCATTTGGCTATCCATCTGTGGATTAGATGAATCAACTACATGGAAAATATAGTCAGCATACTTTGCTTCCTCTAATGTACTCTTAAATGCTTCAATTAAATTATGTGGAAGTTTTCTAATAAAACCAACTGTATCTGTTAAAAGTACTTGTTGATTACCTTCTAACTCTAAAATTCTAGTTGTTGGATCTAGAGTTGCAAATAGTTTATCTTCTTCTAAAACTTCTGCATTTGTTAAATGATTTAAAAGTGTTGATTTTCCTGCATTTGTGTATCCTACAATTGCAATAACAGGCATATTATTTTTTTCTCTTTGAGCTCTTGTAACATCCCTATGTTTTTGGATAGTTTTTAATTCTTTATTTAATTGAGAAATCCTATCTCTAATAAGACGTCTATCCATCTCTAGTTTCTTCTCACCTGGTCCTCTAGTACCAATTCCACCACCTAAACGTGACATTGATATACCTAGTCCACTTAAACGACTTGCTCTATACTTTAACTGGGCAAGTTCAACTTGAATTTTACCTTCACTAGTAGTGGCTCTAGATGCAAAAATATCTAAAATCACTAAGGTTCTATCCATTATTTTTACATTTAAAGCATCATCAAGATTGCGAAGTTGTGCCGGTGAAAGTTCATCATCACACACTATACCTGTTGCATTTGTTTCTTCTATAAGCTGTGCAATCTCAGCAATTTTACCTGTTCCTACATATGTTCCTGGATTAATTGTTTCAAGATTTTGTACTATACGTCCACATACATTAGCACCAGTTGTTTCAACTAATTCTTTTAGTTCGTCTAGTGACTCATTAACATCATCACCGTTTTGTTCTCCAACACCTACTAATATAAGGCGTTCCTCTAAATCTTTTAATTCAAATGTTTCTGCCATATTTTACATCCTTTTCTTTATATATTAATTGACAGTCATCTTTTTATCTTGTTTTTAAAAAAGTGTATTCTGTTTTTGCACTTTTATCTGATGGATAATTTTCCATATATTTTTTCATAAGTTCTTTTGCTGATTTGAAATCTCCTGTATATTCATATGCAGCAATTGCTTGTTTCATAAGTGCTTGTTTATTTGGAATTTCATCCTCTTTTAATCCATTTAAGAAATAGCTTAAAGCATAATTATATTCTTTGTTTTTCATAAGAATTTTTCCGTACTTGAAGTACCCTAATGAATCAAACTTGCTTTCTTCCATATGCTTTTTGAAGTTCTTATTAGCTTTATCTACATCTGCTTTTTTGCCTGTTGATGCATAAATCTGTCCTAAATAAAAATATGCATCATTGCATTTATCTTTAATAGCCTCATTTAATAATGAAATAGCTTTTTTTTGCTTTCCTAAAATATTGTAAATTCTAGCCTTTTGCATTTTATCTTCGGCTTTATTACTATCAATTTTTAATGCTTTATCAAGGTACTTTTTACCGCTAACTTTGCTTCCATATTCTTTTAAAGTATTATATATTTCTATATAAATGTCGTAATTATTTTCATCTTCTTTTATAGCTTCATTATAATCTTTAAGAGCCTTTTTTTCATTTCCTTGGCTCATGTACACGTCACCTCTAAGGCAATATGCTTTTGCATCATTATTAAAATCTATAATTGCTGAATATGTATTAATAGCACCTTTTTTATCTCCTGATAAGTATTGTGATTCTGCTTTATAAAAACAGATATCAACTTCCCCATCTTTTACTTTTCCGCCTGATTGATTTAAGGCTTTTTGGAAAGATTTTACTGCTTCTTTATATTCTCCTGTTTCAAGGGAATTAATTCCATATTGACGATACATTGTCTGCTTTGCTTCTTTTTTACTAGTACAACCTGCAAGCATTGTTGTAGTTGTAATTGCAACAAGGGCTAAAGCCATAAATTTATTTTTTTTCTTATACATAATGTGGTCCTTTCTATGTAGTTTTATTATGCATTTTTTGCTAATACAAACTTCTTCTATTATACACAATTTAATACAATTTATGCAACCTGCACAATACCTGTTCCTTTAATTATAATAAAAGGCACTGACTTTCGCCAGTGCCCTAATTAAGTGTATATTCGTATCTTTACTTTCTGTTGTTTATTGTTTATTGTTTGTTGTTTTTTGTTTATTATTTAAGTTTCCAAATTTCTTCATTATACTGAGCGATTGTTCTATCTGATGAGAAAAATCCTGCTTTACTAATGTTAACAAGCATTTTTTTAGCCCATGATTTTCTGTCTTCATAGTCATCATATACTTTATCTCTAGTTTCAACATAATCATCAAAATCTGGGAATGTCATAAACCAGTCCTTATTTAATAATTCGTTGTACAAACGCTCTAAATTCTCTTTTTTACCTGCTTTTAATACTTCATCACTTACGATAAAGTCTACTGCTTTTTGTAATGATTCATTTTCTTCATAGTAATCACGAGATACATAACTTGCATCTTCATATCTCTCAATTACTGTCTCTGATGATTCTCCAAATGTATAAATATTGTCTTCTCCAACAAGCTCTGCAATCTCTACATTTGCTCCATCCATAGTTCCTAATGTAATTGCACCATTTAACATAAACTTCATGTTACCTGTTCCTGATGCTTCTTTAGATGCAAGGGAAATTTGCTCTGATACATCACAAGCTGGAATCATCTTTTCTGCTAAAGTTACATTATAGTTTTCTACCATAACAACTTTCAAATATTTACTTACTACTGGATCATTGTCAATAATCTGCTGTAAGCACAAAATCAAATGAATAATATCCTTTGCAATAATATATGCTGGAGCTGCTTTTGCACCGAAAAATACAGTTATTGGTCTCTTAGGAAGTTTTCCTTCTTTAATTTCAAAATATTTATGAATTACATAAAGAGCATTCATTTGCTGTCTCTTGTACTCATGTAATCTCTTAACCTGAATATCATAAATTGAATTGTCATCAAATTCTAGACCTTGTGTTTCTTTTAAATATTCTTTTAACTCTCTTTTTTTGTCTTGTTTAATTGCAAGTAAATTATCTAGGACTTTGTCATCATTAATGTAATTTCCTAATTTTTCTAATTCATTTGCATCTTTTTTCCATCCATCGCCAATTAAATCTGTAACAAATTTTGAAAGTTCTGGATTACATTCCATTAACCAACGTCTAAATGTAATTCCGTTAGTTTTGTTATTGAATTTTTCTGGATATAGTTTGTAAAAATTGTTAAGCTCTGTATTTTTCAAAATTTCTGTATGTAAATATGCTACACCATTTACACTATATCCATAATGAATATCCATATGTGCCATATGCACTAAACCGTCTTTTATAATGTAGGTACTTTCATCTTTAACTTTTCCTTTTATTCTATTATCTAATTCTCTAATAATAGGCATAAGTTGTGGTACCACTTTATCTAAAAATGCAATTGGCCATTTTTCAAGTGCTTCAGCTAAAATAGTATGGTTTGTATATGCACACATTTTTGTAACAATTTCAATTGCCTCGTTAATTAAAATTCCATGTTCTTGTAATTGACGAATAAGTTCTGGAATAACCATTGATGGATGTGTATCATTAATCTGTACTGTTGCATAGTCTGCTAAATCATGTAGATTTGAACCCTTTTCTAATGCTTCCTCTATAATAAGATATGCTGCATTACTAACCATGAAATACTGCTGATATACTCTAAGCAAACGTCCCTTATCATCTGAATCATCAGGATATAAGAAAAGAGTTAAATTCTTTTCGATTTCTTCCTTATTAAAATCAATTGTTTCACCTACAATTGATTCATCAACTGAAGCAATATCAAATAAATGAAGTTTTGTTGTTCTATTATTGTAACCAACTACATCTATGTCATACATTTTAGATTTTACTTTAAAACCACCAAAATTAACCTCATATTCTTTTTCTGTCTTATTTAACCAGCTTTCTTCTGTAATCCATGGATTAGGAACCTCTTTCTGAAGATTTTTATCAAATACCTGTTTAAATAATCCGAAATGGTAATTTAATCCTACGCCATCTCCATTTAATCCTAATGTAGCAATTGAATCTATAAAACATGCAGCTAATCGTCCTAAACCACCATTACCTAAAGATGGTTCTACTTCAAACTCTTCAAGCTCTGCTAATTTTCTACCATTATTCTCTAATGTCTTTTTAACTTCATCATAAATTCCTAAGTTAATTAAATTATTTGATAATAACTTTCCAATTAAAAATTCTGCTGAAATATAATATAATTTTTTCTTTCCTTCATTACTCTCTTTTTCTTTTGCTAATTCTTTTACTGTTTCTAAAAGTGTCACATATAATTCTTCTGTTGAACACATTGCAATACTTTTGTGATATTTTTGTTCAACGATAGTTGCAAAATTTTTCTCTTTACCATTAATTTTCATTTCATCCTCCAAATCTCGCACCGTAACATACGAATGCATGCCTTTTCCTTTATTAATGGGTCTCAATTGTATTATTCGGACACTTTTTAAACTTTTTCAAGTGGATATACCAAACTAGCACATAAAACACGCAGTATTTTTCTTTTGTCTGAAATAACACAATTCTGTGACCCCTTCATCAACTTACAAATACATTATACGAATAAGTAGGCTTTAATTCTTGCATAATCCTTGCAAAAAGTAGTACAATTCTATCATAAATAGATTTTTTTATTTTAGTTTAAAGCACTTATAGTTATATTTTCTTACAATTGAGAGAGGAGTATCTTAGAACACTATGAATATACTTGAATATGAAAATTATCATGAAAATGTGACCCATGGAGATATTATTTTTCCATATAATACTTATATTTGTTCTATTCCTTATGATTTTTCCAATGTTCCTCTACATTGGCATGATGAACTAGAAATAATATATGTAAAAAAAGGGAAAGGTCTGATTACTGTAGATTTCAAAGATTACAACATTACTGCCCCTTCTCTAATTCTCATTTTACCTGGACAGCTACACTCTATAGAACAACTAGAGGAGTATTCCATGGAATATGAAAACATTATTTTTAATCCTTCTATGCTTATGCCTAAGCAAGCTGACTGTTGTACAACTGACTTCATACAACCTCTTTTAGATAGAAGAATTACAGTACCTACTGTTTTCACTCCGGTATACCCTTACTATGAAGATGTCGTTTCAAGTCTTGATTGCTGTGACAATATTTCTATGACCTGCCCTCAAGGATACCAACTTTATATAAAAAGCCAACTTTTTAATCTATTTTTCATATTAAATAATCGTTGTAAAATTTTAACTAATCCAAAATCTCATAAAAAGACTATTGATCTAGATAAAATGAAGATTATTTTAAAATATATTGAAAATAATTATATGAATAAAATTATGATTTCTGATGTTTCAGAACTTTTAGATTATTCAGAATCTCATTTTATGAGATATTTTAAAAACACTATGGGAACATCTTTTGTAGAATATCTTAAAGAATACAGACTTACTATGGCAAGTAGGCTCCTTATCACTTCCGATTCATCTATATTAGATATTGCAAATGAAGTTGGATTTGATAATCTTTCCTATTTTAATAGAAGCTTCAAGAAAAAATATAACACTACTCCTTTTAGATATCGTAAATCTAATAAATCCTATAGTTGATTTTTACGAAAATATCTTATGCTTTCTAAAATATCAATTAAAATTTTTATATAATTCTTTATAAAAAATCGGCCTTAAATCGTTAGATTAATTTCTAACTTTTCAAGGCCGAAGGTTCTCTATTAATTTTCAGTATTTGTTTTTTTTCGATGAAATATTATCCCTAATTTTGCTAATAAAGTTTGCGGAATTGCAAAGCCAAATATAATTCCAAATACTATAGCCACTGCAACTTCAAATGTTTCTAACCCTTTCTGCGCAAAAAGTGCATGCTGTTTTGTAATCAAATAATATGCTGTGTAGTAAATTCCTGCTCCTGGTACCAATGGAAAAATTCCTGGTAACAAATATATAGTTGCTGGATGCATTCTAATTACAGCAAAAGCCCTCGAAAATATTGTTAGGGTTGCTGTTGCAACTAATGCAGATACAATAATCGACACTTTATAATTGCGAACTAGTATATAGTATACAATCCATCCTAACGCTCCTGAAAATCCGCAAAAAATAACCTCTTTTTTAGGCGCATTAAATAAAATCGAAAATGACATTATGGCAATCATTGCAACTAAAAACTGTATAAAAAAATTTATAATCATCATAATAGCGACATACCTCCAGGTGTTTGTTGATAGATACTAATAACAATACCTACGCCAGCTGCAATACATAACGCTGTTAAAAGTGCGTCAATTAAATGAATTGCTCCGCACAAATAATCTCCATTATAAAAATCTCTTATGGAAGTAGTAAAGGTCATTCCCGGTACCAAAGGCATAATAATACCTATAACTATCTTATCCTGTGACACTGGCAAATTCACGTATAGTGGTATTAAGCTTAAAAAAGTTGCAATCATGCTAGAAAATACATTTTTTGTAAATCTTGAATATTTTCTTTTTTCACAGACCATTAAAAACCATTTAAGCACCATTCCTGCCAAAAAAGCCATAAAGGAATCTATTAGACTTCCACCATATAAATATCCAAAGCAGGCACAACCTAAGCCACAGAAAAATATTAAATATGATTTTTTGGGTGATGGGATATTAAGACATTCATCTAATCGTTTCCATGCTGTCTCAACGTCACAATTTTTGCAACAAATATCCCTAGTTAACTGATTAAGTGCTGAGATTTTTCCTAAATTTACATCTCCAAGTGGTGTATGCCTTATAACACTACATGCATCATCTAACCCCTCATTTGCACTGGCAAAAATGCCATTAGAAAGTACGTAAACATCAAAATTTTTTATATCGTATGCTTTTAATATACGAGCAAGAGAATCTTCTATTCTATAAATTTCAGCTCCATTCCTAAGCATAGCATCCCCTATCTCAACTGTAAGTGTAAGAATTTCCTTTGTCTTTACCATTTAGTCACCTCTCTTAAGGTCTTTATAAAAATTTTATCGTATGAAAATACTCTAATCCGAATAGAACTGTGTGTCAATGGAAAATTGTGGGGAAAATAAAGCGAAAAGTGCTAAAATTTATGTTATAATGAGATTTGCAAATTTGCAACGTTTCATTTATAATGTATTTTTTTACAAGGAGGGTTTGTATGATAGTATCAATTGCAAGACAAAGTGTTATATTGAAATGCCTTAGAAAAAGATCTGTAATGTTAGGCAATTATGAATTTTATTATGGAGCTGGATTTTCAAGTTTATGTTTTGGAGTTTCATATGATTTTACTGACAAACCTAAGGAACTAAATGAACAAATCAAAAGGAATCTAGAAGGCATTGAAACAAATAATCCCGAAGAAAAATATCTAATAAAAATGTTATTAGATTTTAGACCAACAGATGAATACAATGATCAGATGAAAGAACTTTTTGAAATGGGTTTAAACGAACACAACCCATGGCAAGTTAATATATAATTATCAAAAAGTCGATATAGATATAGGAGGCACATAATGGAATTAGAAAACATTAAAACACAAAGCAAAAAAGCAGTATTAGAAATTATTGAAGATGCCCACTTAAAGGCTGGAGACTTATTTGTTGTAGGTTGTTCTTCAAGTGAAGTATGCGGTGAAAAGATAGGTACACACTCAAGCTATGATGTTGCTACTGCTATCTATGAAGGCATTACAGAAGCCTTAGCCACAAAGGATATTTTACTTGCAGCACAATGTTGCGAACATTTAAATAGAGCACTTATCGTAGAAAGAGCTACATGTGAAAAATTCAATTTAGAAGAAGTTAATGTTGTTCCACAACCTAAAGCTGGTGGTTCTTTTGGAACAAATGCTTATAAACATATGACTGATCCTGTTGCTGTTGAAAGTCTTAACCAGCAAGCTTCTGCAGGTATCGATATTGGCGGTACTTTAATCGGTATGCATATCAAACCAGTAGTTGTTCCTCTTAGAATTTCATTTAACAAAATTGGCGAAGCAAACTTCTTATGTGCACGCCGTAGGCCTAAATTTGTAGGTGGCGGAAGAGCAATTTATGATGAAAATTTAATGTAGGACTTGAAATATATAAAAAAAAGGTTTATAATCTTTTAGGCTGTCTCGGCCAGCAGGATATTAAACAAGGATTAAAAGAGAGGATGTTTTTTAACATGAAAACAGTTGAAGAATATATTAGAAGTATTCCAGATTTCCCAGAACCAGGAGTTATCTTTAGAGATGTAACAAGTCTTTTACAGGATGCAGATGGTTTAAAATTAGCAATTGACGAAATGATCAAAGCTTTAGAAAACGTAGATTTCGATATCGTAGCAGGTACAGAATCAAGAGGTTTCATTTTTGGTGTACCAGTTGCATACGCAATGCACAAACCATTCATTCCAGTTCGTAAAGCTGGAAAACTTCCATGCGAAACAGTATCACAAGAGTATGATCTTGAATATGGTTCAGCTACAATTGAAATTCACAAAGATTCAATTAAACCTGGTCAAAAAGTTGTACTTATTGATGATTTAATTGCAACAGGTGGAACAATTGAAGCAGCAGCAAAACTTGTTGAACAGCTTGGTGGAGAGGTTGTTAAGATGTTATTCTTACTTGAACTTTCTGGCTTAAACGGCAGAGACAAGTTAAAAGATTATGATGTTGAAGCAATCGTTACTTACGAAGGAAAATAATTTTATATAGAGGGTTGACTATGAAAAGAGATACATATATTAAGATGATAGATTTTTTCACTGCCAATTCATTTAGATCAAAAACAATCCAGGTAGTCAATAAATTGATTACTGGGATTGTTTTTGTTAGTTATCCATGTTTTTTGGCATATCTATTATGGAAAAAAGATAGTTTTTTACTTAAGGGAATATTAGTTCCTCTAATTTCATTTATTATTCTTACTATAATTAGAAAAATAATAAACGCACCACGTCCATATGAAGTTTTTAATACGAAAGCAGTTATTCAAAAAGAGACTTTAGGAAAGTCTTTTCCTAGTCGTCATGTATTTTCAATTTTTATAATTGCTAGCACATATTATGCTGTTTTAGATATAAAAACCTTTGGGATTGTTGTTGCTATTCTAGGTTGCCTTTTGGCCATAACACGAGTTCTCATTGGAGTTCATTTTACAAAAGATGTTATAGCTGGAGCAATATGTGGCATAATATCTGGAATCATCGGATTTTGGATTATTTAATTTGACTTTTCAAGTCACTTATCCCCGCCTACATTTTGCTTATAAGCAGTATGTCTTATATGAAATATATTTTTTTACAAAAAAAGTAGAGAAAACAACGCAATGTGTTTCTCTACTTTTTATTATATTTAACACAGCTTACTGTTCAGCAATTTGCTGTGCTTTATCTTCTAAGAACTCCCATCTCTCCATAAGATATTCTAATCGTTCTTCTTTCTCTTCTTTTTCTTTATTAAGTTCATTTAACTTAACAAAATCACTGGCATTTTGCACCATTTCTTTTTCTATCTGTTCTAAGCGCTCTTCTACTTCAGCAATATCAGCCTCTATAGTTTCATACTCTTTTTGCTCTTTGTAGGTAAATTTTATCTTTTTCTCATGTCCCCAAGTGGCACGAGAATCCTTTTTTTCAGATGTATTATCTACCTGTGAATTTGTGCTATTATTTCCACCACTTATTATATCAAAATCACTATATGAACTATCATTAGAATCTCCTGCAATTGCTCCTGCTGAAGTATCTACGCTTCTATTACTCCAAGGAGTTCCTAGCGGTCTTGTTCTCTTATTAAGATAATCTGTGTAACCACCTTCATATTGAGAAAGTTGTCCGCCATCTTCAAATGCAAAAATCCTATTTACAATTCTATCAAGGAAATATCTATCATGGGATACTGTTATTACAATACCTTTATAATGATCTAAATAGTCCTCAAATATTGCTAAAGTTTCCGTATCTAAGTCATTTGTAGGCTCATCTAAAATCAATACATTAGGTGCTTCCATCAAGACTCTAAGTAAATTCAATCGTCTCTTTTCTCCACCTGATAGTTTTTCTATTGGGCTATACTGCTGCTCCGATGTAAATAAAAATCTTTCTAACATTTGAGACGCTGATACTAGGCCATCTTCAGTTCTTACGTATTCTGCCGTATCCTTTATATAGTCTATTACTCTATCCTTTGGATTCATATAAGATGTTTCTTTACTTACACCTGTCTGAGATACACCTTCTGCTTTATCTTCGCTCATAACAATTTCTTGGGAATAATATCCGATTTTAACTGTTTGTCCAACAACTATCTCTCCAGAATCTGGTTGTAAAAAGCCTGCTATCATCTTCATTAATGTTGTTTTTCCACAACCATTTGTTCCTACAAAGCCAACTCTATCGTTTTTTAAAAAAACATATGTAAAGTCTTTTATAAGATCTACTCCATTGAAACCTTTTGTAAGATTTTCAATTTCTACTGTAGTTCTTCCAAGTCTTGTAGAAATCGAGCTTAATTCTAATTTAGCATCCTCTACTGGAGCTTTTGTATTTTTCAACTCTTCATATCTTTGAATATGTGCTTTTTGTTTTGTAGATCTAGCTCTTGCACCTCTCATCATCCATTGAATCTCGTTACGAAGTATTGACTGTCTTTTTCTTTCACTAGCCTTTTGTGATTCCTCACGCATAGTTTTTCTTTCTAAGAAGCCCGAATAATTAGTATCATAACTGTAAATACTTCCCTTATCGATTTCAACGATTCTGTTACATACACTATCTAAGAAGTATCTATCATGAGTTACCATAATCAAAGCTTTTCTCCATCTTCTCAGATAATCTTCAAGCCACTCTATCATGTCATAATCTAGGTGGTTAGTTGGCTCATCTAAAATCAATACATCACATGGCTTAATTAAAGTTGCAACCAATGCTAGTCTTTTTCTTTGACCACCGGATAATTCTTTAGCCATACGATTGTAATCACCAATATCTAACTTTGTCATAAGAGTTTTGGCATCACTTTCTAAAGTCCATTTATTTTCCTCTGTAACGTTTCCTTGCTTTGCCAAATTTAAAACATTTTCTAGTGCAGATAAATTTGGATCAAAATTAGGATTCTGTGGCAAATAACTTATAACAATGCTATTTGCTTTTGTTACTGTACCTTCATCAGGTTCTACTTCCTGTGCAATAATTTTAAGTAACGTAGATTTTCCTGTACCATTAATTCCTACAATACCAACTTTTTCTCTTTCTTGCACATAAAAGGAAGCTCTACTAAAGAGCTCCCTTCCTGTAAATGATTTAGTTATATTTTCAACATTAATAATATTCATATCACTTTATGCGGTTTCCACTGATGCATTAAATCTAGCCAAATCACTTGGATCTAAATTCTTCTTAACATCACTATCGCTGTCTACATTTTTGCCTTTATCTTTTTTCTTTTCTGCAGCGTTTTTCTCCGCTATCCTCACTTCTTTTTTCTTTTCTTGCTCTTCTCTCTCTTGTTGTGCTTTTGCTTCAAGAATTGCGTTATTAAGTTGCAACATTTTAGCATCAAGCATAGAAACAATCCCAGAACATTCTCGTAAATCACGACTTATATATTCTGGAGCGTTTCCTTCAAATTTGTAGTATATTTTATGCTCTAAACTTGCCCAAAAGTCCATTGCCATTGTTCTAATCTGAATCTCTACCTTGGTATCAACTACCCTATCTGATAAAAATATCGGAACTGTAACTATCATATGATAGCTCTTATATCCGCTTTCTTTAGGGTGTTTTATATAATCCTTAATAGAAATAACTGTTAAGTCGTTTTGCTTTCCAATCATCTCAGCGAGTCTGTAAATATCCGATGTAAAAGAACATACAAGTCTAATTCCTGCAATATCGTTTACATAATTTACCATGTTTTCAATTGTAACATCATAGCCATATCTTTTTAGTTTTTTTACAATACTCTCTGGTGATTTAATTCGAGATTTGATGTTCTCAATTGGGTTATACTGATGTACATGTTGAAATTCATCGTTGAGAATTTCCAACTTCGTTCCTACTTCCTTCAGTGCAGAATTGTACAACAGAATCACCGTCTTCCAGCTATCAACGTCTTCCTTCAGTGTATAAGGTGTTTCCATTTATTCTACCCTCCGTACCTTAAAAATCTATACTCATACTTCCTATACAAGATTGTAACACATATAAATGTTTTTGTCGGTACTATTTCGCGAATTTATGAAAATTTAATATGTTATTTCGAACGAGTTAATAATCTTCCTCTAAAACTTCCATTTCCATATAATCAAATTCTATTTCATCAACAAAATTATCACTTGAAAATCTTGTCTTACTTCTTCTCTTAAATTCATCTATGTTAGATTCTAACCAAATCGGTTTGCTCAAATCAAATTTATAACAGATTTCATCTACAGAATTTAAAATTTTATGTGTGCGTGTTTCAGTTGAATAATCTTCAATAGTTTCCGAATTTTCTATTCTTGCATCTTTTATAAATTTAAACCAAATCTTCATTAGCCATTTCTCCTTTGTCTGTTTGCTTCATACATCAATAATGTCGCAGATATTGCCGCATTAAGGGATTCCACATGACCTTCCATAGGAATTTTAATATATTCGTCCGCTAAATTTGCAATTTCATCACTTAATCCATTTCCCTCATTTCCAATAAAAAAGCCACATGCTGATGTATAATCTTTTTTATCATATGAAGCCTTTCCCTTTAAATGCGCTGCATATAATTTAACTCCACTTTCATGTAACTCATTAATTGTTTTCTCTAAATCATCTACAATCACAAATGGCACTCTAAAAATACTTCCCATTGTAGACCTTATAGTTTTTGGATTAAATATATCCACTGTTGTATTATTCATTATAATACCTGTAGTACCAGCTCCCTCGCTAGTTCTAATCATAGTACCTAAATTTCCTGGATCCTGTATACTTTCTAGAATAAGTAACTGTGTCTTATTTTCTTTTAACATATCATTAATACTATAAGATGGCATTTTTACAAGAGCAATAATTCCCTGAGGTGTTATTGTATCTGAAACGCCTTTAAATACACTATCACTTAAAACCTCATATGAAAATTCCTCAAAATATGGTCTATTCTCTTCATTCTCGTAAAATGTTTCTGAAACATAAACCTGCTGAACCCAATCCTTTGGAGCCTCTTTAAACATTTTGATACCTTCAACGATGAATACCTTTTCTTTTTTTCTCTCTCTAGATTTTTTAAATAACATCGCTAATTTTTTCACATGTTGATTGCTACTACTTGTAATCATTTTTGCCTATCCTTTCGTACTAACTTTCCCAAAAAAAGTGGGTTGTCACATAGATGACAGCCCACAACTTTTATCTTTATCTTTTAAGTATCTAAACTTTAATTTATTAAATTAAACTAAGTCTTTTGCAACTTTGTATAAATACTCTGAAACAGATTTGTTCATTGAAAGAGCTTCTTCAATATCAAAGTCAACTAATTTGCCTTCTTTGTATGCTACTACTCTGTTGCTCTTTCCTTCATCAAGAAGATCTACTGCGTATGCACCCATTGCTGAAGCGTATACACGGTCCATACATGTTGGGTTACCACCACGTTGCATATGTCCAAGGATTGTTGCACGTGTTTCCATACCAGTTTCTTTCTCAATTTTCTCAGCTAATTCCTGAGAATGTCCAATTCCTTCAGCATTGATAATGATATAATGCTCTTTACCGTTTTTACGGCCTTCTTTAATTCTTTCGATAAGAGCTGCTTCATCGTGATCATATTTTTCTGGAAGAAGAATTTCTTCTGATCCATTAGCAATACCACAGTATAATGCTATATAACCAGCACCACGTCCCATAACTTCGATTACAGAACATCTTTCATGTGATGTAGAAGTATCACGAACTTTATCGATAGCTTCCATTGCTGTATTAATAGCTGTATCAAAACCAATTGTGTAGTCTGTACAAGCGATATCTAAATCGATTGTTCCTGGAACACCGATTGTGTTAATACCAAGTCTTGCTAATTTCTGAGCACCCTGGAAAGAACCATCACCACCGATAACTACGATGCCATCGATGCCGTGTTTTTTACAGATTTCAGCACCTTTCTGCTGGTATTCTAATTCTTTGAATTCAAGACATCTAGCTGTCTGAAGAATTGTACCACCACGAGAGATAATGTCTGAAACGCTCTTAGAGTCCATATCTACGATATCCTCTGCTAAAAGTCCAGCATATCCTTTTTTGATACCTTTAACTTTTTTTCCTTTAGCAAGTGCCTGACGAACTACTGCACGGATAGCAGCGTTCATTCCTGGAGCATCTCCACCACTTGTTAAAACACCAATTGTATTAACTTCTTTAGCCATTTAAGTATCCTCCTACTATATAACAAAATCTTTTCTTTTTAATATACACTCAATCTATTATATTTTATACTGTTTAACGCTTGTTTTCAATATTCTTTTCAATAACTTTTACATTATTTTTTCCGAAACGAGCGCATAAAGTATCAAAAAGATGGTTTCTAGCACAAACTGTCTGACTTTTTCCTAATCTTTTGATAGATTTCGGATTTGCGACATAAATCACCACCTCGTCCTTACCGTCAGAATCTTTCAACATTTCCAACAATTCCTTTTCGTTTTCTTCATAGTCAGTCATTGTTTGGAATTGTATCCATAGTTCACTTGGTATATCGTCAAAAGCTATTATTTCATCTGCAATAATTTTTCCATTTTTTTCATCTTCTACAGTGGCGTGTCCTTTTACAAAGACTTTATCATCCTCCTGGATTCTTGTTCCACTAATTTGAAACTGTCTTGGAAAAACTATTACTTCCACAGATCCTAATACATCCTCTAACGTAATAAACGCCATTGGTTGATTTTTTTTCGTGTATTTCACCTTTTTTTCTGAAACAATTCCACCTACAATAACACTTTCGTTATCTACGATTTTTAACTCTTTTGTTTCTTCATCTCTTTCAAAATCAGTTGTTACATTTGTAGCATTTTTTTTGATTTTATCTAAGTAATCATCTAATGGATGACCACTTAAATAGATTCCTAATACTTCTTTTTCAAAACCAACTAATACTTCTTTTTCAAATTCGCCAACATTTGGCATTTTAATTTGATATTCTTTTTTTACCTCATCATCAACTAAATCGAATAAATTCATCTGACCTGTCAAATTATTTTTTCGACTTTGTGATACTTGATCTACAATTGATGCGTATACTAAAACCATTTGTTTTCTAGTTCCATCTAAAGAATCGCACGCTCCTGCCTTAATTAGATTTTCAACAGCTCTTTTTGTTAAATCTCTATTGGTAGTTCTTTCTATGAAATCCTGTAAAGTTTCATATTCTCCACCGGCTTTGCGCTCTTCTATGATGGCATTAATGATAGGGCGACCTAGGGATTTGATTGCGTATAATCCAAATCTTATATCATTTCCTTCAGCCGAAAACTGACCCTCTCCTTTATTTATATCGGGCGGAAGTACTTTTATCCCCATAGTTTTGCAGTGATATAAATATTCTGCCATCTTGCCTGGATTATCAATTACTGAAGTCATTAAAGCCGCCATATATTCTACTGGATAATAATACTTCAACCACGCAGTTTGCATACTTATTACTGCATAAGCTGCTGCATGAGATTTGTTAAAAGCATATTTGGCAAAATCTACCATGGAATCATAGATTTTGTTAGCAGCCTCTTCTGAAATTCCATTAGCTACACAACCTTTAATCTGTTGGCTTTCATCTCCATATACAAAACTTTTACGGCCTTCATCAATTACATGCTGTTTTTTCTTACTCATGGCACGTCTAATATTATCCGCTTGTCCCATGGTATATCCTGCAAGTTTTTGAACTATCTGCATAACTTGCTCTTGGTAAACAATACATCCATATGTTGGCTCTAAGATTTCTTTAAGTTCTGGAGTTACATATTTAATATTTTTCTGATCTTTTTTTCCTTTTATATATGATGGAATAAAATCCATTGGGCCTGGTCTATACAAAGAAATTCCCGCTATAATGTCTTCAAAATTTTCAGGTTTTAATTCTCTCATAAAGCCTTGCATTCCTGCTGACTCTAGCTGGAAAACTCCATTTGTTTTTCCTGTTCCAATAAAATCCAAAACTTTTTTATCATTTAGATTAATTTTATCAATATCTACATCTATGTTTTTATATTTCTTTACGTTTTTGACAGCATCCTTTAAAACAGTTAAAGTTCTTAGTCCTAAAAAATCCATTTTTAAAAGACCTAATTCTTCTAGCTGTACCATATTGTATTCTGCTGTTGGACTTCCATCATTTGCTCTACCTAAAGGCACATAATCGCTTGCAATTCCAGGATAAATAACTACACCTGCTGCGTGGACTGACGTGTGGTTTGGAAGTCCTTCTAATTTCTTAGCCATGTCTATTAAATCATGCATCTCTTTATCTGTTTCGTACAAAGTCCTAAACTCTGGATTTTCTTTTAACGCACCATCTATGGTTATTTTAAGCTCCTGTGGCACCATTTTAGCTACTTTATCCATTATTGCATAAGGGAAATCAAGTACACGACCCACTGACTTAATTACACCTCTAGCCGCCATTGTACCAAATGTAACAATTTGAGTTACAGAATCTTTTCCATATTTTTCTGTTACATATTCTATTGCTCGATGACGTTCTGCATATTCAAAATCCACATCAATATCTGGCATTGACACACGTTCTGGATTAAGAAATCGCTCAAAAAGGAGATTATATTTAACTGGATCAATATTAGTAATTCCAGTACAATAACAAACTTTACTTCCTGCTGCAGAACCTCGCCCTGGTCCTACCCAGCAATCGTGAGTCCTACTCCAATTAATGTAATCCCAAACTATAAGAATATATTCCACAAATCCCATTTTTTGGATAATTCCTAGTTCGTATTGCATACCCTCGTAAATTTCTTTTTTTTGTTCTTCGGTATAATCGTCATTATGTGTGTATCTTTTTTCAAAGCCTTTTTCACACAAATCATTTAAAAATTCCCATGCACTTTCGTATCCTTCAGGCACCTCGTACTTAGGAATTTTATAATTATTAAATTCTATATCTATGTTACATCTATCAGCAATCTTTTGTGTATTATCTGCTGCTTCCTGGGCAAACGGAAATAGTTTTCTCATCTGCTCTTCACTCTTTACAAAATATTGTCCACCTTCATATCTCATTCGATTTTCATCTGAAAGTTTTTTGCCTGTTTGCATACACAATAATACATCGTGTGCTTCCACATCATCTTCATATGTATAATGAATATCGTTGGTACATACAAGTGGAATATCAAGTTCTTTACTCATGCGTAAAAAAGCTGTTGTAACTGTTTTTTGTTCTGGTATTCCATGATCTTGAATCTCAAGATAATAGTTGCCATCTCCAAAAATATTTTTATAGCGGAGAGCTGCTTCTTTTGCCTCTTCATAAAACCCTCTTACAACATATTTTTGAACTTCACCTGCCAAACATGCTGATAAACAAATAATGCCTTCGTGATATTTTTCTAACACTTCCATATCAACTCGTGGCTTATAATAGTATCCTTCTGTAAATCCTATAGAAACTATTTTTATAAGATTTTCATATCCTTTATTATTTTCCGCTAAGAGGATTAAATGATAATATCTATCATCTCCATGCCCTATTTCTCTGTCAAAACGTGAATTAGGCGCAACATAAACCTCACAACCAATAATTGGTTTTATTCCTGCGGCCTTTGCTTCTTTATAAAATTCTATTGCGCCATACATGACTCCGTGGTCCGTAATTGCTGCTGCATTCATGCCAAGTTCTTTTACTCTTTTGACATAATCTTTTATTTTATTAGAGCCATCTAAAAGACTGTACTCTGTATGAGTATGAAGATGTACAAAACTCATTTTATTCCTCTCTTTTCTAATAATTCTAGTTAATATTATCTTAAATAATATACTATTTACTTATACTATATTATCTAAAATAATATTGTTAAAAATAATATTGTTAAAAATAATTTAATTAAGCTAAATTATTTACTGCAGTAATAGCGATAATTCGCTACATTATATCATAACAAATTATATTAAACAAAACAAGTGTTTGTAATTTTTTAGAAAATACACAAAAAATTCAAAATTGTCTTGTAAACTCTAATGTGATATTATTTTAGCGGAGTCTTACATTATATAATTGGAGGGATTTTTTATGACAAAAATAGGATTAGTGGTTGAGGGCGGTGGAATGAAATGCGCTTATAGTGCTGGAATTCTTGACTGTTTTTTAAATAATGATATTAATTTTGACTATTGCATAGGTGTTTCTGCCGGTTCAGCTAACTCTGCATCTTTTTTGGCTAAGCAAAAAGAACGCAACCTACGCTTTTACACACAACATGTTAAGGATCCTGAATATATTAGTATTCAAAATTATCTTCTACACGGAGAAATTTTTGGATTAGATTATATTTACGGAAAATTAAGCAATTCAGACGGAAAAGATCCTTTAGATTACCAAGTTTTAAACGATAATCCTTGTGAATTTGAAATGGTTGCAACTTCTGCCGAAACTGGTAAACCAATTTATTTTAATAAACGTGATCTTAGAAAAGATAACTATACACCTATTATGGCTTCTAGTGCCTTACCTGTATTTTGTAATCCTGTTACATTTTTAGGTAAAGAATATTTTGATGGCGGCATTTCTGATGCTATACCTTTTCAACGTGCACTTAAACAGGGCTGTGACAAAGTTGTGGTTCTTCTAAGTAAACCTCGTAGTTTTGTAAAGAAACCTGAAGCTCATAAGTCAATTTACTCAAGGGTTTTAAAAAAATATCCAAAAATCATAAAAGATATTGATCGACGCCACATTATGTATAAAAATGAAATTGCTAAATTAAAACGTTTAGAAGCTGAAGGAAAACTTTTTGTTTTTGCCCCTTCTAAAAATATTAAACTAGATACTTTTGCAAGTGATCCTGTTGGAGAACAGAAACTCTACGATTTAGGACTTAAAGACTATGATTTAAGAAAAGAAAAACTCTTTAGATTCTTAGGATATGAAGATGTTCCTTTATCGGAATTAGCATAAATAAAACTGCTCGCAACTTAATGTTACGAGCAGTTTTTTTATAGTAGCTTTTACATATAATACATTATATAACAGCGAATTGCCCACAATAGCATTAGGTGCATTGGATAAAACATATAGAAAAAATATTTCATCTGCCTACCTCTTTTTCCATTGTACATAAGAATTAATCCAAATCCTAACAATGCCCACAATTCGATTGGATCATCTAATAGTGCAAGTAATAAAATCGCTGCTACAAAACCTAGATTTTTTGCATTTCTAGAACTAAATTCATACATTACCATAATTGCACACACACCGGCAACATCATAGTCCGTATTAGTAACTCCTGCAACTAGTAATCCAACTAAAAATATTGTAGTACACAAAAACCATTTCACTTGAGGTTCTTCATAAAATTTTTGAGTACTTTCTTTTATTGCAATATATCCTGCCACGACACTTACCGAAATAAACAAAGTGAAAAATACATTAAAACCGGAAAAATCTACAACTTTATTAGAAAAAGCCAAATTAAATGGTATTTCTGATATTATTGCAAAAATTCCAAGCCTTATGGCATATTTTCTCACATCTCGTGTATGTAAAATTCCTTCTACTACAAGAAAGCAAAACAGTGGGAATGATATTCTTCCGATGATTCTAAAAATTTCATCATATGCATAAACCCTATCAACTTTTGCATTTGGATCTATTTTAAACCATACCCCTTGTTCAATTAAAGCTGCTCCAATGTGATCAATCAGCATTGTTACTATTGCAATAATTTTTAACGTTGCCCCAGTTATCTGTACCTTCGTCTGTATCTTTTTTTGCAAATTATCTAAAGCTCTGACCATTTTCATGGTCCCAAAATTCGTCTCCATAAGTGTCCTCTTTACGTACTGTCGTATTACTTATTTTTATTCTTCTCCTGAACTATTGATTTCAACTTTATCTAGATGCCAAATGTCATCAACATACTCTTGTATAGTTCTATCTGAAGAGAATTTTCCTGCATTTGCTGTATTAAGCATAGCACTCTTAGCCCAAGCCTCTTTATTCTGATAATAATCATTAATCTTCTGTTGTGCTTTAGCATAAGAACGGAAATCAGCTAAAATAAAGTATCTATCTGGTTCAGGCTGATTTAATAGAGAATTGTATAAATTTCTAAACAACTCTTTATCATTCTGTGAGAAAGTTCCATCAACCAATTGATTTACAATCTTATGAATTTCTATATCATTATTGTAAATTTCATGTGGATTGTAATCTTTATTTTGCTCATGTTTAATTACTTCTTCAGCACTCATTCCAAAGATGAAAATGTTGTCTGAGCCTACTTCATCAAACATTTCAACATTTGCACCATCCATAGTACCAAGTGTAATTGCTCCATTTAACATAAATTTCATATTACCAGTTCCTGAAGCTTCTTTACTAGCTGTTGAAATCTGTTCGCTTACATCAGCTGCTGCAAAAATAAGTTCTGCATTAGAAACTTTATAGTCTTCTATGAATACGACTTTAATTTTTCCATCTATGCTCTTATCATTATTTACCACATCAGCAACTGAGTTTATTAATTTAATTGTTGTTTTTGCGTTTTCATATCCTGCTGCTGCTTTTGCTCCAAAAATAAATGTTCTTGGATAAAAATCCATTGTAGGATTTGCTTTTAGTTTGTTGTATAAATACATTACATGCATGATATTAAGCAATTGTCTCTTATATTCATGTAATCTTTTAACTTGAACATCAAAAATTGAGTTAGGATCAACCTCGACTCCATTGTGCTCCTTGATATATTTTGCAAGACGCACTTTATTATGATATTTGATTTCCATAAACTCTTTTTGAGCTTTTGGATTATCAACATATTTCTTTAAATTTTTGATAGTAGACAAGTCTGTATACCAATCATCTGAAATTTTATCTGTTATCCAATTTGCTAATTCTCTATTACCATGTCCTAAGAAACGTCTCTGAGTAATTCCATTTGTTTTATTGTTGAATTTTTCTGGGAACATTTCATAAAAGTCTCTTAATTCTTGGCGTTCAAGAATTTCAGTATGTAATTTTGCAACACCATTAACAGAAAAGCCTGCAACTATTGCTAGATGAGCCATTCTTACCTGACCATCATATAATATTGCCATCTTTCTAATTTTTTCTTCGTTATTTGGATATCTTTCTTGGATTTTAAGTACAAATCTTCTGTTAATTTCTTCAATAATCTGATAAACTCTAGGCAAAAGTCTTTGCATAATCTCAATTGGCCATTTTTCAAGGGCTTCAGACATGATTGTATGATTTGTATATGCAACACAATGTGTTGTAATTTCCCATGCTTCATCCCATTCAAGATGTTCTTCATCTAACAATATTCTCATTAACTCACCTACTGCAATTGTAGGATGTGTATCATTCATTTGGAATACTATCTTCTTAGGCATTTCCATTAAATCTGTATTTCTTTCTTTATATCTTTCAATAGCTCGTTGAATACTTGCTGATACAAAGAAATATTGCTGTTTTAGACGCAACTCTTTTCCTGCGACATGATTATCATTAGGATATAATACGTCTACTAAGTTTCTTGCAATCATTTCTTCTTCAACTGCTTTTTGATAATCACCCTTATCAAATGAATCCAAACTAAATACTTCTTTTGCTTCTGCATCCCAAATCATAAGAGTATCAACTACCTCATTTTGATATCCTACAATTGGAACATCATATGGAATTGCCCATACAGATCTGTAATCTTTTTGAACAAATTTAAGATTTCCAGATTCATCTAATTCTTGTTCAACGTATCCTCCAAATTTAATTTCGTAATGATATTCAGGTCTTCTAAATTCAAATGGATATCCATGCTGTAACCAGTTATCTGGAACTTCAATTTGGAAACCATCAGATATTTTTTGTTTAAACATACCATATCTATAACGAATTCCGCAACCACATGCTGCATAACCTAATGTAGCAAGGGAATCTAAGAAACATGATGCAAGTCTTCCTAATCCACCATTTCCTAATGCTGGATCTGGCTCTTCATCCTCAATTTCATTAATATCTATTCCTAATTCATCAAGGGCATCTTTTACTTCATCATAAGCTGATAAATTTAATAAAATATTACCTAAAGCACGTCCCATCAAAAATTCCATAGACAAATAATACACTGTTTTTGGTTGTGTTTTTGCTAATGTTCTTTGGGTAGCTAGCCATTGGTCCATAACGACATCCTTAACAGATAGACATACTGCTTGGAAGATTTCCTGCTTACTAGCTTCTTTGATTTCTTTTCGATATTGTGTTAATAGATTATCTTTTACACTTTTTATAAAAATTTTTTTCTCAAACACATTTTTTCTCATTTGTTTCCTCCTCATTAGGTGGTTTTATGAATCATTAATGTATTTCGGTATTATTTAATGTATTTTTTAGAGAATATATTTAATTTATATATTCTTATATTACTATTTTAACATATTGTTTGTTTTTTGGGTTAATTTTATGTACAATTTTACACAAAAAAAGCCATCTGGTGCATATATATACACCAAATGGCTTTTTTTCAACAATATTTCTGTTTATAAAATCATATGTTTTGCAGAAATATTTGCATTTATTTTAAAAATTATTGTTTTTCAACAGCAAGTTTTACATCCTCACCATTAATCTTCCAATCTTTTTCATATCCGACTAACTGTCCTTTTTCAATTGAAACAGCTAATACGTCTGACATAATATCTTCGCTATTTTTCTCAAAGATTTCTGTAACTTTATCATTAGCTTCATAAGTTACTTTGATGTGATCCATTACTTCAAAATCAGCCTCTTTACGCATTGTCTGAAGTTTTGAAATAATTTCTCTTACAAATCCTTCTTCAAGTAATTCTGGTGTAAGATTTGTATCAAGTACTACTGTTACACCATTATCAGATTCTGTTACATATCCTTCCATCTGAGTCATTGTAATAAGTAAATCATCTTCTGTCAAAACAACTTCATCACTTACTTCATTTAATGTAATTTGACCATTAGCTTTAAGTTCTGCCATAGCTTTATTACCATCTAAATTAGCAAGTGCTCCTTGAATTTGTTTTAAATATCTTCCGTATTTTGGTCCAACTGTACGAAGTTGTGGTTTAAAGATATATGTTGTGTAAGAAGATACATCATCTGTAAATTCAACTTCTTTTACATTTAATTCATCTTCAATAATATCAACATAGAAGCTATCTAATGCGCCTTCAGCTTTAACATGCATTTTTCCAATTGGCTGACGGTTTTTGATGTTTGCGTTATTTCTACAAGCACGTCCCATTACTACTATTTTAAGAACAGAATCCATATTTTTCTCTAATTCTTCATCAATGAATGCCTTGTTAACTTCTGGGAAGTCGCAAAGGTGAATACTTTCTGGAGCACTAGTATCAACACTTCTTACTAAGTTCTGATAAATATCTTCTGTCATAAATGGAATCATAGGTGCTGCTGTTTTTGAAATTGTAACAAGCGCTGTGTACAATGTCATGTATGCATTAATTTTGTCCTGTTCCATTCCTTTTGCCCAGAATCTTTCTCTTGAACGTCTTACATACCAGTTACTCATGTCATCAACAAATGCCTGAAGTGCTCTTGCTGCTTCTGGAATCTTGTAATTAGCTAAATCATTATCAACTTCTTTTACAGCTGAGTTTAATTTAGATAATAACCATTTATCCATAACTGTTAATTTATCATATTCAAGATTATATTTTGTTGCATCAAATTTATCAATATTTGCATATAATACAAAGAATGCGTATGTATTCCAAAGTGTTCCCATGAATTTACGCTGTCCTTCTTGAACTGCTTTACCATGGAATCTATTTGGAAGCCATGGAGCTGAGTTGATATAGAAGTACCATCTAATAGCATCAGCGCCATATTTTTGTAATGCATCAAATGGATCTACGGCATTACCTTTTGACTTAGACATCTTTTGTCCATTTTCATCCTGTACATGTCCTAAAACAATGACATTTTTGTATGGTGCTTTATTGAAAAGTAAAGTACTTTCAGCCATAAGAGAATAGAACCATCCTCTTGTTTGATCTACAGCTTCTGAAATAAAGTTTGCTGGGAACTGCTGCTCAAATACTTCTTTGTTTTCAAATGGGTAATGATGCTGAGCAAATGGCATTGCTCCTGAATCAAACCAACAATCAAGTACTTCTGGTACTCTATGCATTTCGCCACCGCAATCTGGACATTTGTATGTAACATTATCAATATAAGGTCTATGTAATTCAACTTTAGCTGATTCTGGATTACCAGTTTTTTCTGCAAGCTCCTGTCTACTTCCGATTGCTTCTTGTTTACCACAATCTTTACATTCCCAAATATTAAGTGGTGTTCCCCAATATCTGTTCCTTGAAATTCCCCAATCTTGAACATTCTCAAGCCAATTTCCGAAACGGCCTTCACCAATGCTCTTTGGAATCCAGTTAACTGTATTGTTATTTCTTACTAAGTCATCTTTTACTTCTGTAACTTTAATGAACCATGATTCTCTTGCATAATAGATAAGTGGTGTGTCACATCTCCAGCAATGTGGATAATCATGTTCAAATTTAGGAGCATCAAATATTTTTCCTTCTGCCTCTAAATCTTTTAAAATCATAGGATCTGCTTTTTTAACAAAAACTCCACCGTATGGTGTATCTTCTGTAAGCTCACCTTTTTCATTAACGAACTGAATAAATGGTAAATTATTTTCTCTACCTATTCTTGAATCGTCTTCACCAAATGCAGGTGCAATATGTACAATACCAGTACCATCTGACATTGTTACGTAGTTATCTGCAGTAACAAAATGTGCTTTTTTGTGCTGTTTTTCAGCTTTCTCTTTTGCACATTCAAATAGTGGCTCGTAATCTTTTCCTACTAAATCATTACCTACGTATTTTTCGAGAATTTCGTATGCTTTCTCATCACTGTCTTTGTCAACTAATTTACCTAAAACAGTATCAAGAAGAGCTTCTGCCATGTAATATGTATATCCATCAACTGCTTTTACTTTTACATAACTTTCTGTTGGATTAACACAAAGTGCAGTATTTGAAGGAAGTGTCCATGGTGTTGTTGTCCATGCTAAGAAATATGCATCCTCTCCTACAACCTTAAATCTTACAATTGCAGAACGTTCCTTTACTGTTTTATATCCTTGTGCAACCTCTTGGGCTGATAAAGGAGTACCACAACGTGGACAATATGGAACTACTTTAAATCCTTTATATAATAAATTTTTGTTCCAAATTTCTTTTAATGCCCACCACTCTGACTCAATAAAGTTGTTGTCATATGTGATATATGGGTTATCCATGTCTGCCCAGAATCCTACTGTTCCTGAGAAATCTTCCCAAAGTCCTTTGTATTTCCATACTGACTCTCTACATTTATTTACGAAAGGTTCCATTCCGTATTTTTCAATTTGATCTTTTCCGTCAAGACCAAGTAATTTTTCTACTTCTAACTCTACAGGAAGTCCATGTGTATCCCAACCAGCTTTTCTTGGAACAAACTTTCCTTTCATTGTCTGGTATCTTGGAATCATATCTTTAATAACACGTGTTAATACGTGTCCAATATGTGGCTTACCATTAGCTGTAGGTGGGCCATCATAAAAAGTATATGTTTCTCCTTCTTTTCTATTTTCCATTGATTTACGGAAAATATCTTGTTTTTGCCAAAATTGTTCTACTTCATGTTCTCTGTCAACAAAGTTCATGTTAGTGTCGACTTTTTTGTACATAACGTTTCCTCCTAATATGATTTCAAAATATTTGCCAGCGCTATAAAGGGCTCAATTTTTTTAAGTCCCTTACCCCTCGCCTACGCTTTGCTTAGAGATGGGGATCATCTCATATAAAATATAAAAAAAGGCTCTAATCCTTGTAATAAGGACGAGAGCCTGCGTTTAACCACCTTGTTACAATGTACTTAAAATTTATCAATCTAATAAACTTTGCATACTTGTTCCCTGTAACATAGGAAATACGTCAGAACCTACTACTATGATGACTAAATATCCTATACCCTTGAATGTCAGATATTCCTATTATATTAAACATTCATGTCATCTAGTTTCGGACTGCAACTCAGAAGTGATATTCATTCATCAGCTAGTAGTACCAGTTCTCACCTAACCTGGCTCTCTTTAACGTTCACTAATAAACTACTGTCTTCGTCATAGTCTTTTTAATATTAATTTAATATCAATTTAACATTAATCTAATAACCATTTAAGTATAAAACTGTATAAAAATATTGTCAAGACACTATTTCGAGAACATAATTTTTTCGCTATTAAAAATCTTGCCTAAAGCTACAACCATAATTTGAATGCAAATTATAGAAACAATTACTGTCAATATAATGTAGCTATTTTGAATACTTCCTTCAAAGATTTTTTTCAAACAAGATGTAATATTAACCAATGGTATTGCATAAAACCACACTTTATCTGTATAGTCTTCAAGTAATTTAGGTGCGAAACTTGCTGCCATAAACAATAACATTAGTGGGGTTGAAAATGCTTGTACTGATTTAACTGACTTTGCCAATGCAGATCCAATTGATATACATGCCACACTAAATAGTGTTAAAACTGCTATGATTATAAAAATGTAACAATAATCCTTCATTCCATACATTTTGTTGAAATTTAATCCCATTTCTTCGCTACCCATTAATTTAGGTAATGATGAAACAATACCAATAAAACTAGATATACTTCCAAGTAACGCAAAAATAGCTAAGCTAAAAACTTTTCCATAAGCAATATCTGTTCTTTTTATTGGAGTAGCTAAAATTGTTCCAAGAGTTCCTCTCTCTTTTTCACCTGCTATTGATTCTATTGATACTGCTAATGCACCACTAAATAGTAATATAACAATCAAAAAAGGCACCATCGTTGCCAACATGTCTTTTTCAAAAGTATTATCATCTGTGGATAAATCATACTTTGATTTTAATTCAGTTGAATTTTTTTCTTGATTTTTCTCAAGATTTTCTCTATTAACATCAAATTTATTTGCCAATGTTTTTTCGTATTGATTTAAACTTTCATTTAAAATTTGTTTTGTTTTCTCCGAATTTTTTTTATCTGAATTATAGAAAATCTCGATATTTTCTGGCATTTTTTTTGCTGTTGTAACATCATAATCTGCTACTTTTTCATCAAAATCTTTAGAAAAAACCACAACTGCGTCTATATCACCGTTTTTAACGTTTTTCTTTGCATCTTTTAATTCATCATCTTGAACTTCTAATGCTTCAAAACCTTTCATTTTCTTAAAACTTTGTAATGATTTTGGTAAATTCACATATTCAACTACAGATTTTTTATTTTCTGTTTTTGTTATTTCAGAACTAGTTACCTGTCCTAAAGCACTGTATATAACGTATATTAATAATCCTGGCAAAATTATAACGCTAAAAGCCATTTTTTTATCACCAAAAAAACGAACGAATTCCTTCTTCATTATGTCTAAAATATTATTGCTCATTTTTAATTCGCCTCACTTTCTTCTTGTGAATAATAGATTTCGAAAAATCGTTTCTCTAATCCATTCTTTTCTCCTCTTGTTACCTTGTCTAATGTGTCACATTCCACAAGCTTTCCATCTAAAATAATTCCAACTCTGTCGCATAATCTCTCTACCAAATTGAAAATATGAGTTGAAAGGATAATAGTTTTCTTTTGCCTTTTTAATTCTTCTAAAAAATCTGTTACAACTTTTGCTGTAATAACGTCTAATCCATTTGTAGGTTCATCAAAAATAATGATTTCTGGATCATGAATTATGGAAATAACAAGAGAAACTTTTTGCTTCATACCAGTTGATAAGTCTCCAACCTTTACTTCAGCAAATTTATCAATTCCAAATTTTGAAAAAAGCTCCTCTTTTCTCTTGTTTTTTTCTTCGTTACTAATTCCATATAGTTTTGCGAAAAAATCAAACAAGTAATTAGGGGTAAAATAATCTTCTAGTTTCAATTCACTTGTAAGGAATCCTATGCGTTTTCTTACTTCAGTTTCCTCTTTTTTGATATCTAGTCCGTCTATTAAAGCTGTTCCACTTGTTGGTTTTATTAGTGTTGACAACATTCTTAAAGTTGTTGTCTTACCTGCACCATTTGGACCTAACAAACCAAAAATTTCTCCTCTATAAATTTCAAGATTCAAATTTTGTACTGCTTTTTTTACTTTTTCATTTGTCTTTTGAATTTTCTGTTGCTTTTTTGAAATCTTATAATTCTTGCTTAATCCCTCAACCTTTATAGCTACATCATATTCATGAAAATTGTTTTCTTGTATATTATTTTCTTGAGTATTGTTTTCAGAAATGTGATTTTCACTAGTTTTGTTTTTAATGTCGTTTCCCATAAGACTCCTTTCAACTTTGTGTGTTTTCCTTCTACCTAATTTATTTACAGCTAATTTGTTTACAAATAACTTTTTTACAAATCCTCATTTATATATTTTTTAAAACTTAATTTATGAAACTTATTTTGTAAAACTTAATTTATTAAAAAAATATAAATAAGTTATCCTAATACTAACATACCTGTCATCCATCATCAACACTTATAATTAAATTTATTTATTTTTTCTAATGCGCAGTTTTTATATCACTTTTCCATCACCTAATTTTGAGCATTCTTTTGAACACTTTTAATCAATAAAAAAAGGATAGTTTTTGTACCGACCCCCAAAAGTTAGACCAAAAAATCTAACGATTGGAGGTCGGTATTTTTATGTCTAAATATTCTTTTGAATTCAAAAAGGAGGTTGTGCTTGCCTATCTCAATGGTGAAGGTGGTTATGCCTATCTTAAGAATAAGTATGATATTTCTGCCAAAAGTCTTGTTGAAAAATGGATTCATAATTATCAGACTTTTGGTGACAAAGGTTTAATGTGTTCGCGGCAACAAGAAAAGTATTCTTTCGAAAAGAAGCTTTCTGTAGTAGAGTTATATCTATCAAGTGAAATTTCGTATCAAGATTTAGCTCTGCAAGAAGGAATAACAAATCCTAGTATAATTGCAAACTGGGTTAATCGCTTTCGAGCTGCTGGACCTGATGCGTTGAGATCACGTAAAAAGGGGCGAAAGAAATCATTGAATACATTTGATGGCAATACACAAAACAAATCAGTTGAAGAATCTTCTGTTGATACAAGTGCAGAACATGTAAAACAATTAGAAGACGAACTTCTTAAGTTAAGAATTGAGAATGCCTTTTTAAAAGAACTGAGGAGGCTGCGTTTAGAGGACGAGGCAAAAATGAGAGAACGGCGCTCGTCATCAACAGCCTCCGAAGAGAATTCAGACTAAAAGACCTTCTCTCTTATACAGGCATGCCTAAAGCAACATATATGTATTGGCAAAAACGATTTGATAGAGAAAATCCTGATAAAGAACTTGAAGAAAAAATCCAAGAAATCCGTAAGAATAATAAGGATTACGGATATCGTAGAATACATGGAGAGCTTCATAATCAGGGATATCTCATCAACAAAAAGAAGGTTCAGCGAATAGTTCAAAAACTTGGCTTGCAGGTGACATCCTACACACGCAAAAGTAGGAAATATAGTTCCTATAAGGGCAGGATTGGTACTTGCACCCAACAGAATTCGCAGACGCTTTAATACGCACATACCCCATCAAAAAATCACAACGGATACGACTGAATTTAAGTATTATGAAGTTGATGTCAAAGGACATATGACAATGCATAAGCTGTATCTAGATCCATTTATGGATATGTGTAATGAGAAATACTAAGTTACGGCATCGATAAGAAACCTTCAGCAAAGAATGTAATGAATGCCTTGGATAAAGCTATTGAAATCACTTCTGACTGTCCATACAGAAGAACATTTCATTCTGATCAAGGTTGGGCTTATCAGATGAAAGCATACTCACATAGACTAAAAGAAGAACGAATATTTCAAAGTATGTCTAGGAAAGGAAACTGCCTTGATAACTCGATAATGGAGAACTTCTTTGGTTTACTTAAGCAAGAAATATACTATGGTGTTGTTTACTATAGTTATGAGGAATTAAAATCGGAAATAGAACGGTTTATAAAGTATTACAATGAAGAGCGAATAAAAGAAAAGTTAGGATGGATGAGTCCTGTTCAATACAGGCGCCATCTTTTAGCTGCATAAAGAAAACGAGACGACCGAAGTCGTCTCGTAAAAAAGTCTAACTTTGAGGGGTCACCTCATTTTCAACTATCCTTTTAAAATATCCTTTTAAAATATTCTCTTAAATATTCTCTTAATTATTCTCTTAATTATTCTTTTAATTATTCTTTTAATTATTCTTTTAAATATTTGTCATTAGTTAAATCCAACAACTTTTTGAGAAATTCTATACGCAGCTACAGAAATCTTTCTTCCACTTTTTCCAGGTAAATTCATTGTTGTTCCCATAATTCCGCGTCTTAATTTATGGAAAAGACGAATATCCTTGTCTTTGATGTATTTCCACAATTGTCTCTTCTTCTCAAGATTCTCTTCTGTGCCTGAACGAATAAGCATGATTGTTGATACAACTGTGATAATCTCAACATAGTTAAACATATACTTTCTACATTTAGCATCATGTAATTTCCACAAATCATATGAATCTATCATAAGTTTATTAACTTTTAATTGTTGATCAATTCTACTAATCATTACCGATTCATTAACAGACTGATCGTCTCTACCAATAAAATAACGATAAAAATCTACATCCATGTAGTACATTGTCTTTACATGTGGAAGTGGCTGATATACATATAAGTTATCTACGTAAAATGTATGCTTAGGTAATTTCAAACCACATTCTCTTAATAATTCTGTTCTGTAAATTACAGAATGCATCAAAATATAATGTCCCTTATAAAAATGTCTTACATTCTTCCATGTAAAAATTTCATCTCTAGGAAATCCTTTTTGACGCATAACTTTTTTATGCTTTGCTCCTTCTTTTTCATAAACGTAATTGGCTAAAAGCATATCAATAACGTTGCCACTTTTAACTAGTTCTTTTAATTGTTTTAAAATCTTTTTATATGATTCTAAATCAACCCAATCATCACTATCAACAACTTTAAAATACAAACCTGTTGCATTCTTAATTCCAGTATTAACTGCCTCACCGTGTCCACCGTTTTCTTGGTGTACGGCTTTAACAATAGTTGGATATTTTTTCTGATATTCATCAGCAATCTCTGCTGTTCTATCTTTTGAGCCATCATCTACGATAATAATCTCTACATCTTCTCCACCTGGCAAGATAGATTCTATACAATGTTCCATATATTCTTCTGAATTATAACAAGGTATAGCAAAGCTTAATAATTTCATTAAAGTTACCTCTTACTTTCGTTTTTCTATAAATCGTTTTTATTTCTCCAATAAACTGTTTGCTAATTCCATTGCTTTTAAGCACATAGCATCAATATTATAGTATTTATACTCTGCAAGTCTTCCTAGTAAGTGGAAATCTGAAAATTGCTCAGTGTCTTTTTTATATTTTGCATACAAAGCATTGTTTTCATCATTCATAATCGCATAATATGGAGTTTCTCCTTCTGCTCCTGTATAAGCAAATGGATACTCTTTTACAATTGTTGTTCCATCTGTATTTTCTTGACCTGTTAAAAATTTGAATTCTGTAATTCTAGTAAAATCTTCACTTACTGTATAATTAACTACACTGTGATCTTGATAAGATTCCTTATCATAATGTTCAAAATGGAAATCAAGTGAACGATATGGTAATCTTCCATACTTACAATCAAATAATTCATCAATTGCACCTGTAAAAATTACTCCACCTTTAAATTCTTCTCCATTGTAAAATATTTTACCATTTTCAAATTTCATTACTTCTTTACATTCTGTTCCTAATTTAACATCAATATTTTTGTGATCAATCATCTTTCTAAACATATCTGTAAAACCATTTTTAGGAACACTTTGATATTTATCTTTAAAATATCTATTATCACGTGAAATAACTACTGGCACACGTCCTGTTACTTCTGGGCTAATTTCCTCAGGTTTTTGTCCCCACTGTTTCATTGTATATCTAAGGAATACGTTTTTATAAACATACTCTGCGATTTCTCTAACATCAGCGTCTTCATTCTCTCTTAATTTCATAATCGGTACTCTACTGCCTTCGCCGTATTGCTCAATTAATTTTTTCTCTAAATAATCAGCCTTTTCTTTGTCAAATACCATATGTAATGTATTAAGGTTAAATGGAACAGGTATAAGCTGATTTCCTACTTTAGCCACTACTTCATGTCCAAAATCGTACCATTCTGTAAAACGTGATAAAAACTCTCTAACGCTCTCATCACCTGTATGGAAAATATGTGGTCCATATACATGAATTAAAATACCATGTTCATCATCTTCATCATAGCAGTTACCTGCAATGTGATTTCTTTTTTCGATAATTAAAACCTTCTTGTTGCCTTCTTCAGCAAGTTTTCTAGCTACAACAGATCCAGCTACTCCTGAACCTACAACAATATAATCATACATATTAATTTTCCTCATCTTTCTAGTTCATCTACAATAAAATGCAAAATCAATTTAAAAACGCCTATATATATCCCATTAAACGTTCTTATTTAATTATACACAAATTTATAAATATTCCAACTACCACATTAAATGTCTTTCCATATTTTATAAATTTATTTCTATTATAACACCCCTTAACTATCTATGCAAACATTTGTTTTGTTATATAGATTGCTAAATTAATTATCGCTGCATTTACCGTTACTTTTATCGCCATTTGTATACGTCAGTTACTACTATATTTACTACCACTTGTGACATCAGTTACTACTATATTTACCACCACTTGTGACATCAGTTACTACTATATTTACCACCACTTGTGACATCAGTTACTACTATATTTACCACCACTTGTATACATTAATTATTGTTGTTAATAACATTGACAATTTTTTATCAAAATGCTAGTATGAATTTAGGCGTAATTTTCGCATAATATGCATCTATTCAATAATTTTTTTGACTTTTTTGCTAGATTTTTGCTTTTGAATAGAGCATAAATTTAATATATTATTCACTCTTTAATATATTATTTACTATTTAAAAAGGTTTTAATTAGGGAGGATTTTTCAATGGAAGAATTTAAAAATTTAAAATTAGAAATTGCAGACGAAATTGCAGTTTTAACTATTAACAGACCTAGTGCATTAAATGCATTAAACAGTGAAACTCTTGATGAATTAAACAACTGTTTATCTGAAATCGAAGAAAGAGATGATGTCAAAGTACTCATTTTAACAGGTGGTCCTGATAAAAAAGGTAATGAATTTAAATCATTTGTTGCTGGTGCTGATATTTCAGAAATGGTTAACTTTGACGCTCCTGCAGCTCGCAAATTTGGTATCAAAGCATCTGTTCCTTTCTTTAAACTTACTAACATGCGTCAAGTAACTATTGCAGCTGTTAATGGATTCGCTCTTGGCGGTGGATGTGAAATTGCAATGTCATGTGATATCAGAATTGCCTCTGACAATGCTATCTTTGGCCAACCTGAATGCGGACTTGGTATCATTCCTGGATTCGGTGGAACACAAAAACTTGCTCGTTTAGTTGGCATGGGACGCGCTAAGGAAATGATTTTCACATGCGATAATATTGATGCAAACGAAGCTTATAGAATTGGCCTTGTAAACCATGTTGTTGAAAAAGAAGAACTTATGTCTTCTGCAAAAGAGATGGCTAAAAAAATCATTTCAAAAGGAAGCTATGCTGTGTCAGTTGCCAAAGCAGCTATCAACAATGGTTATGATATGGATATCAAAAATGCAGTTGAAATGGAAGCAAACTTATTTGGTGTTGTTAATGATACACATGACAAAAAAGAAGGTATGGGAGCTTTCTTAGAAAGAAGATCCGCTGAATTAAAAGACTTCTAAAGCATTAACTTATGATTTATTCTTTAAACTAAAAAAAGGATAACATTGTTCAACTTCAATGTTATCCTTTTTATATTATTTTCTAATTTGTTTTCTAATTTATTTTCTAATTGTTTTCAATTTTATTATACAAATCACCTAAAATACCTAAACTAGTGCTTAGGAATCAATTTCTCTGTTCCGCCCATGTATGGCTGTAAAGCTTTAGGAATATTAATACTTCCATCTTCATTTAAGTTATTCTCTAAGAATGCAATTAACATACGTGGTGGTGCTACTACTGTATTATTTAAAGTATTTGCAAAATATTTTTCACCATTCTTGCCTTTAACTCTAATTTTAAGTCGTCTTGCCTGAGCATCTCCTAAGTTAGAACAGCTACCAACCTCGAAATATTTCTTTTGACGAGGTGACCATGCCTCAACATCGCATGACTTAACTTTTAAATCTGCTAAATCACCTGAACAACATTCTAAAGTTCTTACAGGAACATCAAGACTTCTAAATAAATCTACTGTATTTTGCCACATTTTATTGTACCAGTCCCAAGCTTCATCTGGACTACAAACAACGATCATTTCTTGTTTTTCAAACTGATGTATTCTGTAAATACCTCTTTCTTCGATACCATGAGCTCCTTTTTCTTTTCTGAAGCATGGGGAATAACTTGTTAGAGTATATGGCAATTTTTCTTCATCATTAATTGTATCGATAAATTTACCAATCATTGAATGCTCAGATGTTCCGATTAAATATAAATCCTCTCCTTCAATCTTGTACATCATAGCATCCATTTCATCAAAACTCATTACACCATCTACAACATTAGATCTAATCATATATGGTGGAATAACATATGTAAAGCCACGGTTAATCATAAAATCACGAGCATATGCTAATACTGCTGAATGTATTCTAGCAATATCTCCCATTAAATAGTAGAAGCCATTACCTGCAACTTTTCCTGCAGCATCTAAATCAATACCATCAAATCTCTCCATGATATCTGTGTGATATGGGATTTCATAGTCTGGTACTACTGGATCACCAAACTTTTCAATCTCAACATTACAACTATCATCTTTTCCAATTGGAACTGAAGGATCAATGATATTTGGAATAACCATCATAATTTCTTTAACTTTCTCATTAAGCTCTTTTTCTTTTGCTTCAAGTTCAGTTAATCTAGCAGCATTATTTGAAACCTGTTTCTTAACTTCTTCTGCTTCATCTCTTTTACCTTGGCCCATTAATGCACCGATTTGCTTAGATAATTTATTTTTACTAGCACGAAGCTCATCAGCTTCACCTTTAACTTTTCTAGCTTCAGCATCAAGTTCTATTACCTCATCAACTAAAGGTAATTTCTTATCTTGAAATTTTTTCTTTATATTTTCTTTAACAACTTCTGGATTTTCTCTCAAGAATTTTAAATCTATCATCTTTTCCTCCTCAGTTCTAAATGATATACACTTTGATATACACTTAAAACTTTATAAAATTTATTTTTATTAATTGTTCAAAAAAACGCTTTAATATCAACACATAACACAACAATTATACTATCTAGCGTTATCATTTGCAAGTATTTATACACAAAAAAAGCTGTGTTTATCAATAAACACAACTTTTTATACATGCCTTCAAAACTTCATACAAACTTTTTATCCGTTCAACCTTCTTGGTCAAGCCCTCGACCTATTAGTAACAGTCAGCTACATACATTACTGTACTTACACCTCTGCCCTATTTACCTGATAGTCTCTCAGGGGTCTTATCTCTTTCGAGTGGGATATCTCATCTTGAGGGGGGCTTCACGCTTAGATGCCTTCAGCGTTTATCCCTTCCGAACTTGGCTACTCTGCTATGCCGTTGGTCGACAACA
>FOPE01000037.1 GCA_900113385.1 Lachnospiraceae bacterium C7
GACTTAACCTCACTTTTTGTATTTTACGAATTCCCAATGGAAATCCGTAGAAGTATATATACAACAAATCTTATTGAGAATCTTAACAAAAATCTCAAACGAGGAACTAAGCGTAAGGAGCAGTTCCCAAACGAAGATTCTCTTGAAAGATATGTTTGCAGTTTTTATTGCGACTATAACCAGACAATGGACCGTCGTGTACATAGAGGCTTTAAAGAATGTCGTTCTGAACTAGAAGCGATGTTCATGTAACTTATAAACAAGGTCACTTTTGAAGAAGTATTTACACAAACTTCTTTACACAATCAATAATAACTTGCGAGTAATAATTTATGAATAATAATTTATTAATAATAATTTGCGAGTACAGATTTGTCTTTATAGTATTTACAAAAAGGACTGTGAAAAATTTTATTTTGTACCGACCTCCAATCGTTAGATTTTTTGGTCTAACTTTTGGGGGTCGGTACATTTTTCCAGTCCTCTTTTTATTAGATCTTTGAATTTAACTTCCTATTTTTTATTAACTCTTTGGTTCTAACTTTCTATTTTTTATCTTTTAATAGAAAGTTCATCTCCGTCTATATTTATCAAGCAACTTAAAAGTTCTAGTGCCTCATCAAATTTTTCTACTATGACTTCGTTTAATTCATCGTATCCTAATTCCTTGGCTAGATAGTTGTACATCCAGTTTTTATCTACGGACAAGTTTCTATCTACTACTGTAAGAATTCCTGCAGTTATCTCTTCCCTACAGATTTGCCAAATTTCTCGTCGAGTTTCTATATTAGAAGGAACACGCATTGTTATATTATTCTGTTCTTTTAAATATAGGAAACCATTTATACGAAGGATTCCGTTTTCTTCACAATTTGCCATATCTTCATCAAAACGATTCACTATATCTTCATCTACTGTTTCACTGTCATAATACCAACTTATTCTTTCTAATATCCATTTTTCTGACAAAGGAGCTTCTATCTTTAAAATTTCTAATAGCAACTCTTGTATAGAATATTTTTCTGTTCTATTGGCATATTTTAAACTTATGGTATCAGCTAATTCATATTTTGGAAATCCAAAATTACTTATATAATTTGGCTGATTATCACCTTTTAAGCTATAGTTTGAGTTATTATCATAACCTTCGTTTTGCCCATCTTTAGCTTCTTGATTTTCACAAAACTGGTCAGCGACATCTATACTGTCATTATAATTGTGTTTATCTATGTCATTGTCACTGTGTTTATCTATGTATTCGCCTCTACTGCACTTATGTGGTTCTACCTGCATTTTTTCAAAATCATAATCTGATTTTTGATAACCTAAGGCATAGGCCACATTATCAAGCAATCTTGCTTTTTCATTTTCCTTATTCTTATACCATTCAGCAGACCAAATTCTATAATATTTCCAGCCCATGCTTTCAAGTACCTGTTGCCTTAATCTATCACGATCCCTTGTATTTTTAAATGAGCTATAGATTCGTCCATCACACTCAATGGCCATGACATAATCTAATGTATTAGGATCTTTTACAGCAACATCAATCTGATATTTTGAAAATCCCACTTTACTTTCTACCATAAAACCGTTTTCTCGAAGGAAATCACTAATCTCTACCACTAACTCTGAATCAGCACTATTTTGAGCTTCGTCTGCAAATTTATCTCCACTATTTTGAGCATAACTCAAATACTCTTTTAACAATTTTGCTCCATTTGAATTAGTATTTTCCAAGTCAATGTCGCCTTCTTCAATGGAAGTAACCAACTTAATATTACATTTTGCACGAGTGATGGCTACATTTAAACGTCTCTCTCCGCCTTCTTTATTAAGTGGTCCGAAATTGTTTTTTAATTTACCATTTTCGTCTTTTGAATAAGCTACGCTAAAAATAATAGTATCTCTTTCATCGCCTTGAACCGTTTCTAAGTTTTTAACAAAAATCGGTTCTGGTATATCTTCTGAGAAAAAGCGTTCCATATTTGTATTAGATTTTCTTTTTTCGTGCAACATATTCTCTATAAGTTCTTGTTGAGCCTTATTAAAAGCCACAACACCAATGCTTCTTTGTGGATACTTATTAATGTTTTCAAAAATCAAATCGACTACTTTTTTGGCTTCTACTTCATTAGTTCTTGTTTTGCGGTCATAGATTCCGTCTACTTTGCAATAATCTAGACCTATATCATCTTTTTTGGTAAGTGCAGATGGGAAAGTAATTAATTCTTTTTCATAGAAATTTCTATTTGAAAAAGCAATTAACTGCTCAAACTTACTTCTGTAGTGCCATCTTAACCTAATCTGTGGCAAAGTATTTATAGCCATCTCTAAAATCGATTCATATTCACTACTAACTGTATTATCAATTTCATTATTAAAGAAATTGCTTGGTGGCATTTGCTTTGAATCTCCCACAACTATAAGCTGTTTTCCACGATAAATCGCACCTAATGCATCCTGTGGGAAAATCTGTGATGCTTCATCAAAAATGATTAAATCAAACTCAATATCATTAGCCGTTAAAAATGTACTTACACTTAGAGGTGACATTAAAAAGCATGGCTTGATTTTTTGTACCAATTCTTTCGTTTCCTTTAAAAGCTGTCTAATACTTTTTAACTTACCCTTTTTATCTTCTTCATTTAAAATCAAAGAAGCTAAACTATCTGACGATAATAAATCAATGGAAGGACGTTTTTGTGACAATTTCGACTTGATTTTTGACTTATTAACATCAAACTGCATAATATCACTAGCCCAAAATTGTTCTACATATTTGTCTCTCGTTGATTGTCTAAAATTAGATATTGCAGGCATTGAATACTGTATATAATCAATCCATTGTCTATAAAAATTCTTTTCATAGGCATCTACTAAATTATACATTTTTATCTTAGTTGCAACTGCATAATCAATGTACTCTAGCAAATTGTATTTTTTCATTTGATCCATGATTTTACTGCATTCACACCAATTATCTATCTTTTCAAATTCTTCTAAACAAGCATTTAATTTCACTTTTACAATTGTAAAATCTTGACGAGTAATATCAAAAATTTCATTGTCAAAATTATTTTTCAACAATTCAATATATCTTCTATTTTTCTCTAATAAATTAGATAGATTTCTTGTCATAATAGAAAATTCTACCTTAATATTGTTATACTCTTCATCTGACATTTGCTCTAAAGAATTAAGATAAGCACCGGACATGTATATTCCACGCAATTCATTAATATCTCTAGATATCTCATTCCAATCAGAATCGATTCCAATATAACCTGGACCTAGTGCAGGTTCAATTAATTGTTCTATTTCTCTATATTTTCTGACTTTTGAAGAATATTTAACCAAATCCTCTACTAGAGATAAACACTCGATATAACTTGGTTTTTTGCCTTTTCTACTATATTTTTTTATTAATTTAACTATTCTTTTATACTCTGAACTTACAGTTCTACTTATGAAGGTGTGATAATCTCTAGTTAATTTTTTATATATTCTTTCATGCTCTAAACTAAAAATATCCCTATAATATTCTTTAGATATCTCTTTTTTAAGCTTTGATATTTCACTTGCTAGTTTCTGCATTTTTTCAACATTATCAATTAATGTCTTATAGGTTGTATGCTTAAAAAATGCTGGTGTTAAAATTCTACTTTTAGAAACTACTCTAAAGAAATTTCTCCATATAGCAAAGTTTTCAAAATTGTTTGTTACAATTGAATATTTTTCCTTTAAAGTAATCTGCATTTTATTAATATCAATAAATTGCTCTAAAATCTTAATCATTCCAGTTCTGACTTGCTCTCTCATCTGGTATGAAGTATCTTCGCATGAATAACCATGCCAAACGCAGCTCTTATAATCGTAACCTATGTTTTGTGCGCAATCTACGTATTTTCTAAGCAAAGCTGATGCCGCTAACATATAATCAATATCTTTTTTATTGATATCGTCTATGTGAAAATTAATAGACGGTACATTTTTATACGATAAATAAAGATCAAAACATTCATAAAGTGATTTATTAATTACTTTTTGTTTTTCATGTAATTTTTCTACGTATTCATCTAACTCTTTTTGACTACTTTCTTTTGACATAATAACTCGATCTGCCTGGTTAGAAACTTGCTCTTCATCTACCTTTAAAGTTCTACAAAGTTCTTCCACTACATCTTTTTTATTAGCTTTATAACTATGTAGTTCTAGGCAAAAATCTTCAAGTCCTGCTTGTTTTAATTTGTTATACACGACATTTAAAGCAGCCTGCTTTTCTGATACAAAAAGTACTTTTTTATCATCATATATACTTTCTGCAATTATGTTTGTAATAGTCTGGCTTTTTCCTGTTCCTGGAGGTCCTTGTAACACAAAACTTATGCCTGCTTTGGCCATTTCTATTGCTTCTATCTGACTTGAATCCGCATCTACTACATTATGGAGTTCAAGTAATGGATTTTCCAAATGGTATTCACCATTCTTTACAATTTTTTCTAGCTCCTCATCTTTTTCTCCCAAAATCTTTCTGATACTTGGGTTCTTTGCAATAATATCCTTATGCTCTGTAATATCTTTGTACATATTCATTTTCAAAAATGAAAAAATACCGATTTTACATTCATCTTTTATATCCCACTCAAATGTTTTTATAACTTCTTGAACTTTTTCTAAATATTTTTCTACTCCTTCACCTTCATAATCTGGTAAAAGTATGTTATTTTCTTCATTAATTTTATAATTAAATGTAGGGTTTACCACTATATCTTCTGAAATTTTAGCAAACCATGTGTCCTTTTCTATTTCATATTTAAAGGTTATTGGTGCAAGCAAAATAGGTGCAACCCCTTCTTTATAGTCTACAAATCCCATTGCTACATATGCTACATTTACACCTGTTTCTTCTATGTTTTCTTTTGATTTTTTATCTATGTTTTTGATTATATTAATTGGATTCTCATTAGACTTAAAAATATGAATCTGACTTTTTGCATCAGATCTTTTCCATATAGAATGTCTTACTTCTGTATCTGTTGAATCCGCTTTTTGGGAATCTATAATTTTATAGAATTTCGAAGAATTGTTTTTCTTAAGTATATCATCAATTCCCGGTGATACGATATCTACTGTAGAGGTTTTTGTATCTCGAAAATTGATTAGATTATTCTTTTTTCCTGTATCTAAAAGTAGGTTAGCCCACTTGTCTAACTTATTTATATCCATTATTACTAGTCCTTTCAAGCCTCTTAATTGCCTTTGATGTAAAACATCCTTTTTATTATATCATTTATGCTTTGATTACGCACGAACTAGTTAGATAAAATTAAAAAAGCTTCTACCATCTATTAATGAAGAACTTAATATTGGTAGAAGCCTTGCTTTGTTATTTCGTTATTAAATTTCTAAATCATATTTTTCTACTGTAACATTAAGCTTACCATCTGTAGAAAATGCAATTTCTTGTGCATCCTGCTCTGTATATAATGCCATAGACATTACCTTTTGACCATCATTTACAAAAACTTCTGCACTAAACCTATCAAGAATTAATCGCAATTTTAATGTTGAAGCATCAGAATCAATTATGCATGATCTTTGGTTTAAAATTGCTCTTTGATTTCCTGAATAAAGTCTATCAATTGTAAGTGTATGTTCGTTTTTTCTATACAAGAGTGAACAATATCTATTTTTTGAGATATCTGCTGCAAACTTGATCTGAATCTGAGTGTATTCTTCTTTGGCATCTGTTGGGATCTTAAATGTTACATCAACTAACCTGCCAGAAATTCCTTGTATTTTCTGATTCGTTCCTTGAATTTCATGCTGATTTACTAGCACTTGATTTTTTCTATATTTTTCTATTTCTTGTATAGGATTTTGAATTAATTTCCCATCTACTATGTGTAGTTCCCTTGGCAACGACATTTGTCCAAACCACTTTTGCTTAGGAATTCTATGACAACAAGCATCCCAATTTTGCATCCAGCCTATCATAATTCTTCGACCATCTGGAGCTAAAACTGTCTGATGTGCATAAAAATCTAATCCATAATCTGCTACTTGGAAATCTTCGTCATACATTACCTGTTTTTCTTTATCAATATGACCAATCGCAGCTAATGGAACGTTGCCACTTAGTCCTTCAAACTGTTCTGGCGTAACATCCTGTGGACTTGCCAATAATACGTCATAACCTTCTAGTTCAAAAACATCAGGACATTCCCACATATTTCCAAGTCTTGCATTATTTTTTATCAAAACGCTTTTAAATTTCCAATTTAAAGCATCTTTACTTTCATAAACAAGTATTTGACCGCTTTCTTGTTTATCTTTAGTTCCCATATAAGCTAAAAAACTACCATCGTCTGTTCTAACTATCTTAGGATCTCTAAAATCCACTGGACTGGCATTTTTAGGTAGCTTAGTTTCGTCAATAACCGGATTATTTTCATATTTTTCATATTCTAATCCGTTTCCAATTGCGACACATTGCATTTGACGCACTTGGGGATGTTTAGCTTTTTTCTTCCAGGTTTCTTTTACTCCAGTATACATAAGAAGATGTTTTCCATTGCCTAAGTCTATGGCGCTTCCTGAAAAGACACCGTTTTTATCATAAGGCTTATCTCCTGCTAAGGCTACTGGCAAGTATTCCCAGTGCAATAAGTCGTCTGAAACTGCGTGTCCCCAGTGCATTGGACCCCAATTAGTATCATATGGATAATACTGATAAAATAAATGATATTTATCTCCAAATCTACTAAATCCATTTGGATCATTCATCCAACCCACATAAGGGGTTAAATGAAATGCTGGTCTTTCTTTTTTTTGAATATTTTTGCTGTATTTTTTTTCGTACTGTCTTGCTTTTTCTAGTTTTCTTGTCATAAAGACTATTCTCCCTGTCTACTTACTTGATGAAAAATAATCATCTAAATATTTTTGGAATAAATTAATATATTCCTCTAATCCATATGCATCTAATTTTTTGATGTAATTATTCCAATCCTTATCTGACATTCCATTCATAATCCAGTCTGATTTTTTAGCATTTATTTCCTTCTGAATATCTGTCTGAAGTGTTGCAAGTGTACTCGTATCTTCTACACTCATAAATACATTTGGATATACATACTTGCGATGCATCTGATCTGTATAATTGTCCTTTATCCAATCTAAACGGTACTGAGCATCTGCTGGACATGTAACATATTCTCCATAATAATCATTTAGTACTGCTAGTGGTCCACCTACACACTGAGCTTCCCTTACTTCTACTGGAGATTCCTTACCTAAATCTGCATGTTTTAGCATAAATTTTCCATCTTTATTTTTTGATGCTTCAAAAATGTTAAATTTGCCTTTTTCGCCATATGTTCCCCAGTTATTTTGTGGTGATTGCACTGGCTCATACATTTGATCTAACCAAGAGCATACTAGTGCAGGATTTTTTGCCATAGATGTTACTACGCATCTACCTCTATCAAATCCACTTGTATATGATCCATTCTGTGGTGTAATATTTAATACATCTGCCTTTAAGGCTGGCAATGGAACCCAATCTTTTAGATTATCAACGTTTGCAACGTCCCACGTAAAACATACTCCGTATCTTCCCGACTTACCTTTTGAAACATAAGTACTCCAGTCTTGAGTAAAACATTCCTTATCTATAAGTCCTTCTTCGTACAACTCATGCATCCAATTAATTCCATCTCTATAGCCTTGCTGAGTTGCTGTACAAATCACTTTTTTTTCATCAGTAACTGCAATATGTCTTCCTGAATCATTATCTCCATATCCTTCTCCAAATCCATTAATAATAATAGATGGATCTTGATCATTTACGATACATGACATTGGAATAATAGAGCCATCAATTTTAAATTTCTTTTGTAATTTTTCTGAATTATCTCTAAAGGCCTTAAGAACTTCTTCAAACTCTTCTGTTGTTTTTGGTTCTTCTAATCCAAGATAATCCAACCATTTTTTATTGATAAATCCCATATTGCTAACAGTTTGAATTGCTGTTTTATTTTCTCCTAATTGTTCAATCCATGGGAGGGAATAAATATGTCCATCTGTTGATGTACATAATTTTTTATATTCTGGATTTTCTTTAAAAATTTTGTTTAAATTAGGCATGTATTTTTCAATGTAGTCTTCTAATGGAAGTATCAACTTATGATCTCCATATTTTAACAAATCACTATCTGAAAAACATGCTGAAAAAATAAAATCAGGTAGTGTTGAGAAATTAACCATTTGCAATGATATCTTATCTCCCCACTGATCTTGTGAGATTGCTGTCCAATCTACATGAACATTAGTCTTTTTTTCAAGTCTTTTAAAAATAGTTCTTTTATTAGGATCTGATTCTGTTCCTGTTGGGTAACTGATCATTCCTGTTATGGTTTGCTTTTTAGCCAAAGGCAACTTAACTGTTGAAGCGCTTACCTTTGCTTTATTTTCGATGTTATAGCCCCAAAGCGTAGAGCCACATCCTGTAAAAATATTTGTGATTAATGTAAGTATCACAATCAGGGATACTATATGTCTTTTCATTATATTACCTTCCTTCTCCTTTAGCCTTTTACTGAACCTACCATTATTCCTGCATCAAAATATTTCTGGAAAAATGGAAACATTACTAATAATGGCACTGATGAAATAATGATTGTTGCATATTTCAAAAGTTCTCCTAATTGAGCTCTTGCTGCTGTACTTTGAATATCTGCAATCATGCCTGACTGTGGTTGATTTTGAATTAATATAGCTCTTAGCACTAACTGTAATGGTTGTTTTGCATCACTACTTAAGTAAATCAAAGCATCAAAATAACTATTCCACATTCCTACAAATTGCCACAATATAAGTACAGCTATAACTGGCTTACATACTGGTAAAAGCACCTTGAAAAAGAATGTAAGATCATCTGCTCCATCAACTGATGCTGCCTCTTGCAATTCTTTTGGAATTCCCTGATAGTAACTTCTAGCTATAATCATATTCCATACACTAAAAGCTCCTGGAATAACTAATGCCCACATTGTATTCAACATTCCTAAATCACTAATTAATAGATATGTTGGAATTAATCCACCACCGAAAAACATTGTGATATAGAATACTACTTTAAAGAATCCTTTTCCTCTAAAATCAGCTCTTGACATTGGATACGCACATAGCAATGTTACAAATACTGAAATTGCTGTGAAAACAACTGAATATACTAACGCATTTCTAAAACCTATCCAGATTTGGCTATTTTCTATAACCCTTTCGTAAGCTGTTGTTGTCCACTTACTAAAATCAAAAGTTATGCCTTTATTATTTAATACTACCGGATCAATAAAAGAGGCTACTACTATATAAATAAGTGGTAAAACTATAGCAGCTACAAACAGTATTAAAAATAAGTTTCCTACTAAAGTTATTGCTTTATCTGCCACACACATCTTTTTAAATGATGTTTTTGTATTCATTACTTTCGCCTCCCTTAAATTCCCTGTCCATCATTCATTTTAGAAACTACTTTATTAACTACAACAAGTAGAATCACGTTAATGACTGTATTAAATAAACCAACGGCTGTTGAAAAACTATAATCTCCTTCAAGCAAACCTTTTTTGTATACGTAAGTTGCAATGATTTCTGAAGAATGAATATTTAAATCTGTTTGTAAAGCATATGCTTTTTCAAAACCAATACTCATTATATTACCAGCTGATAAGATAAACTGAATTACTACCATGTCTTTAATGGCTGGCCAATCTACTACTTTCATTTGCTGCCAAATATTTGCTCCATCTATGATGGCTGCTTCTTTTAACTCATGGCTTGCATTAGATAATGATGCAGTATACATAATAGAAGCCCATCCTGCGCCTTGCCATATTCCACTTATAATGTAAATACTTCTAAATGCCTCTGGCATAGTCATAAAATTCAAACTTGAATGGAACAACATATTAATTGGTCCATTAACGGACAAGAGAATTCTAACCATACCACAAAGTACTATAACTGAAATAAAGTTAGGCATATATAGAATCATTTGAATACCACTCTTTAATTTTCTATTTTGTAGTCTATTTAAAAGCAATGCTAAAATAATTGGTACTGGGAATCCCCAAATTAAGCCATAAATACTAAGCTTTAGGGTGTTTGCCAAGTAATTCATAAAATCAGGTGAATTTAAAAAACGTGTAAAGTTCTCAAATCCAATCCACTTGCTTCCCAATATACCTTTTATTGGATTAAAATCCTGAAAGGCTATTAATATACCTCCCATTGGTATGTACTTAAAAATAACAGTCAGTAAAAATGCTGGCATTATAAATATAGCGTATAGTTGCCAATGCTTGCGAGCATATTGAAAAAACGATTCCTTTCTCTTTATATTCATTGGCTTAGCTTTTGCTATAGGTTTTGTTGGTATCGTAACTTCTGCTACCGACATATAGTCCCCCACCTTTCCTCTTCTTTTCATTAATTTTCCACCTTATTTTATATATAGAAAAACATTTCATAACAATTCACCGGCTCTTGTTATACAGATATAATATATCATTGTTACATTTGTGTCAACTTAAATTTTTACATTTGCACAATAATTTTGCATTTTTTGCTCGTTCAATGTTACATTTGACACATTTATTTTACTATGTTATACTACTTTATAGTTAATTTATTCAAAATTTTCTATCTCATAGGAGATGATCCGCGTTAAGTCTCGCGAACTAGACTTGAATTATCTATAAATAAAAAGGAAAAGGAAAATATAATGGCAAACAGAGTTACTATTCAAGATATTGCTGACGAGTTAGGTTTATCTAGAAACACTGTCTCTAAAGCAATTAACAACACAGGCGTACTTTCAGAAGCAACTCGTAAAAAAGTACTAGAAAAAGCGGTAGAAATGGGTTACAAACAATTTTCTTATATGGATTTATCTTTTTTAGATAATCCAACTAATAAAGAAGAAAAAGGAGAAATTGCTTTACTAACTGCTTCTTTTTTAAACAATTCCCATTTTGCTTCAACAATGCTTGACAAATTCCAATCAGAGACTTCTCAAATTGGATACACAATGAGCATACATAATGTAAGTTATATAGATTTAAAGGAGAAAAAACTTCCTAGATCATTTAACAAAGAAAAAACTGCTGGAATTGTATGCATTGAATTATTTGATGCTGACTATTGCAAAATGCTTTCAGCTTTGGGGATTCCCCTTTTAATGATAGATGCACCAGCTTGCAATTATGGAACAACTTTTAATGCAGATATTTTACTTATGGAAAATTCATCCGGAATCTTATCTTTTATTCATGAAATGAAAAAAAGGAACTACACTTCTATAGGATTTGTGGGTGATATCAGTCATTGTCTTTCTTTCAGTGAAAGGTTTTTAGCTTTCAGAAATGGGATGTATTTTAATTCTCTAAATATCAATGAAGACTACTGTATTACTGGCAGTTCTGATATTTCATATAGAGACTACTTATTTAATGAACTAAAAAAACTAGATTCATATCCAGATGTTTTTATTTGTGCTAATGATTTTATTGCAATTGATTTATTACAGACATTTAAAAAACTTAACATCTCATGCCCTGATGATATTATGTTACTTGGTTTTGACGATTCTTCCGAATCTAGAATCATATCACCTACACTTTCATCAGTTCATATTCATAGTCAAACTATTGGTTTCGCAGCAGTTGAACTACTTATCTCTAGAATACGTGAACCTGGAATTGAATGTAGACGTCTATATGTAGAATCTGATTTAGTTTACAGAGAATCTACTAGAGATTAGTATTTAACAGATATTTTTAGGAGATGTTTTTAGGAGGTATTTTTATGGGGAAATTTTTTAATCTTGACAATCCAATTATGAATTTTATTGGAAAACTTGCAGATACACTTTGGTTAAACTTACTTTGGCTTATTACATCACTGCCAATTGTAACCATTGGTCCTGCCACGGCAGCACTTTATCATGTTACTCTTTCAATGGCAGATGACCAATACGTTAACCTTACTACTGATTTTTTCAAGGGATTTAAAGATCATTGTAAAAAAAGCATAAAGCTAGGACTTGTTCTATTGCTCATGGGACTTGTTCTAGGAATAGATGGTTATATTTTTATGCGAATGAAGTTTGAAAATGTTTTTTGGACATTAGGTTTTGCCGCATATATTCCTATAAGTATTTTATATCTAGTAGTATGTATCTACGCATTTCCACTTCAGGCAATGTTTGATAACACTTTACACCAACTGTTAAAAAATGCGTTACTTATAGGAATTAGATACTTGTTTTGCACACTTTCTTTGATTGTCATTCATGTAGCTATTTTTTACATTACAATCAATTATTTTACTCCACTTATTTTTTTAGGTGAAGGTTTGTGTGCTCTTTTATCTTCTTATTTGTTGCGTCCACTATTTGTATCACTTTACGAGGTGGAACAATGAGTAATACTTTCAAAAAATTAAGTACAAAAGGGAAATTCCAATATATTTTTGATTATTATAGATGGCATATTATTCTTGGGTTGGTAGTTTTTGGCATTTTATTTTCTATCATTTACAATGCAACTCATAAGCATTCTCCCGCATTATCTGTTGCATGCATAAACACTCCAACATGCGATAACCTTAATCATGTCGATTCTACCCTTACCCAGGGATATGCTTCTTATGAAAACACTGGTATTAATCCTAATGATATTGAACTTATACGAGGTTTTCGTATCGCAAACACAAAGGACAGTGTTGATTATGAGTACACATATGCTTCTAATATGAAGTTTTTAGCACGCATAACTGACAAGGCAGTTGATGTAGTTATAGTTGATAAAAAAGCCTTACATACCTTAGAAAAAAATGGATATCTAATGAAATTACCAAAGACGATTGTAAGCGATTCATTAGATGGCAAACAGGCTGGTAAAAACCAAACGACTATTGATGGCAAACAGGCTGGTAAAATTCAAACGACTATTGATGGCAAACAGACTGGTAAAAGCCAAGGAGATAGTGATGCAATAAGGCTTAATTGCAATAAAGAGCTTTATGCAGCAGTGATCAAAAACACACCTCATCAAAAAGAAGCTTTGTCTTACTTGAAATATTTAAAAAAAGCCGATCTGTAGTTTTAATATAGCCCCTTAAGGTTATCCTTTTAAGGATTATCCCTTTAGGGGCTATACATTTTACAGACTGGCTTTTTTATATGTCAGGCGTCAAACGAGATAAGAAATACCTACGTCTACTCTTAGGGTAAAACCCGAATATCTATTTCTCAACTGTAAGAATATCTAGTGTATGTGCTCCGGCTCCTATCAAATCCTGGCGTTCGCAGATAGACATTTGATATTCTATAAACATGTCAACTTCTTCTTCTGTTAATTTATTAAGATACTGTCGTAAGATATTAGATGCACCATCTGGCGAAATAATCAAATCTCTTTTCAATTCAGCACCTTCATTAAATTCAGCTATATCCTCAATTCTAACATAGCTATATAATTCATTAGCATCTTTAGTGCAATGGAAAGTCTCATCTAGTTTACCTTGTTTTATGCTTTCTCCTAAATGTCCTTCCTTTACGCCAAAATAAAGCACTGCATACTCATTCATTATATATGATACAAATATTTTAGCTCCATTTTTTGAAACTCTTTTAGCTTCTTTAAGAGCTTGAATCTTTTCTTCCTTAGATAATAAATGATACATAGGTCCTAAAACTAATACTATATCAAAGGTATTATCTTCGTATTTTTTGAGCTTAAGAGCGTTACCATATATGGCCTTTACTTTACTCTTTTTTGCTTTTAAAACACCAAGGTTATGTTTTACAGGTTCTACTCCATAAACATCATATCCTTCTTCTGAAAGTGGTATACAATATCTTCCTGTTCCAGCTCCAATCTCCAAAATCTTTAGTTCTTCGGGCTTCATATTGTTTTGTTTTAAATACTCGTCAATATATTTGTGAATATATCGCATTGAAACTTCGTATTCAATTCTTCCGTAACGAGAATTCAAACGTTTATCTTCATTGAATTTATTATAATACTCTTCTAATTTTGTCATAATTTACTCTTTTCTTACTATTTTTTTAATCGTAGTTCCCAAAATGCTACAGCACTTGCTGCTGCCACATTTAGTGAGTCAACCCCGTGATACATTGGAATTTTTATGATAAAATCACATTTTTCTATAGTCCTTTTAGATAATCCGTTTCCTTCACTACCCATAACTATTGCAAGCTTTTCTTGTTTTTCAAAGATTGGATCTGTTATATCTCTAGAATCATCATTAAGAGCCATTGCTACAACTTTATAGCCAAGTTCATGCAACTCATCGATATAGTCGTAGTCGTCTTTCTCTATAGTTTTGGATTGATTTTTAAAATATGTCCATGGAATTTGAAAAACTGTACCCATACTTACTCGTGCCGAACGTCTATAAAGCGGATCACAGCATTCTTTTGTCAGTACAACGCTTTCTATTCCAAGAGCTGCTGCCGAGCGAAAAATCGAACCTATATTAGTAGGATTAACTACGTTCTCTAATACCACAATTCTCTGCTGACTTGCAATAACATCTGACACTTCTTGCAAGTGTCTTCTTTTCATAACAGCCAAAACGCCTCGAGTAACTGCGTAACCTTTTACCTTTGAAAGTACAGCATGACTTGCTGTAAAAATAGGTACATCAGGTGTCTTCTTAAGGGCCTGCGTAAGAATTTCACGAATCTCACGAACGCCTTCACTTGTAGAATTGTACTCGTCTTCTATAAGAAAACTTTCTGGTTCATATCCTGCATCTAATGCTCGCTTTATAACCTTAGCACTTTCACATATAAAAACCCCTAAATGGGGTTCATATATGTGTACTAATTGATTTTCATTATATTTAAAATATTTTTGTATTCTTTCGTCTGAAAGATCTGAGATTTTTATTATGTTGCTTTTCATCTATTCTTTCTTAATTCAACTTTGTATTTTCTAACTACTATTTTAAGAAACCAGAGATAATCTGTTCTTCTGCTTCTTCTTCTGTTAAACCAAGTGACATAAGTTTGATTAACTGATCACCTGCGATTTTACCGATGGCTGCTTCATGAATTAATGCTGCATCTACATTTTTAGCATCGAGCTTTGGAATAGCTACTACGTGAGCCTTATCCATGATGATTGCGTCACATTCTGCATGTCCACTACAAACTGTGTTACCAACAATGCCAGCTTCAAAGATCTGCTCTGAGTCATTCTTTGCAACTGAACGTGAAATAATATCTGTACTAGAATTCTCTCCATTTAACTCTACTGTATAAACACTAGTTGCATGCTGTTTTCCATGAGTCATAAGTCTCTCATGAACAATAAGTGTAGCATCTTTTGCTAATTCTGCTTTTGTTGTTCTAATTGTAGAGTCAACACCTTTAATCTGTACCATTTCCATATCCACATAGCTTCCAGCCTCCTGGTAAACTTCTGTAAGTGGATTTAAAATTTTCTTTCCAAGTCCATCACCTTGACCATAGTGTTTCTCAACATAGCGAACCTTTGCATTCTTACCTACATAAAATCTATGTACACCATCATGCTCTGAATCTTGGTTACCGCAGTTGTGAATACCGCATCCTGCTACGATTGTTACATCTGCACCTTCTCCAATGAAAAAGTCATTATAAACTGTTTCTTTGATTCCTGATTCACTTAAAACTACAGGAATATGTACACTTTCGTTTTTTGTACCTGGCTTGATGTGAATATCAATTCCGCTCTTATCTTTTTTTGTAATAATATCAATGTTAGCTGTTGTGTTTCTTCCAGCTGATTCTCCGTTTGCTCTAATATTATATGCTCCATCTGGAACTTTGTGCAAATCTGCAACCTCTTCTAGAATATGTTTTTGAATTTCGTCTATCATACTAATCTCTCTCCTTACATAAGCCTATCACATGCAGCTTTAGCAGCTGCTGATGTACCTAAAATTTCTGGAAGAATCTCATCTCTAGATCCTTGTTTTTTAACGTGTCCATCTTCTATTACAACGATTTCGTCAGCAATACTTAAAATTCTTTCCTGATGTGAAATAATAAGAATTGTACCATTAATAGATTCTCTGATATTCTCGAAAACACGGATTAAATTCTGAAAACTCCATAAATCAATTCCTGCTTCTGGTTCATCAAATACTGCAAATTTAGTTTGTCTAGCTAAAACTGTTGCAATCTCGATACGTTTTAACTCTCCACCTGATAATGAAGCGTTAACCTCTCTGTTAACGTAATCTTTAGCACATAAACCTACTTTTGATAAATACTCACATGCTGCTGATACTGATAATTTCTCTCCTGCAGCAATTCTAAGAAGATCGATTACTTTAATTCCTTTAAAATGAACTGGCTGTTGAAAAGCATAGCTAATACCTAAATTAGCTCGTTCTGTAATACCTTTTTCAGTAATGTCTTCACCGTCAAAAATCATCTTACCTGTTGTAATCTTATTAACACCCATAATAAGTTTGGCTAAAGTAGATTTACCTCCACCATTAGGTCCTGTAATTACAACGAATTTACCATCTTCTATATTAAGATTCAAATGATCAATGATATTAATTTTTTTATTATTTTCTTCTACTTGATATGTAATATCTTTAATTTCTAGCATTTCTTGTTCCTTTCCTAAAATTCTTCTTATACAAAAAAATTATCCTAAAACATAGCAAAGCTAAAAGCCTCAACTACCATTATATATTAGAAACAAAGAAATATAAATAGTAATTTCCACTTTTTTTGTAGGAATTGTATTTTATATAAAAAAATCTGCATGTTCATAAGAAAACATGCAGATTTTTTGTGTTGTGTTGTTTTTCGTTTTGGTCTATCTGTTTAGTCAGCTGTTTTGGCCTTTATTTTGTTATTAGTTAAGCTTCATTTATCTAGTTGGTGATTGAAAAAATCTTCTAGTGGATGAATCTAGCCATAGTGTGGCATTGCCCCACTTTGTACCTGTTACATCATAACTTCCCCACAAATCTGTTCTAAAATAACTTTGTGTATGTGCAGCGTAGGCATTGCCATTATAACCGCCTTTTTCTTTCTGCACTTCATTTAAAGCTCTTTTAGTATTATTAATAAGTGAACCTGACAAAAATGGAACTATGTCAGACACATCTGCTAATCTGTGAACTGCTCCTTCACGACTTCCTGCAGATAAAAGTGGAGAGCCAAAACATACAGTGTTTAAAACATTGTAGTCTCTTTTAATCTCATCGCTAGCAATTACTTGCTGTGCTATCATTCCACCTAAACTATGTCCGGCAAACATCAAGTTTGATCCAACTGGAACGCTTTCTTGAATTGCACGAATCACGTTACGCTTATATGGATTATTAAGATTGAGACCTGATAAAATATCAGTATAGTAACCTGTTGATTGTCCAGAAACAATCTCAGTTCCTGATAGTGTTACAAGATATACTTCTTGAGTGTCGTCTCCATTTTGGTATAGACCTTTTGTAATTACTATTGGTCCATTAACGCCACCATTATATCCCATGTAAACTAAGGTGCATATCTCCGTTACGTTATGGTATTCAGCATCATAACCAGCATGTACATTAAGTGGAAATAAAAACACCAAAAAACAAAAAACGGTGATTGCAAAAGATTTTAAAATATTACGTGTAACTTTTTTTGATTTGTTCCATGTCTTATTTCTCATACACTCACCTCCAAGTTCTAATACTGATATCCATGTTATCATGAGTTAACTTGAAATGCACCTCTTTTTTTCAAAATTTCAAAACTTTAATACTATATTTATAGTTTTTTTAGAATTGCGTTTCTATTTAATGTTTTTATTTAACGTTTGTTGTGTTTATTATCTATTATGTTTATTATTTGTTATGTTTATTTATCATTTTTTGGCATAATCCAAAACTTCATTGCTGGGTAGCTTATTACTACCTGAACGATAATGTTAATGATATTTGCCATTGTAGGAACTACACTACTTGGGAAAATTGTGCTGGCTAAAGCTTTTTGGCTATAAGCTGGCAAAGCTGCAGACACAATTACTAATACAATTGCTAAAAGAATATATTTTGGTACTGCTTTTTCAAAGGCTGCATTAGATTTAAAAACCCAGTTCTTCTGTACAAAAAAGTTTACTGTCTGGGCACCTGCTGTTGCTATCAAAAAGCTTAAGAATCCGCATAAACCTAGGTTTTTTGCTGTATCTGAATAGTCAAAGATAAACCAACTAAATGGTGTATCTGATAAGCTTTTAAAAATTGCACCTGTACAAATCCACATAATGATAAAGTTTGTTACTGTCGCACAATTTGATAATATGTTAAATAATATAAACTCCCACAAATCAGGGTGATTTTTTGTAAATGCTTTAATTTTTCCTCCCATGTCGTTTTCCTGGCCTTTCTATAGTTTTTCTTCGTATTTTTTATTTAGTTTTCTATTCTTAAAGAACCCTTTAATTGTCTTACCTGCACCTTTAAAGAAATGGCCATTTACAATCAACAAGATTCCATCTACCATTTCCATGCTTATCATACCTGCTGTCATTTTGGCTAATGCTCTAAATGGCATATTGTAAATAAACAAAATATTCAAATCTGGTTTTCCTATTTTTTCAGATTTTTCTTTTTTCTTAGTTAAAATTTTGTAAACTAATCGTGCTAAACCACTTTTTGCGTAGTACATCTGACAAATAGCATCGTTTCTTGTTAAAGTGCCTGACCAGGTATTTTTAGGAAGTTTTTTACCATATAATTTTTCAAATTCTGTATCTGATACATTTTTTATGTTTCCTGCAAAATATGATGGTAATTCTGCTTTTTTATATGGCATTAAGTCTGTAGTTCCTTCTATCTGTAATTCTCCTCTAAGGGCAATATCTCTAACATTGCTTCCTACATAGATTTGATAAGTTCCTTCTTCGATTTCAAATTTGTTAGTAAGGACATTCCAATATCTAAATGTTTTGTCATCAAATTCAATGGAAACTGTTTTCGTTTCACCTGCTTTTATAAAAACTTTCTTAAATCCTTTTAATTCTTTTTTAGCTCTAAAGATTTTGCTATCTTTCATTCCTACATATAGCTGTGGAATCTCTTCACCATCAACATCACCTACGTTTGTAATGTCAAATGTAACTTTTGTTTTGTCCACTGCAATGTTTGAATATTCAAATTCTGTATAAGATAGTCCATAACCAAAAGGATATAAAACAGGGGTGTTTGCCTTATCATAGTATCTATAACCTACATAGATGCTTTCTTTATATTCTGAATCTCTTTGCTGGCTTGGATAATACTCATAGGCTGGAGTATCTTCGTATTTTATAACAACAGTTTCATTAAGTTTACCTGATGGATTTACTTTTCCTGTTAAAATATCGCAGATTGCTCCTGCTCCTGCCTGTCCATTTAAGTATCCATTTAATAAGCCTTTAAATTTGGCTTCCCATGGCATCTCCATTGTTGAACCTGCACTGATAATTCCTACTAATTGACTATTTTGTTTTGAAATTTCTTCAATAACTTTGATCTGATTTGCTGGAATTTTCATGTGATTTCTGTCAAGTCCTTCAGATTCGCTTATTTCATTTAATCCAAAGAAAAATAGTACAACATCTGCTTTTTTTGCTAATTGGACTGCCTTTTCTAATTTTTCTTGTGACTCTTCACCATTTCTTTCATAGCCTTCTTCGACTCCTACAATGTCTAAATCATAGTCCTTTATAACGTCACTTACAGTTTCCACTTGTGTTGGATTAACAAGGGATGAACCGGCTCCTTGATATCTTGGAGTTGTGGCAAAATCACCTATAATTGCGACTTTTGTATTCTTTTTCAAAGGAAGAATTCTATCATCATTTTTTAATAACACACAACTTTTTGCTGCTGCTTTTCTTGCAATTTCATGATGTTTTTTAACATCGAAATTTCCTTTTGCTGCAACATCTTTTTTTGCTTTTGCACTTGCGCTTAAAGTTAGAACCGCATCTAACAATTCGTCTACTCTATTATCTAAATCCTTTTCTGATAATGTTTTATTTTCTACGGCTGTTACAATTTCTCTAGCTGAATCTAGTCCTGGATTTGGCATCTCTAGATTTGATCCTGCTTCTACACCTTTTACGTGATCATTTGATGCACCCCAGTCGGTTATTACTATTCCATCAAATCCCCACTCATCTCTTAAGATGTCCTGTAGAAGATGTTTATTTTCATTAGCATATGTGCCGTTTACTTCATTGTAAGCCGACATTATTGTTTTTGCGTTTCCTTCTTTTACAGCAATTTCAAAACCTGTAAGATAAATTTCTCTTAATGTTCTTTCATCTACAACGGCATTCATTGCCATACGTCTGAGTTCTTGACTATTAACCGCATAATGTTTAGGACACGCATAAACACCTTGACTTTGAATTCCTTTTACATATGAGGCTGCCATTTTTCCTGCTAAATATGGATCTTCAGAAAAATACTCAAAGTTTCTTCCACAAAGAGGACTTCTTTTTATATTAAGACCTGGTCCTAAAAGTACATTTACGTCTAGTGCCATAGCCTCTTCGCCTAATGCTTCTCCTATTTCTTCTCCTAACTTTTCATCCCAACTATTGGCAATAGTTGCTGCTGTTGGGAAACAAGTTGCTTTTAATGATTCATTTAAGCCAAGATGATCGCCTGCTCCAGCTTGTTTTCTTACACCATGTGGACCATCTGAGCAAAATATAGCTGGAATGTTCTGGCTTTTTATTTCTCTTGTTTGCCATTCTCCTGCACCGCTTAAAAAAGCAGCCTTTTCTTCTAATGTCATTTTACTAACAATATTTTGATGTTTCACGGTATCCTACCACCTTTACTTGCATTTGTTGTTGTTGTTTTATTTGTGTTGTTTTAGTTATTAGTTATTTTTTAATTTTCTAATGAATTTTTTTATAGTTACAATCTGTAATCCTACGAATAGAAGTCCTAAAAGAACGTCAATTACAATAGCAACTTTCTTCCACATTTCCATACCTACATTTAAGTTCTTAGCTTCATATGCTCGGCTATTTACTACTGTGTACATAATATTTTTACATGATTGTCTCATAGCTTTAATTGATGTAGCACTCTTCTTATCTGTAATGTGGTTAGTTTCTGTATCATAAGCTACTAACATAATGTCATTTCCGTTTCGAATACATCTATCTGAATCCATATATCCGTATACTCCAAAGTAATCTGTTTCTACAAATCCTTTAAAGCCCCATTCTTTTCTAAGAACGTTGTTAAGTAAAGCATCACAACTTCCTGCATATACAGATCCGATGTAGTTAAATGATGACATTACTGCTTTTGCTTTTCCATCTTTTACTGCCATTTCAAATGGTTTTAGGTAAATTTCACGAATTGCTTGCTCATTTGACCATGTACAAAGCATTACTGTTCTGTTTGTTTCTTGGTCGTTTAAAGCAAAATGTTTCATATATGCGTAAACACCGTGTTTTGCAGCTCCTTTAATTGACTCTGCTGCCATTGCTCCTGAAAGTGTTCCATCTTCTGAATAATACTCGAAGTTTCTTCCTGCAAATGCACTTCTATGAATATTCATAGCTGGTGCGTACCAACCTGAAACTCCCATTTCATCTGCCATTTTACCAATGCTATCGCCGAATTTTTCTGCACATTTTGTATTCCATGTGTTAGCAATAAGTACTGCTGATGGGAAACCAACAGAACCTACTTTTGTAAAGTTATTGTTAATAGATGCAGGTCCATCACAATCTACTGTTGCTACTTTTCCTACGCTATCAATAGCTGCTGTGTTATAACCACCAAGTGAAATAAGTTTGTCCATGTCACTAACTGTTAACTGATCTAATAACTTATCCCATTTCTTGTCTGTGTATTTTTTACCTCTTAATTCCTTTAATTTAATTCCGTTATCAGCGCCAAGTGTAGGCATTTTATCTGATTTGTTATTGAAATCTTCCGGGTTGTAATTTGTGTTATTGTAAAATAGTTTTTTAGCTGAATCAGACATATTGTAATTTTTTGGAGCTTTTGTTGCTTCGTTGTAGTTTGCAAATTTATCAGCTCTTGAAAGGTAAGTTACGTCACCTTTTGCTTGATCAAATTGATTTGTTACATTTGCCTTATCAGTTGTACGTTTATTATCTTTGTTGTAGTTAATTGTTTTTGCTACGTTATATGTTTTTTCATCAATAATGTTGTGTGAATCGCTTCTTAATGAGATTTTGTAATCTCCTGCTTCAAGAACATAACCTTTTGCATTTTCATAATCATAAGAAGCCATATCTTCTTCGTTGAAATTAAAGCTAATTGTCTGTGATTCACCTGGTTTTAATTTCTTTGTTTTTTCAAATTTAATAAGGTTTGCGCTTGCCTTTTCGATGCCACCATTTGTGTAAGGTGGATTGTAATAAATTTCTACTACATCTTTTCCTGCTGTTTTTCCAGTATTTGTAACTGTTACATCAAATGAAATGTTTCCATTTTCTGATTTGATTTCACTCATTTTTTTATCAAATGATGTATATGATAATCCGTATCCAAATGGATAAACTACTGTTTTATCATAATCAATGAATCCTTCATCTGAAGCTGTTTCATAATATTTATATCCTACATAAATATCTTCTACATAATTTACAAAATTAGGTGTAGCTTTTTCTGTTTTTCCTGTGAATGATGTGTATTTAGCTGTAAATTCTTTTGTATTTTTATATGCGAAGTTTCCAAAGTTATTATAGGTTGGTGTTTTAGTTAAATCCGAAACAAATGTATCTGATGTTTTACCAGATGGATTTACCTTACCTTTAATGATTTTTCCTAATGATTCAAAACCAGATTGACCTGTTCCTGGGCACCAGATTGCACCTTTAATCTGTTTATATTCATTTAAAAATCCAAGTTCCATTGCATTAGCGCCATTGTAAACCACAATTACGTTATCAAAATTATTACATACTAAATCAAGTACATTTTTTTCTGTATTATCAAGCTCTAAGTAATGCTGTCCCTTATCAAAATCTTTATATTTTTTAGAATTATTTTTATAAGTTACTTTGCTTAAATCTGTTGGAAGATCGGCACCTTCGCCACCCACTCTTGTTACTACAAAAATAGCTGTATCAGAATATTTTTTAGCATTGTCCATCATCTTTTTAGAATATGAATCTGCTGTTGGTTCTGGTAATGTCCAATCCTGTTCGTTCATTCCAACAACTGGTCTATCTTTTCTATAATTAGTATAAAAATCTGTTAATTCTTTATTAGTTTTTAAACCTGCATCATTTAAACCTTGTAATAATGATACTGTCTTATATGCATCTGATAAAGAACCTGAACCAGTTCCTCCATAACATGGGTTTGTTGATGCCCATCCAAAAACATTTACTTTATTAACATCTTTAAGTGGTAATTGATTATCTTCATTTTTTAGAAGTACAATTCCTTCGTCAGAAATTTTTTCTACTAATTTCATGGCTTTTTTAGATGTTTTTTCTTTTATTGAGCCATTTCCTGTAGCAAGTGAAATCATACTTGACATTGGTCCAAAACAAATTAAATTAACTCCAACTACCGCGCATAGTAGGAAAGCTAACCAACTTTCTTTACGTATAAATTTTCTTTTTACTACTGATACTTTTCTTACTGCAATTGTAACGATAATTGCAAGTAATAAAGCAACTCCAATAAATATTAAATATGGACGCAGTGTATTTAAAACGTTTACTACGTCCGCAAAATTAATTTGTAACATACTTTTCCCTCCATTAATAAGTATTTACTTTTAGTGAAGTTCAGCTAGAGTTACCTCGCTCTAGCTGATTTAACTTTTCTTCGCATCATTATATTAGCATTTTTCTGTGAAATGTGCCGATTTTGGCATGAACTGTCATCTATATGACATGAACTGTTTAGATTTTTTTAAAATATTTTAAAATTGTTATTATTGCTTTGGGATTATAATCTTCAACTCAAACCAAGTAATCATTTTGGAATTATAATTTTCAATTCAAATCAAGTAATTACTTTGGAATTATTATCTTCAATTCAAACCAATTTTTTTGCAAATCAAATTTTAAGGTTCCGTTATATTTTTCAACTGTATATCTAATACTTTTCAAACCGAAACCATGATTTTTTTTATCACTTTTTGTGGTAATTGGATAACCATCCTTGAATTTCAATTCTTGTTCGCAGTAATTTCTAACCTGAATAATAATAAATTGTTTTTTTGCAAAGACAGATAAATGCACTAAACGTTTTTCCTCGTCTTCTATCATAGACACATTTTCTAATGCATTATCTAAAGCATTTCCAAAAATTGTACAAATGTCTGTGACATGCATAAAATCAAGCAACTTGCCTTCTGCTACACAAGTCAATTTAATTTTATTTGATGAAACATTCATCATTTTTCCTGAAATCAAGGTGTCTAATACATGATTCCCAGTCTGCATTTTTGGACTATATTCCTCTAATTCCTGCTCAAGGGTGTCTATCCATTCTTTTCTTGTTTCATCACTCATCTGCATTTTTAATCCTGCAAGCTGATGCTTTAGATCATGATACTTCATATTAATCATGTCAAAACTCGCCTGATAATTTCGGTATTTATCATATTGGCCTTTTAACATAACATTGATTTGTGATAATTCTTTTTCAGCTATCATCTCATTGATTCTACTTTGATAAACTGTAAGCATCATAACACCTGATAAATCTATAAGAGTTCTTACATAGCATATATCTGCTGTTAAGGAAACGCTAAATGGTGTTTTTTTAGTAATAAAACTCAAATTACTAAATGTAAAAATAGTAAGAACAATTACATCTACCATAATAAGTTCTCGATTTGTAATTTCAAATTTAACTAAAATATCTCCTGATACTAGTTTTTGTATCTTATGAGCTATAAAAAAAGTTATTCCATATACCGCAATTAATATGATGCCTTGTGGAATAATATTTTTTATTTTAAAAGCACCTGCGAAAAAACATGCAATTTGCCATTCAAATGACGCTGCTAATTCTGCCAATAAAAATGCATATGCACAAAAATATCCTATTTCTTTTCCAGTACCCTGACATACTAATCTTAAAAATAAATACATAAATATAATTGCACTTAGCATACAGGGAATCCATAGAAATACTACAACTTTTCCCGTTACCATTAAAAAGATACTTTGGACTATTAATGCAATGGCTGAATATATTGCAAATTTTTTATTTGATATTTTTCTCTCAAGATTTAAACAAAACATCATGCAGGCACACCATTCCGCTAATGCTGTATAAAATCTTGGTATGTTTTCTAATATATTTATATTCATTTTAAATCTCTCTGTTCTTTCTTTTTTGAATTTTGGTTTGCCTGGCTGTAATCTCCACCATCTACCTCTAATCCTTATCTCTAATCTAGTCACTCATGTACTCAACTAATGTCTGCATAAAATCACTTTTTCTATTTCTACTTATGATGAGTTTTTCATCAGCGATAATGCAACTTGTTCCTTCGATTCCTTCTACGTGCTTGAGATTAACTAGGTATCCTTTATTTATTCTAAAGAAATCATCTTCAGCTAGCATTTCTTCATAATCTTTGAGTTTTGCGCGTATTTTTATGGTGGTTGCTTTTAGATGAATAAGCAAATTGTGACCTTCGGTTTCTATATAAATGATATTATCAACATCTATTTTTTTGATGCCACTTGAATATTCTATGGTGATACTTTTCTTAGTTTTATGCTTACTTATACGTGTTAAAGCTCTATCTAATTTTTGGGAAAAAGCAAAATATTCAACTGGCTTAATTACATAATCAAGTGCATCTACCTGATAGCCTCGTATTGCATAATTAGTCATATTAGTTATAAACATTATTACCACATCTTTGTCTACCTTGCGTATTTCCTCTGCTGCAGACATTCCATCCATAAATTTCATTTCAATGTCCATTAAAATAATATCAAACTGGCATTTATAATTATTTACAATTTCATCCCCATCCTTAAATCGAGTCACCTTAAATACGGATGAACTTTCTTGTTCATATTTATTAATATATTTTTCTAGTTGAATGGCATAATTATCCTCATCTTCCACAATAGCTAGTCTAATCATTGTCTAATTTCTGCCCCTTTCCTTTAAAAATCTTACTTAATTATATTATGTTGTATTATGTTTTATTTTGCTGTGCTTGTTTGTTACGTTTTATGTTTAATTTTACTATGCTTTCTTGTTGCGTATTACGTTTATTGCTGCTTTGTCTTGTTAATATTTTGTTTGATTTTATTGAATATTACCTGTCTTAAATCATTAGGCCAATATTTGTTGATTAAAGCACCTATAAAAAACAAATATATGCTCACATATAACCAAAACAAAACTATTGTAATCGTTGTTAAGCTTCCATACAGAGAAAATCCTCCGTATTTTTCGACATATACAGTAAGCAGAGTCGAGAAAACTTCCCACATTATTGTACAAAACAATCCTCCTCGCAACTGGTCTTTCCATTTCAACTTTTGGCTAGGAAGCAAAGTGTATAAACTTGTACAAATCAGAATAACTACAACCACTGAAAATAAACTTACGCTATCTACAAATCTAGCTATTAATTCTATTAAATTATGGCTATTTGTAGCGTTGTGATTGGAAGAAATAAATGAAAAAATCGATTCCAATTTGCCCTTTACAAATGCAAACGTTCCTAGTGTAAATATTGCAAGCGTAAAAATAAAAGTATATATAGCACCTTGAATTCTAAGCACTAACCAATTTCTTTTTTCTTGCACTTGGTAAATATTATTTAATCCATTTATGATACATTTTATTCCCGTGCCGGCTGACCACAAGGCAACTAGGCCCGAAATTGGAACTATGTTATCTGTATTATTTAATATTTCGCTTAATATATTTCTAAGAATAATTGCAACATAGTCTGGGAAGAATTCATTTATTAATTCATATATTCCTTCATTAAAAAAAGACATAAATTTCAAAATTGAACTCATAAATAATATCGCTGGTGCAAATGATAAAATGATAAAAAAAGACGTTTCTGCTGCGTAAGAAGGCACTTTATTTTCTAACACTAAATCTATGCACTTAAAAATTTGATGTTTTATTATAGTAAAAAAAATTCTAATTTTATTTATTACGTTTTTCATTGTTGCCTCCCTTTTTTTGCATTTTAACGTTTTACACTTTTTTAACGTTTTTGGCTTTTTTAGATTTTTTTAACGTTTTTGGCATTTTCAATAATACTATAATATAATAAATCGGGTTTGACAAATAAATTTTACACTATCTTTTTTTTAGCAGACATTATATATTATTTAAGTATAAAAATTGACCGATTAAACTAAATGAGAGTTTCTATAAAAAATTGTTGTTCACCCACTTTTATGGAGGATAAAATATGCTTAAATTCACAGATGACTGTCTTACCGGAATTAAAGAAATTGACCAAGAACATCAGAAATTGTTTGATTTAGTAAATTCTGCCTATAAAGAATTAAACGATTCCGAAACAGACAAAAGAATAGTATGTATAGATTTATTAAGAGAATTACAATTTTATGCAAGTACCCATTTTGAACACGAAGAAGCATATATGCAAAAAATAAACGATCCAGAATTACCTCGCCAAAAATTGGCTCATGCGTCTTTTACAGCTCGAATGAATACCCTTAATCTAGTCGGTCTTTCTGATGAAAATTTTAAAAAAGCAACCATTGAATTATTAGATTACTTATCTCGTTGGTTATTTAACCATGTTATCGGAAGCGACACTCTAATTGGCAAAAGTCAGTCTCCTTTTGCATTTACAGAAAAATACCTAGTTGGAGTTCAACTTATCGATGAAGAACATAAACGCCTTTTTGAGATTATGGAGCAAGCAAACCAAGTCATACATGATGAAATGTCTTTTGATAAATATGATGAAATAATTGATATAATCGACGAATTACGAGACTATACTGAATTTCATTTTTCTGACGAAGAAAATTTTATGAAAAGCATCAATTATCCTGATTTAGATAAGCAATTACTTGCTCATTCTCATTTTGTTGAAAAATTAAATGAAATAGATTTAGATAATGTGGACAATGATCAGCAAGGTTATTTAAATGACTTACTTGCATTTTTGTTAAATTGGCTAACTAATCACATTATGAAGATGGACAAAAAAATTGGTGCATTTTATCTAAACCAAAAGCAATAATATAATTAAAGAACGCAATGACTTTACTAAGTCCGTTTGCGTTCTTTTTTGAAAAAACAAATTTTCAAACCACCAATATGTTTTTGTCTCCTTGGGCTATTTTTTAAACCGTATGCTTTTCTTATTTCTTTAAGCTTCCGCTTAACCTTTTTCTTATGTTCTGGATGACGACGTTCTACGTAAAACTCACATGCTGGAACAAGATATTTGTAGAATTCTTCGTAGCCGATGATATCTTCTACATCATCATAACCTAAGCCTGAAAAAAAACAGATTACATTTTCTCCAAAATAAAATTCATCATACGGATCATCATAATCTTCTGAAAATATCATTGCATAACTTTGGTTATAATCACTCAATTTATTTTTCATGTCATCTAAAAGTTCTAAAAAACAATTTGAGTTAACATACCGATTCAATGTTAAACTAACTGATACCTTGTTACATTTTTTTCCCAATAATAAGCATCATACTCTCTCATACATTCCATAAGATTTTCTTCTGTCACTATAGTTACTTTATTATTTTTTTCTATACTCATTTAATTTCTACTCCATTCTAATACTGGATGAGCACTTTCGATTTCTCCAGTATCCATATTTTTAAATCCTTCAAATTTTTCCAATTATGTCCACCACCAACTCATTTTTAGTAAATTTTTCTCCATAAACTATATGATGTTCATATCGTCCTTCTGTAAATTTAACTTTCTCCAATTTTGCTTGTGGTCCAATTGGTTTTTCCTCTACTTTTGCAGCCTTTACTTTTTTACTTTTAAACTAAGCTTATCTCCTGCAAAACCTCCTGTTATCATTCCTGTTATTGAACCTGTTATCGATGCAAGTCCTTTACCTGTTTGACTTGCATCTCCGATGTCTTGACCTATACATTCTAGGACACCATATATTCCTCTATCTGATAATGCTTTCCGCTTTTCATGCAAGCCGTCTACGTAACTCGATTCATAGTCATCGTCTAGATTTTCATAAGACTTCTATGAAACCTTACTTATT
>FOPE01000027.1 GCA_900113385.1 Lachnospiraceae bacterium C7
CATGCTCTTTTAATTGATGATATAAGGAATATCCAAGACATCCTGCTTCATATCCACAAACAAATGTAACTTCTCCATCATATCTGGAGCGAACCTGCTCCATGTATTTAAGAACAAGTTTGTAATCTGATGGTATTGTCTGCTTATATTCAACCTTATCTGTTTCGTAACTGTAACAACAAAGTGTGTACTGTTCCTTATGGACATCCATCCCAACATAAACTATACTATTCATATGTGACCTCCTATTGTATGCGGTAATCCCTGTTACCTGATATTGTTTTTTCAATTAATATCTTACAGGTAAATCCACGAATCTACAATTGTGAGGTCACTTCATATTGTCTCTTTTCAAGTGCCTTTTAATAAAAGCCCTTGCCTTTACTAGTAGTTTGTAATATTATTTTAAGTATAAGAATAAAGTGATGTAACTCACTCATTTATGTATTTCGAAAGAAAATAAGAGGGACTTTAGATATATGAAAAATGATTTATCAAATTTAAGAAATCAAATAGATGAAATTGATCATCAAATAGTAGATTTATATGAGAAAAGAATGAAAATATCAGAGCAAGTTGCTAATTACAAAATTCAAACAGGTAAAAAAGTGCTAGATAAAGAGCGTGAAAAAGAAAAGCTAAAAGATTTAGGCGCTTTAGCATCAACAGAATATAATAAAAGTGGTATAGTTGATTTGTTTCAACAAATTATGTCAATGAGTCGCAAAAAACAGTATCAATTATTGACAGAGCAAGGAATAATCAAAAAGCCAGAATTTAAAGCAGTTAAGGAACTTGATTTTAAGAATGCAAAGATAGTTTTCCAAGGAATTAAAGGAGCATATACAGAATTAGCCATGAAAGAGTATTTTGGAGAAAAATGTGACAATTTTCATGTAAATACTTGGAAAGAGGCTATGGAAGCTTTAAAAAATAATCAAGCAGATTATGCTGTTTTTCCATATGAAAATTCTAGTGCTGGTATTGTAGCCGAAAATTTTGATTTGCTTGTAGAGTATGATAATGTAATTGTTGGAGAACAAATTATAAAAATAGAACATTCTATTATGGGCACTTTAGATGCAACGCTAGATGATATTAAAACAGTTTATTCTCATCCACAAGCATTTATGCAGTGTAGTAATTATATGGAACATAATAAAAAATGGCAAAAGAAAGCTATGAAAAATACAGCTATGGCAGCTCAGAAAATTAAAGAAGATAATGATAAGTCAAAGGCAGCAATAGCAAGTAAATCATCTGCAAAAATTTATGGACTTAAAGTTTTAGCAGATGGTGTACAAGATAATAAAGAAAATTATACTAAATTTATTATAGTAACAAATAAAAAAATATATAATAGCGAAGCAAATAAAATAAGTGTTTGTTTTGAGGCTCCACATGAGACTGGTTCCCTTTATCATATGTTGTCTCATCTCATATATAATAATTTGAATATGGATATGATACAATCTAGACCAATTAAAGAAAAAAATTGGCAATATAGATTTTTTATTAATTTTGAAGGTAATTTATCAGATCCAGCAGTAGTAAATGCACTAATTGGATTAGAAGAAGATACAAAGACACTTAAGATATTAGGCAATTATTAGAGATTATTTAAAAACACTAGTTTTTTACAGTAATTAACTTTAAACAAGCTAATTTTAAAAATAGAAATTAACGCAGTACTAGCTAATTTTATAAACATAAATTAACACGGCCAAAGAAGATGTTTTGACTAAAAGAAAAGCATAAAAACGTGGAGAAGAGGTGCGTAAAATATGGATATACATACATTTGCAGCTATATATATAGGCTCATATGAAGTAAGTCTAAAGATATTTGAATTAGCAGTTAATAGTAAAAACAAAGAAATAGATCACGTTAGATATCATATAGAATTAGGAAAAGACGCTTATTCTAATGGAAATATCGGATATGAGTTAGTAGAAGAGCTATGTACAAAATTAAATGATTTTTCAAAAATCATGAAAGGATATAAAGTAACAGAATATGAGATATATGCATCAGCTGTTTTTAGAGAAGTAAAAAATGTAGCTTTTGTATTAGATCAAATCTTTTTAAGAACAGGATTTTCAATAAAATTAATTAACAATTCTGAACATCGATTTATTAGTTACAAGTCAGTTGCAGGAAGACAGAAGTTTGAAAAAATGATACAAACTTCTGCAGCAGCAATTGATGTTGGAGGATCAGGAACGCAGATCACACAATTTAAGGATGGTAATTTAATAACTACTCAGCACATAGGCCTTGGAACAATGAGAATACGCAATTTGCTCGATAATAGGTCCATTTCTTTTGGCTCATATGTCAACCAAATGGAAGAGTACATTGAAAAAAAACTAGAGACATTTGCATCATTGTATCCAAGAACAGTTAACCATATTATTTTTATGGGAGACTATGCCATGAATGTAATAAAAAAGGTAGAAAAAAATCATAAAGAAGGGGACGTAGTAAAAACTAAAAAATTTGTGGACTATATTTCTAAATTGCAGAAAAAAACAATAGAAGAAATTTCAACGGAATTGAATTTGTCAAACGATAGTGATCCACTAATTTTACCAGCCATTTTGCTGTTTAAAAATATTGCAGTGTCAATAAAGGCGGAAGATGTATGGGTACCGGGAGTTAATATTAACGACGGTATGGCATATGACTATGCTGAAAGAAATCATTTAGTAAAGGTTACACATGATTTTGAAAAAGACGTAATTTCAGCAGCAAATGAGTTGTCCCGTAGATATAACAGCTATTCACCACATATAGATGCCTTGTGTACTTTATCAGTTAAAATTTTTGATACAATGAAAAAAATACATGGATTAAGCAACAGAGAAAGATTATTATTGCAGGTGGCAGCCATTTTGCATGATAGTGGTAAATTTATCAGTTTGATTAATGCTCCAGAATGTGCATATCACATAATTATGTCCTCTGAGATAATGGGTTTAAGTCATAATGAAAGAAAAATAGTTGCCTTAACTGTTTTATATAATTCATATCAACTAAATGAATTTGAATATTTAAGAAGTAAACTTGATCATAAAAGCTATTTAACGGTGGCTAAACTATCAGCTATTTTACGTGTCGCAAATGCTTTAGACCAAAGCCATAAGCAGAAATTTACCAACATCAAAACAGCTATAAAAGGCAGAGAATTAGTTATTACAGTTGAAAGCTTTGAGGATATATCCTTAGAACAGACATTGTTTGAAGATAAAACAGAATATTTTGAAAACGTATTTAGTTTAAAACCTGTTTTAAAAGAAAAGCGTGTTTATCGAGTCTAGAATATAAGGAAAGGAGGAAAATATGGGGGAAAAGAATTTTAGTAACACAGAATATTATGAAAATAGAGAATTAAGCTGGTTAAAGTTTGACAGAAGAGTTTTAGAAGAGGCACAAGATGAAAACATACCATTACTTGAAAGAATAAAATTTTTAAGTATTGTTTCGTCAAATCTAGACGAATTTTACATGGTAAGAGTAGCTTCATTAAAAGATATGGTCAATGCCAATTATAAGAAAAAAGATATAGCAGGATTAACAGCAGCTCAGCAACTTAATTTGATAAATGCATCGACTAGAGAATTAGTAGGTGACCAGTATCATACATTTATGGAAACTGTAATTCCACTTTTGCGAAAAGAAGGAATTCATCTAATGGATCAACATGAAAAGTTATCTGAAGACCAAGCAAAATTTGTAGATAGTTATTTCATGGATAATATTTATCCAGTTTTAACGCCTATGGCAGTGGACGCATCAAGACCATTTCCACTTATTCGTAATAAAACCCTTAATATAGCGGCTTTGCTTAGAAGTAAAAAAACTAATAAAGGTGTAATGTTTGCCACGGTTCAAGTTCCAGGCGTTTTAAAAAGAGTTATTCCAATTCCTAGCGAAGGTGATGACAAAAAAACATTTATTTTGTTAGAAGAGATTATAGAGCGAAATATAGAAAAACTTTTTTCAAATTATACTGTTTTATGTGCACATCCATACAGAGTTATGAGAAATGCTGATTTTACTATTGATGAAGATGAGGCATCAGATCTTTTACTAGAAATTCAAAATAAATTAAAAATGCGTCAAAGAGGAGAAGCCATTAGGCTTGAAGTTGAGGACAAAATAGATGATAAACTTCTTGGAATTTTAAAAAAAGAATTGAAAGTATCTAATGATGATATTTTTAAAATTCCAGGACCAATTGACCTTACTTTTCTATCAAAGCTATATGGGATTGAAGGTTTTGACGAATTAAAATATGAGCAGTATATTCCACAACCAATTCCTGAGTTGAAAAATGGAAAGAGCATTTTTGAATGTATTAGAAAAGGTGATATTTTTTTACATCACCCTTATCAATCATTTGAACCAGTTGTTCATTTCATTCGACAGGCAGCAGCAGATCCTAAAGTTTTAGCAATTAAGCAAACGTTATATAGGGTAAGTGGAAATTCTCCAATTATATCCTCTTTAGCTCAAGCTGCTGAAAATGGCAAGCAAGTTACTGTTTTAGTTGAGTTAAAAGCTCGTTTTGATGAGGAACATAATATTGTTTGGGCAAAGAAATTAGAGCGAGCTGGATGTCATGTTATTTATGGACTAGTTGGTTTAAAAACTCATAGTAAAATTGCATTGGTTGTAAGGAGAGAAGAAGAAGGAATACGACGTTATGTTCATCTTGGAACAGGAAATTATAACGATTCTACAGCAAAGGTATATACAGATTGTGGTATTTTTACTTGCAAAGAATCCATAGGCGAAGATGCAACAGCCGTATTTAATATGCTTTCAGGATATTCTGAACCATTAACATGGAATGAATTAGTTTTAGCGCCTTATTGGTTAAGGAAAAAGTTTATAAAACTTATAAAGCGTGAAATAAAAAATGCAGAAAATGGTTTTGAAGCAAAGATTATTGCAAAAATGAATTCCTTATGTGATGCTGAAATAATTGAAAATTTATACAAAGCATCAGCAGCAGGAGTTAAGGTTGATCTTATTGTAAGGGGAATTTGTTGCTTGAAAGTAGGAATTCCTGGAGTAAGTGAAAATATTACAGTAAGATCTATAGTGGGAAATTTCCTTGAACATAGTCGTATTTTTTACTTTTACAATAATGGCCAAGAAGATATATACATGGGAAGTGCAGATTGGATGCCACGAAATTTAGATAGGCGAGTGGAAATTGTCTTTCCAGTAATTGATGATGAATTGAAAAAAGGTGCAAAACATATTCTTGATGTTGAATTGATGGACAATGTAAAAGCAAGAGTTTTAATGGCTAATGGAGAATACAAAAAGCAATATACAGAGGGTGATAAAAAAATTAATTCACAAAAAACTTTTTGTAAAGAGGCAAAAAGGCTTGTTAGAAAAGTCCAAAGTTCAAAAGCTAGAGTTTTTGTACCAGCAGAACCTGTTGACTAGCTAATAAGGAGAAAGAATATGCAAAGAGATGGTAAAAGCAAAATCTTGTTTTCGGATTTAGATGGAACGTTATTAAATGATAATAAGACAATTTCAGAGACAAATCGAGATGCAATTCAAGAGATGCTAGATAGAGGACATTATTTTACAATATGTACTGGGCGTGCTGTAGAAAGTGGAAGAATTGTAGCTAAAGAGTTAGGGCTAAATAGGCCTGGATGTTATATGATTTGTTATAATGGAGCTGTTATATATGATTGCGCTTCGGATAGGATTATTCAACAAAAAAGACTACGTATTGAGGATGTTATAAGATTGTTTCAGGCAGCGGAAAAATCGGGCATTCATGTACAGACATATCAAGGGAATGATGTTATAGCTTTAGAGCATACTAAAGAACTAGACTATTATATTGAAAAGAGTAAGATGACTTTTAAAGTAAAAAGCGATTTAATATCTGCGATTGAAAGTGAACCTCATAAAGTGCTTTTAACAGATATTGACAAAACAGGAAAATTACAGCAGTTTCAGAAAGAAAATGAAAAATGGACTCAAAATACTATGAATTCATTTTTCTCATGTGAAGAATACCTTGAGTATTGTCCAAAGGATGTAACGAAAGCAACTGGTATTAAAGTTTTATGTGATATGTTAAATATTCCAATAAAAAATACGGTTGCTGTTGGTGATGAACGAAATGATATTCCTATGATTGTTGCAGCAGGTTGCGGGATTGCTATGGCGAACGCATATCAGGATGTACTTTTTGTGGCAGATGCAATTACTGAAAATGACAATAATAATGATGCGATTGCAGAAGTTATAGAAAAGTATATTTTTAATGACGCAAAAATAGGCGCAAATGCATAAAAAGGTGCAAATGCATAAAAAGGTGTAAACACGTAAAAAGGTGCAAATGAATGGAAATTGTGCTAATAATAAGAAATTGAAATTTAACACTAGACAATCAATGCTATTTCGTGTATAGTATTATGTGTTATATGACGTGATCTGATAGAGATTATTAAACATGAAAAAATATATAAAAACTGTTGACAAAAACAGAATTATATGTTATCGTATACGAGTTGTTAGAAAAACAAGTAGAGTATCCACTCTCACCTAAGCGCAATTGAGCGACTTAGTGTCAATATTTCAAACATCATTTTTGTTTTGAGATTTTGTAGTGGATAGTCTGTCTATCCACTATTTTTTTGGAGGTGCAAAACCATTAGCGAATTAATGATAAATGAACAAATACGAGATAAGGAAGTACGAGTTATAGGAGCAAACGGAGAGCAGGTTGGCGTAATGTCATCTAGAGAGGCTCAGAGACTTGCAGATGAAGCAGGACTTGATTTAGTTAAAATCGCTCCTAACGCAAAACCACCTGTTTGCAAGGTGATTGATTACGGAAAATACCGCTATGAATTAGCTCGTAAAGAGAAGAGCGCTAAGAAGAAACAGAAGACTGTCGAAGTCAAGGAAATTCGTCTTTCACCAAACATTGAAGCGAATGACTTAAATACGAAGATGAATGCAGCTAAGAAATTCCTTAAAAAAGGAAACAAAGTTAAGGTTACATTACGTTTTCGTGGACGTGAGATGGCACATATGAATAGTAGCCGACATATCTTAGATGACTTTGCTGAGCAACTCGAAGAAATTGCTGTAGTGGAGAAGGCACCAAAGATTGAAGGCAGAAGTATCGGCATGGTATTGTCAGAGAAAAGATAACTTTTAAGGAGGATTTTAAAATGCCAAAGATTAAGACTAAAAGAGCAGCTGCAAAACGTTTCAAAGTTACTGGAACAGGAAAATTAAAGAGAAATAAAGCATATAGAAGACATATCTTAACAAAAAAATCAACTAAACTTAAAAGAAGTTTAAGAAAACCAGGTATGGTTGATTCAACAAACGTTAAGACAATGAAAAAGATTTTACCATACGTGTAAGATAGGTTAAGGAGGAAATAAACAATGGCAAGAGTAAAAGGCGGTTTAGGCGCTAAAAAAAGACATAATAGAGTATTAAAATTAGCAAAAGGATACAGAGGCGCTAGATCTAAACAGTATAGAATAGCAAAACAGTCAGTTATGAGAGCCTTAACAAGTTCTTATGCTGGACGTAAACAGAGAAAGAGACAGTTCCGTCAATTATGGATCGCACGTATTAACGCTGCAGCAAGATTAAACGGATTATCATACAGCAAATTTATGTATGGTTTAAAATTAGCAAATATCGATCTTAACAGAAAAGTATTAGCTGAAATGGCTGTTTCTGATTCAGAAGGATTTGCTTCATTAGCAGAAATTGCAAAAGGAAAAATTGCTTAATTAACTTTTATAAAGTTGATATAGATACACCGTAAGGTGCATAAAGCCACGGATAAAAAGTTTTGGATTGTTTTTATTATAGAAATTTCCAAGTTGATTATGTTTTTTGAAAGAGTAGTAACGTAGGAAGTATGAAGTGAGTTTTTATACAGCGTCAGGAACTGGATAGAAATTATGAATTATGAACTAGGTAACTACACTTTTGAAAGACTAATCTAGAATTATTTATGTTTGTTTTATAATGCAACTCCGAGAGCATTATGGAATGAGAACGTATGCTTTCATAACTCCGATAGTGTGGCATACTATAAAGCAAAGCATAACTCCGAGAGTGTTTTGTTTTAATGACATGATGTAGTACAACTCCGAGAGTGCTACACATTGATATATAAGTTATATATACCTGTTCCGAAAATGTTATATATAACCTTGGATGATCTGAAATTGAAGTGGGCTAAATCAAGCATATACTTGAATCCATATACTTGATTTAGATTATGTAGATTAAAGACATTCATTATTGGAAATATAATAAGGATCCAATTTATTGTATTCAAATAATAAAAAAGAATCAAACAAAAGTATTCAAATAATAATATAAAAGATTTAAACAAAAGTATTCAAATAAAAGTTTAAAAGCTACGGATTAGCCCCGTAGCTTTTTTTTATATTCCATGGGAGAAAGACCTTTGCGTTTATGGAATGTTTTAGAAAAATAAAGACTATTGTCAAAGCCGATTGAATTGGCAATGGCAGTGAAAGTTAAATCTGTGTTTTCTATTAAATTACAAGCTTGTTTTATACGAAAATCAGTTAGATATTCTTTAGGCGAAACATTTAAAACAGTTTGAAATGTTCTAAATAAATGACTGCGACTTAATCCTACGTATGTTGCTACGTCTTCAATTGTTATAGGGTATGAATAATTCTCAGAAATAAATTCAATAGCCTTTTGAACATAACTAACATTATTATTTGTGCATATTTTTTTTGAAGAAATTTTTAAAAGCGAAGATAATAAAGTGTAAAGTTTACCAGTCATTGCAACAGCGCTTTCAAAGTTGTTTCCTCGTGAATCATAAATGCTTAAAATGTTTCGCTTGATTTCCTCGCCATTTTCAAGCTGCCTTATAAAAGGCGACTCCTTTGTGAAATCAGTGGATTGAAGAATTGTAGGCGCATCGCTTCCGGCAAAGCCAACCCAAGTGTATTCCCATGGAGCTGATGAATCAGATTTATAGGTTACTATACTGTTTGGAAAAACTAAAAAAGCATCTCCAGCAGATAAGGAGTATTCCTTACCATTTGCAATATATGTTCCTTTTCCGGAAATAATATAGTGAATAAGGTAGTGATCTCTAATTCCTGGTCCCCACTGGTAGTTTTGTTCACATTTTTGATAGCCAACATTATATACTGATAATGAAACAAGTTCCTTTTCGGAAACTTTGTATGAATTTTTGTAGTTTTTACCCAAAATTTTTCCTCCCCTAATAAAAAAATAGTTAAAATAATAATACATATACCTTTAAAATTGATAAGGCTATATGTGTAATTATAAAATTTGAAACAAAAATATGCAACATTTTTACATATATCGTGCACATTTTGGACTATACAAAACACAAGGCGTGATGTAAACTATAAAGTGTCGTAAGGACAAAGCGTTTTATTTACGTGAAGACTTTTAGTTTTATAAAAGTTTTGCAACAATTATAGAGAACAATAATTTATTGATGGCATTGCATTTATAGAAAATAAAAGTTGATTACTGATATGACGTATAATAAATATATATATTAGAATATAAAGGAGATATTTGATTATGGCAATTTTAGTTACAGGTGGTGCAGGCTATATTGGAAGTCATACATGTGTAGAACTTCTTGAAGCAGGATATGATGTTGTGGTATATGATAATCTTTCAAACTCATCAGAGAAATCATTAGAAAGAGTAAAAAAATTAACTGGCAAAGAAGTTAAATTTTATAAAGGGGATATTTTAGACAGAGACAGATTAGAAGAAGTATTTGCTAAAGAAAAAATCGAAAGCTGTATTCACTTTGCAGGATTAAAAGCAGTTGGTGAATCTGTACAAAAACCTTGGGAATATTATGAAAATAATATTTCAGGTACATTAACATTAGTTGATGTAATGAGAAAAAATAATTGTAAAAATATTATTTTCTCATCTTCAGCAACTGTTTATGGAGATCCAGCTCAAATTCCTATTACAGAAGAATGTCCAAAGGGACAATGTACAAATCCTTACGGATGGACAAAGTCAATGCTTGAGCAGGTACTTATGGATATTCAAAAAGCTGATCAAGAGTGGAATGTTATTTTATTAAGATATTTCAACCCAATTGGTGCACATAAGAGTGGAACAATGGGAGAAAACCCTAATGGAATTCCTAACAACTTAATGCCATATATTACACAGGTTGCAGTTGGTAAATTAAAAGAACTTGGAGTATTTGGAAATGATTATGACACTCCAGATGGAACAGGTGTAAGAGATTATATACATGTAGTAGACTTAGCAAAAGGACATGTAAAAGCTGTAAATAAACTTAAAGACAATTCAGGATTAAATATTTATAATCTAGGAACAGGCCATGGATATAGTGTGCTTGATATAGTTAAGAATTTTGAAGCTGCTACAGGTGTTGAAATTCCTTACCAGATTAAACCAAGAAGAGCAGGAGATATTGCAACATGTTATTGTGATCCTTCTAAAGCAGAAAAAGAGCTTGGTTGGAAGGCAGAAAATGGTATTAAAGAAATGTGCGAAGATGCATGGAGATGGCAAAAAAATAATCCAAATGGATATGAAGCATAGAATAAAATAATAAAATAAAAAAAGCGAATTATTATGAGATGTAGTAATTTTATAATATAGCAATTTCGCAATATAGCAAAAAGGATGTTTTTATATTAAATATAAAAGCATCCTTTTTACGTGGTTAAAACATTTTAAATGTTTAGTGCGTTTTAATTTATTATTAGTTTATAGTAAAAATAAAATTACTATAAAAAGGGGGTAAAAAAAGACCTGCAAGCTTTCTTGCAAGTCTTTAGTCGGGTTGGGCTATTCTTTAAAAATAATAGCAGCAGTTCGTACGGGAATCGAACCCGTGATTCCGCCTTGAGAGGGCGGCGTCTTAACCGCTTGACCAACGAACCGTAAATGATTATAACACGCAAAAAATGAAAATGCAAGAGGAAAATATAAAAAAAACTTGCATTTTATTAAATAAAGTGTTAGTATAAATTAAGATGTTAGTGACTTGAGAGAGGACTTGTTCCTCTCTCAATTTACGTATTAGACAAGTTCGTTCGAATGGACGGACTTTTATATTGAAATGAAAAGAGGTGCAAGCGTATGGCAAGAAGTAAATTTTATGAGGATAAAACTACAGAATTCCTTACACCAATTGTTGATAGATTGGGATTTAAATTGGTAGATGTTGAATTTGTAAAGGAAGGCAGCACCTGGTACTTGCGTGCATATATAGATAAAGAAGGCGGTATTTCAGTAAATGATTGTGAAGCTGTGGCACGTGAAATGAATGAGATTCTTGATAGAGAAGATTATGTTGAAGAATCTTATGTATTTGAAGTGAGCTCACCTGGCCTTGGTAGACCACTTAAGAAAGAAAAAGATTATGTTCGTAATCTTAACAAAGAAGTGGAGATTCGTACATATCGTTCAATAGAGCGTCGTAAAGAATTTGCAGGCACATTAAAGGCATATGATAAGGACACAGTTACTATTGAAGAAGATGGTAATGAAATAGTGTTTAAAAAGTCTGAAATTGCCTTAATAAGAGAAAAAATAGATTTTTAGCGTTAAATAACAACGTAGGAGGATATAGAAAAATGAGTAGTAATGAGTTATTAGAGGCGTTAAATACCTTAGTTGAGGAAAAAAATATTAGCAAAGATATACTTTTAGAGGCGATTGAGACTTCATTAGTGACAGCTTGTAAGAATCACTTCGGTACAGCAGATAATGTAAAAGTAGTAATTGATACAGAAAAGGGATCATTCCACTGTTATCAAGTTAAAAAAGTAGTAGAAGAGGTTTTTGATCCAGCTGAGGAAATTTCTTTAAGCAATGCTCAAGAAATTGATGGTGCTTATGGTCTTGACGATATGGTAAATGTAGAAGTAAAATCAAAAGAGTTTGGTAGAATATCTACACAGATTGCTAAAAATGTAATTTTACAGAAAATTCGTGAAGAAGAAAGAAAATCTATTTTTGACGAGTACTATAGCAAAGAAAAAGAAGTAGTTACAGGTGTTGTTCAAAGATATATTGGTAAAAACGTTAGTATCAATTTAGGTAGAGCAGATGCTTTATTAACAGAAAATGAGCAAATCAAAGGTGAGAAATTTAAACCAACAGATCGTGTTAAAGTTTACATCCTTGAAGTTAAGACAACTAATCGTGGACCAAGAATTCTTGTTTCAAGAACACATCCTGAACTTGTGAAGAGATTGTTTGAATCAGAAGTAACTGAAGTAAAAGATGGAATCGTAGAGATTAAATCTATTGCCAGAGAAGCTGGTAGCAGAACAAAAATTGCTGTATATTCAAACAATCCAGATGTAGATCCAGTAGGTTCATGTGTTGGTATGAATGGCGCGCGTGTTAATACAATTGTTAGCGAACTTGGTGGCGAGAAAATTGATATTGTTACTTGGGATGAAAATCCAGCAATTTTAATTCAGAATGCTCTAAGCCCAGCAAAAGTAATTTCTGTAATCGCTGACGATGAAGAAAAGACAGCAAAAGTTGTTGTTCCTGATTATCAATTATCACTTGCAATTGGTAAAGAAGGACAGAATGCTAGACTTGCTGCTAGACTTACAGGATTTAAGATTGATATTAAGAGTGAAACACAGGCAAAAGAAGCAGGTGATTTACTTGACTATGAAAATGATTATGAGGATGATAATGCTTCAGATAGCGAAAATGAATTCTCAGAAGAATTTGATAGTTTTGATGAAGATGCATTATTAGGCGATAGCTTTGAAGATGCTGATTCATTTGATGACGTAGATACTGCATCAGAAGAATAGGAGTTAAAATGGCTAACAAAAAAATCCCATTTAGAAGATGTGTAGGATGCGGTGAAATGAAAGAGAAAACAGAATTGATCCGCGTAATAAAAACTCCAGAAGATGAAATTATAATTGATTCAACTGGTAAAAAGAATGGTAGAGGTGCTTACATATGTAACACAAAAGAGTGCTTCTCAAAAGCAAGAGCATCAAAAGGTTTAGAAAAGTCTTTAAAGACAGCTATTCCAGCAGAAACATATGATTCTCTTGAAAAGGAGATTACAGATAATGCAACAAAATAAAACATTTTCCATGCTTGGTATATCAGCTAAAGCAGGAAAAGTGGCTAGTGGAGAATTCTCTACTGAAAAAGCCGTAAAAGAAGGTAAGGCATATCTTGTAATTGTATCTAATGAGGCATCAGATAATACTAAAAAAAAGTTTACAAATATGACTAACTTCTATGAAGTACCTTACAAAGAGTTTGGTACAAAAGATGAACTTGGACACTATATAGGTAGACAATTTAGAGCCTCTCTTGCAATTACAGATGAAAATCTTGCTAAAGCGATATTGAAAACTTTAGACTAAAAAATTGAATAATGGAGGTAACTTATTATATGGCAAAAATGAAAGTTCATGAACTTGCAAAAGAATTGAATATAAAATCAAAAGATATAATTGAAGCTTCAAAAGACACTTCTTATGAAGTGAAATCAGCTAATAGCGCATTAGATGATAATGCAATAGCTGAAGTTAGAAAAAAATTCGGAAGTGCAAATAAGTCCGAAGATAGACCTAAGAAAAAAGCATCAATTTCAGCTGTATATAATGCACAATATAGCAAATCCGGCCGTAAAACTACTGGAAAAGATTCAGTAAAAGGCGGCGAACAAAAGAAAAATAACAGAAACTCTAAAAATAGAAAAGAACAAGCAAGACCTGAACAACATGCTATTATTAAGCCACGTCCAGTTGGTGAGCGAGCTCTTAGACCTATTAGTGAGAGAACTGCTAATAATGGAGACGAAGATTTGAGAAAAGATAATAATAAGACTGAAAACAGAGAACACCAGTCAAGACAAAACAGAAATAATGATAATCGCGGAGAAAGAAATAACAACCGCGGAGAAAGAAATAACGATAGAAGAGATAATCGTGGCGATAGAAACGATAGAAGAGATAATCGCGGCGATAGAAATGATAGAAGAGATAATCGCGGAGAAAGAAATGACAACCGCGGAGATAGAAACTTCAATCGTAACGACAGAAATAACGACAGAAGAGATAACCGCGGTGGTGATAGAAGAAATAACAATAACCGTGGAGACAGAAACTTCAATCGTAACGATAGAAACAATAACAGAGATAACGATAGAAGAGATAATCGTGGCGGAGATAGAAACTATAATCGTGGCGATAGAAATAATGATAGAAGAAATGATAGAAATGGCAATCGCGGTGGTGATAGAAACCGTTTCGGTAACAAACCATCAGGATTTAGCAAAGATGTAATTGCTCCAGTTGATGAGCCACGTAAAGAGACAAGAGATCGTGGAAATAACCGTAAAAATAATCGTAGAGATCATGATAAATTAGGTAAGAGACAAGAAAATTACATTAATTTAGAGAAACATGGCGGTAGAAAAAAACCACAACAACAGCCTAAGAAAGAAGATGATGATGTAATCAAAACAATTACATTGCCAGATTCTTTAACAATTAGAGAATTAGCTGATAAGATGAAAGTTCAACCAGCAGCTATCATTAAGAAGTTATTCTTAAAAGGCGAAATGGTTACAGTAAACCAAGATGTTGATTTTGATAAAGCAGAAGAAATTGCTTTAGAGTTCAATTGCATTTGTGAACATGAAGTAAAAGTAGACGTAATTGCTGAATTACTTAAAGAGGAAGAAGAAGATGAATCTAAGATGGTTTCTCGTGCACCAGTTGTTTGTGTAATGGGACACGTTGATCACGGTAAGACATCACTTCTTGATGCAATCAGATCTACACGAGTAACAGATAGAGAAGCAGGTGGAATTACACAGCATATCGGTGCGTCAGTTGTACCAATCAATGGACAAAACATTACATTCCTTGATACACCTGGTCATGAAGCATTTACTGCAATGCGTATGAGAGGTGCTAATTCGACAGATATTGCTATCTTAGTAGTAGCTGCTGACGATGGTGTTATGCCACAGACAGTAGAAGCTATTAACCATGCAAAAGCTGCAGGAGTAGAAATTATTGTTGCAGTTAACAAAATGGATAAACCAAGTGCTAACATTGAAAAAGTTAAACAGGAATTAGCTGAGTATGAATTAATTCCAGAGGATTGGGGTGGAAGCACAATTTTCTGTCCAGTATCTGCTCGTTCAGGAGAAGGTATTACAAACTTACTTGAAATGATTCTTTTAACAGCTGAAGTACTTGAGCTTAAAGCTAATCCAAACAGAAATGCTAGAGGTATTGTAATTGAAGCTCAGTTAGACAGAGGTAGAGGATCTGTAGCTACAGTATTAGTACAAAAAGGTACATTACATGTAGGAGATCCAATTGCATGTGGATGTAGTTATGGTAGAGTACGTGCAATGGTTAACGACAAAGGTGAAAGAGTTAAATCTGCAGGACCATCAACTCCAGTAGAGATTCTTGGTCTTAATAGCGTTCCAGAAGCAGGTGATACATTCGTATGTATGGATAATGAAAAAGATGCTAAGTCATTTGCAGATACATTTATTGCAGAAGGAAAGAATAAGCTTCTTGAAGAAACTAAGACAAAGATGTCATTAGATGACTTATTCTCTCAGATTCAGTCTGGTAACATGAAAGAACTTGACATTGTTGTTAAGGCAGATGTTCAGGGTTCAGTAGAAGCCGTAAAACAGTCACTTGTAAAACTTTCAAATGACGAAGTTGTTGTTAAAGTTATTCATGGTGGTGTAGGTGCTATTAACGAATCTGATGTTATCCTTGCATCAGCTTCAAATGCAATTATCATTGGATTCAATGTTCGTCCTGATCCAATTGCAAAACAGACAGCAGATCGTGAAGGCGTTGATGTAAGACTTTACAAAGTAATTTATAGCGCAATTGAAGATGTTGAAGCAGCTATGAAGGGAATGCTTGATCCTGTATATGAAGAAAAAGTAATCGGACATGCAGAAATCAGACAAATCTTTAAGGCTTCAGGAATTGGTAATATTGCTGGTTCATACGTATTAGATGGTTCATTCGAAAGAGGTTGTAAAGTTAGAATTTCTAGAGAAGGCAACCAAATCTTTGAAGGTGATTTAGCTTCACTTAAGAGATTTAAAGATGATGTTAAAGAAGTTAAAGCAGGATTTGAATGCGGTCTTGTATTTGACGGATTTAATGAAATCAAAGAACTTGACGTTGTAGAAGCATACAAGATGGTTGAGGTACCTCGTTAGTAATAACATCCTTTAGATTTAACGCTATTTGGAGGTATTAATATGAGAAAAAATAGTATAAAAAATATAAGAATTAATGAAGAAGTTATGCGCGAATTGAGTAAAATCATTCGTGGCGAGATTAAAGATCCTAGAATTAATCCATTTACAAGCGTTGTAGCTGTTGAGGTCGCACCAGACCTTAAAACAGCTAAAGCGTATATAAGTGTTCTAGGGGATGAAAAGTCTCAAGAGGATACAATGGCAGGTTTAAAATCTGCTGAAGGATTTGTCCGCAGAAAGTTAGCAAAAAATGTTAATTTAAGAAATACTCCAGAGATTAAATTCATCTTAGATCAGTCAATTGAGTATGGCGTAGAGATGTCTAGAAAAATTGATGAAGTAAACAAAAAAAATTCTTAATAATAAAAAGGTCTATGGTTAAGTGAGAAACTTCTCCATAGGCCTATTTTTGAAATCAAATGCATTTATAGGAGGAGCTTTATGAATATTGACAAAATTATTCAAGGGAAAAAAGTAATAGGTATAGCAGGGCACATTAACCCTGACGGGGATTGCATTGGGGCATGCATGGGATTATATAATTATATAGTAGATAATTTTAAAGAAAGTGAAGTGCATGTTTATTTAGAACCCATACCTAATATTTTTAAATTTATGAAGCATTCTCAAATAATAGAAAGTGAAATGACAGAAAATCATCATCATGATTTGTTTATTGCATTAGATTGTGGTGATACAGGTAGATTAGGGAAATTTTCTGAATATTTTATAGATGCAAAAGAAACATTTTGTGTAGATCATCATGAAACAAATAAAGGATTTGCTGATAATAATTATATTTTCCCAAAGGCTAGTTCAGCGTGCGAATTGATGTGTGAATTAGTTGAAGATGAAAAAATGACTAAAACTATTGCAGAATGTTTTTATACAGGAATTGTACATGATACAGCCGTATTTCAATATTCTTGTACATCATCTAAAACTATGAATATAGCAGGTAAATTGATGGATAAAGGCATAGATTATTCTAAAATCATAGATGATACATTTTATACAAAAACTTATCATCAGAATCAAGTTATGGGAGAAGCATTAGTAAGAAGCAAATTATATTTAGATGGTAAATGTGTGGCATCATATATAGATGAGGAAGCAATGGAAAAGTATCACGTTTTACCTAAACATTTAGATGGAATCGTAAATCAACTTCGAGTTACAAAAGATGTTAAAATTGCTATTTTTTTATATGAATTGACAAAAGGTGAATTTAAAGTAAGCCTAAGATCTAATTGTGATATAAATGTGGCAAAGATTGCAGTGAAATTTGGAGGCGGAGGTCACGATAAAGCAGCTGGATTTTCTGCGTTTGATGAGCCAAATGAAATCATAAATCGTGTAGTTTGCGAGATAGCAAATTATGTCAATAATGATAAGTAGGAGACAGAAATGGTTACTGGTATTATAAATATATACAAAGAAAAAGGATTTACTTCTTTTGATGTTGTTGCAAAAATGCGAGGTATTTTTCATCAAAAGAAAATTGGACACACAGGAACTCTTGATCCTGATGCGGAAGGCGTTCTTCCAGTTTGTCTAGGAAAAGCAACCCGAGTGTGTGATATGCTAACTGATAAAGACAAAGAATATAGGGCAGTACTTTTGCTTGGAAAAATGACAACAACTCAGGACATTTCAGGAGAAATTTTGAAAGAAGCAGAAGTTGATGTTACTAAAGAGCAAGTTGTAGAGACTATAAAAAGTTTTATAGGGGAAAGCGAACAAATCCCTCCAATGTACTCTGCCTTAAAGGTAAATGGGCAGAAATTAGTAGATTTAGCCCGAAAAGGTATTACAGTAGAAAGAAAAGCAAGACCAATTACAATTTATGACATTAAAATCGAAAAGGTAGATTTACCAAGAGTTGAAATGACGGTAAGTTGCTCGAAAGGAACTTATATTAGAACAATTTGTAATGATATAGGTGAAAAATTAGGTTGTTATGGTTGTATGGAATCACTTGTCAGAACAAAAGCGGCAGGTTTTAAAATTGAAAATGCAATTAAATTATCGGATTTAGAAAAAATAGTTCAAAATAATGAGGCTAGTAAAGTTATAAATCCAATAGATAGCGTTTTAGGAGGCTTTCCCAAAATTGTTGCAAGTGAAAATGCACAAAAATTTGTTCGCAACGGTAATAAATTAATTATGGAAGAAATTTCCTTTGAGGATAACAGAAGTGTGGACTTAGAGGATGAGACTATACAATATAGATTATATGATTATAAAGGAGATTTCATTGGAATATATCGTTTTTTGACAGAGACAAAAGAGTTTAAGCCAGTGAAATTATTTATGGAGTAATATGGAATACATCAGAGAAACTTTAAACTTTAAAATAGAAAATCCAACAGCTATTACGTTAGGAAAATTTGATGGCTTACATAGAGGACACGAGTTACTAATGGATAATTTAATGAAAATTTCTAAAGAAGAAAATTTGAAATCAGTAGCATTTACGTTTGATATGGCACCAACTTATATTGTTGCAAATAAAGAGCCAGAGGTTCTAACTACTAACGAAGAAAAATATTACATTTTTGAAAAAACAGGTCTAGATTATCTGATAGAATGTCCTTTTACTAAAGAAGTAATGAATATGGAGCCAGAAAAATTCATTAAATGGTTAGTAAATGATATTAATGTTAGGTATTTTGTAGTAGGGAATGATTTCCATTTCGGACATAACAGAAAAGGTGATTATCATGTCCTAAAAAAATTTGCAGCAAAATATGGTTATAAGGTATTAGTACTTGATAAAATGCAAGATGAGCATAGAGACATAAGTAGCACTTATATAAGAGAAGAAGTAGTAAAAGGCAACATTAAAAAAGTAAATGAATTGTTAGGATATGATTTTTTCGTAAAAAGTGTAATAATACATGGAAATCAAATAGGAAGAACAGTAGGAATTCCAACAATTAATATGAGTTTGCCAAAAGAAAAACTTTTACCACCTAAAGGAGTTTATGTAACAACGGTTTTATTAGATGATAAAACATATCGAGGAGTTACAAATATAGGAAATAAGCCTACTATTTCTGAAAATAATCCATTAGGCGTAGAGACATTTATATTAGATTTTAGTCAGGACGTATATGGAAAAGAAGCTGTGGTAAGCTTTCATGATTTTGTTAGACCTGAAATGAAGTTTGATTCTTTAGAAAAATTAAAAGAGCAGATGGAAAGAGATGTAGAATTTGCTAGAAAGTGGTCATAAAGATTTTCTTATTTACAATAGGCTAGTTCTATGTTATACTGTCAAAGTATGAATTACCTTTATTCGGTGAATGGAAGACTCCGACCTTTTGCTGAGTATTAGGTTGATTAAAATTATTTGGAGGTACGATTATGATCGCAAAAGACAAAAAACAAGCTATTATCAATGAATACGGAAGAACAGCTAATGACACTGGTTCACCAGAAGTACAGGTAGCTATCCTTTCAGCTAGAATTCAAGAGTTAACAGACCACTTAAAAGAGAATCCAAAGGATCACCACTCAAGAAGAGGTATGTTAAAAATGATCGGTAAAAGACGTCGTTTATTAGCATACGTTAAAGATATTGATATTGAAAGATATCGTTCATTAATCGAGCGTTTAGGACTCAGAAAATAATAGTAAATGTTACGCAGAGTGGAGTTTTATATTCCGCTCTGTTTTTCATGTGAAGATTTATTAAACAACAAAATAAACACCTACAGACTAGTTTTACCGAGACCACTGAAGAATACAAGTAAATCTTGTGTTGCTCAGTAGTTTCGGAGTTCTGTAGAGTGAGAAAAAGGAGATTTAACATGTATAAAAGTTATTCACTAGAATTAGCGGGTAGAACATTAACAGTAGATATAGGAAGAGTATGTGCACAGGCTAACGGTGCTGCATTACTTAAATACGGAGAGACTACTGTTTTATCTACAGCAACAGCATCAGACAAACCAAGAGAAGGAATCGATTTCTTCCCACTTAGTGTTGAGTATGAAGAAAAAATGTACTCAGTAGGTAAAATTCCAGGAGGATTTAACAAAAGAGAAGGTAAGGCATCAGAAAATGCAGTATTAACATCTCGTGTAATTGATAGACCTATGAGACCTTTATTCCCTAAAGATTATAGAAATGATGTTACACTTAATAATATGGTAATGTCAGTTGATCCAGAGTGTAGACCAGAGCTTGTAGCTATGATTGGTGCAGCACTTGCAACAAATATTTCTGATATTCCTTTCGCGGGTCCATGTGCAATGACACAGTTAGGAATGGTTGACGGAGAGTTTATCGTTAACCCATCACAGGATCAGTGGGATAATGGTGATTTAAAACTTACAGTTGCTTCTACATCTGAGAAGGTTATTATGATTGAAGCTGGAGCAAATGAAATTCCAGAAGCAAAGATGATTGAGGCAATTTATAAATGTCATGAAGTTAACCAAAAGGTTATCGAATTCATTAACATGATTACAGCTGAAGTTGGAAAAGCTAAACACGAATATGAAAGTTGTGCAGTTCCAGAAGAATTATTCACTGCAATTAAGGAAATTGTTCCACCAGCAGAGATGGAAGAAGCTGTATTTACAGATGAAAAACAAAAACGTGAAGATAATATTAGAGAGATTACAGATAGATTAGAAGAAGCTTTTGCTGAAAACGAAGAATGGTTAGCTGTTCTTTCAGAAGCAATTTATCAATATGAGAAAAAGACTGTTAGAAAAATGATCTTAAAAGATCGTAAACGTCCTGACGGAAGAGCAATTGATCAGATCAGACCACTTGCAGCTGAAGTTGATTTAATTCCAAGAGTTCATGGATCAGCAATGTTTACACGTGGACAAACTCAGATTTGTGATGTTGTAACATTAGCACCATTATCTGAGGTACAAAAGATTGATGGTCTTGATGCAAATATTACATCAAAACGTTATATGCATCACTATAATTTCCCTGCTTATTCAGTAGGTGAGACAAAAGTTTCAAGAGGACCAGGTAGACGTGAAATTGGACATGGTGCTTTAGCAGAGAGAGCTCTTCTTCCAGTACTTCCATCAGTAGAAGAGTTCCCATATACAATTCGTGCCGTATCTGAGACATTTGAATCAAACGGTTCTACATCTATGGCTTCTACATGTGCATCATGTATGTCACTTATGGCAGCAGGTGTTCCAATTAGAAAGATGGTAGCTGGTATTTCATGTGGTCTTGTTACAGGTGATACAGATGATGATTTCGTAGTACTTACAGATATCCAAGGTCTTGAAGATTTCTTCGGCGATATGGACTTTAAAGTAACAGGTACTCATGATGGAATTACTGCAATTCAGATGGATATTAAGATCCATGGTTTGACAAGAGAAATCGTTGAAGAAGCAATTTCTAGAACACGTGAAGCTCGTCTTTACATTATGGATGAAGTAATGAGTAAAGCAATTTCTGAGCCTAGAAAGAAAGTTAATGAGTTTGCACCTAAGATTGAGCAAATTGCAATTGATCCTTCTAAAATCGGTGATGTTGTTGGTCAAAAAGGTAAAACTATTAATGAGATTATTGCTAGAACAGGTGTTAAAATTGATATTTCAGATGAAGGAAATGTATCAATCTGCGGAACAGATGAGCAGATGATTAACTACGCTAAAGAAATGATCAGAATAATTACATCTGACTTCGAAAAAGGAGCAATCTTAAAAGGACAAGTTGTAAGTATTAAAGAATTTGGTGCTTTTGTAGAGTTCGCTCCTGGTAAGGAAGGTATGGTTCATATTTCTAAGATTGCAAAAGAAAGAATCAATCACGTAGAAGATGTACTTACATTAGGTGATGAAGTTACAGTTATTTGCTTAGGAAAAGATAAGATGGGAAGAATTAGTTTCTCAATTAAAGATGTTCCTGAAGATGCAAAATAATTAGTTATATAGGCAGTTATAAGAGCTACGTAATTCTTTGGATTACGTAGCTTTTTTAATAATAACGCAATTTACTTTTGCTAGTAAATAAGGTTTTTGCTAGTAAATAAGGTTTTTGCTAGTAAATAAGGTTTTTGCTGGTATATACAGTAAGGAATAAGACACTAGTGCTATGTATAGTATAATAATGTTCTTGCTAACACATCATAAATCTATTAAAATTTAATAAAGAGAGGTGTTTGCGCTTGAATAAATTTTTAAGTAGATTATTTGGAAGATTATCACTTACATTTTTAGCTATTGTTATTCAATTTTGCTGGATGGTTTTTTTGGTATATCTCTTTAGTGAAAAGGTAGAATATGTGAATATATTTATACATATAATGTCTGCTGTTTTGGCAGTAATTGTTTTAAATAGAGATATTCAACCATATAATAAAGTGTCATGGATTTTACTTATTTTGTGTCTACCAATTTTTGGCTGTATGTGTTATTACATATTTGGTAGACCAGAGTTGACTAAGAAGAATCGCAGAAAATTATATAGAACTCATAAATTTTATGAAAAATATTATGATGAAAACCAAAAAGAATTAGAACAAGTTAAACAAGAAAATTATTATGCATATAAGCAAGCAAGATATATTTCAAAATATGGAGATTATCCAATTTATCAGTCAGATGATATAGAATATTTTAGTAAAGTAGAGAATCTTTTCCCTAAGTTATTAGAAGATTTAGAAAATGCAAAAAGGTTCATTTTCCTAGAGTTTTTTATAGTTGATGAAGGATATATGTTGGATAAAATCATGGAAATTTTAACACGTAAAGTTAAAGAAGGTGTTGAGGTAAGATTTATTTATGATGATGTAGGATGCGTTAATACTATGTCTAGAAAAAAATGGGCAGATTTAGAAAAAAGAACTGGCGTTAAATTTGCTATGTTTAATAAATTCAAACCAGTAATGTCTGTTGTGATGAATAACAGAGACCATAGGAAAATCGTTGTAATAGATGGAAAAACCTGCTATACAGGTGGGTTTAATTTAGCAGATGAGTACATTAATAAAATCGAACGTTTTGGTTATTGGAAAGATTCCGGTGTGCGATTTGCAGGGAAACCAGTTAAAAATTATACTTTAATGTTTTTAGAAATGTGGAATTATATTAATGGAACATTTGAAGATGCTGATTTTTATATTAATATGTATGAAAATACTCAATCTATTAGTAAAGATAGTGCTGAAAATAGCATAAAAAATAATATTAACCAAGACAACATAGCACAAGAGAATATTAACCAAGACAACATTGCACAAAAGAATGCTTACATTCAACCTTATGGCGATTCTCCGCTAGACCATGAATATGTTGGAGAAAACGTATATATGACTATGATTAATAATGCGAAAGAATACGTTTATATTTTTACTCCATATCTGATAATTGGATCTGAATTGACCCAAAGTCTGATTAATGCAGCCAAAAGTGGCGTTGATGTTAGAATTGTTACACCAGGCATACCTGATAAAAAAGCTGTTTTCCTTTTGACACAGTCATCATATGAGCCATTAATAGAAGCTGGTGTTAAAATGTATCAGTATACGCCGGGGTTTATTCATGCAAAATGTTGTATAAGTGATGATGAAAGCGGTATAGTAGGAACGATAAATTTTGATTTTAGAAGTTTATATATGCATTTTGAATGTGCAGTTTCAATGTTTAAGTGTAGCGCTATAAAGAGCTTAAAAAAAGATTTCATAGAAACGTTTGAAAAAAGTGAACTAATATCTATAGAATTTACGAAAAAAAGAGATTATATAGTAAGGTTTTGGCAAAGTATATTAAGAGCTTTTGCCCCACTACTATAGGGTGTAAGCTAAATATAAGTAAAGTGTAAGGAGACCAAAATGGAGATGACAGTAAAGTTGCAAGTCTTTGAAGGACCATTAGACTTGCTATTGTATTTATTAGAAAAAAACAAAGTAAATATATATGACATTCCAATTGTAGAAATAACGGATCAATACTTGGAATACATTGATGAAATGCGACGACAGGATTTAGATGTTATGAGTGAATTTCTCGTTATGGCTGCTACACTTTTATCTATTAAGGCAAAGATGCTTTTACCTAGAAAGAAAGATGAAGAAGAGGAAGAAGAAGATCCACGAGCAGAATTAGTACAACAATTGTTAGAATATAAAATGTACAAATATATGGCATATGAATTAAAAGATAGGCAAATTGATGCTGAAAGAGTAATGTATAAACCACCAACAATTCCAAAGGAGGTTGCATCCTATGAACCACCAATAGATTTGGAAAAAATGGTTGAAGGTGTTACATTAGCAAAACTTAATTCTATATTTAAAGACATTATGAAAAAGCAGGCCAATAAGATTGATCCTATTAGATCTAAATTTGGTAAAATAGAAAAAGAAGAATTTTCTATGGAAGAAAAGATGGATTATATAGAAAAATACAGTCATATGCATTCAGAATACAGTTTTAGAAATTTGCTAGAAAGACAGTCGACGAAAACAGAAGTTATAGTAACTTTTTTAGCAATTTTAGAACTTATGAAAGTTGGAAAAATATCGGTATCCCAAGAAGAAATTTTTGGAGATATTAATATTGTTTCAAATGTGTATGGCAAGGAACATTTAGATTTGCAGGTCGTTTTAGAAGAAAAAAACAAAACAAAAGTTGTGCTTGATGCAGATGGAGAGACGGCTGTTCAAGAAGAATCTAATCAAGGAGCATCCAGTCAAGATAGATTTGCTCAAGAAGAATCTAATCAAGAAGCATTTGCTCAAGAAGTATATAGTCAAAACAGATCTGCTCAAGACACATTCAACAAAGAATCAGATGTGGAATCGTAAATGCAATATTAGTTTTTTTAAATGCTAATATGCATAAATAAATATTTAGTACGGAGAGATATAATGGAGAAAAATTACAAAGCAATAATTGAGTCCATTTTATTTACAATGGGTGAATCAGTTGAATTGTTTAAAATTGCTAATGCAATTGATTTAAGTAAAGAAAAGACAAAAGAACTTTTAACAGAAATGAAAGAAGAATATGATAAAAGTGATAGAGGAATCACTATTTTAGAATTAGAAGATTCATATCAAATGTGCTCGAAACCAGAAATGTATGAGTATTTGATAAATATTGCGAAACAGCCTAAGAAAAAAGTATTATCAGATGTTTTGTTAGAGACTTTATCAATTATTGCATATAAGCAACCAGTTACAAAAGCAGAAATTGAAAAAATTAGAGGTGTATCTTGTGAACATGCAATTAGTAAATTAGTTGAATATAAGTTGGCATGTGAGCTAGGAAGATTAGATGCGCCAGGTCGACCACTTTTATTTGGAACTACAGAAGAGTTCTTAAGAGTATTTGGTGTAAAATCCTTGGATGATTTACCAGTACTTAATCCGGTCCAAATAGAAGAATTTAAAGAAGAAGCCGTAAAAGAAATGAAAATACAATTAGATGTATAAAAAAATATTTACTAAGTATCTATGGGAGGATGTGCAGAGATTTGAATAGAAAAATGTAAGCTATAGCTTACTCAAATTTCGTACCATGTTTCGCAAGGAAGATTAGAATTTACGAAAAGAGTGGAAATTATACAAAAATTCCACTCTTTTTTTAGCGTAAACTGGAAATGTTTACACAATTAATTAAACTGTTGAAAAAAAACTATGAAAATTATATAATTTAATTATAAAAAAACTATAAAATATGTGGAGGAAATAAGATGGGTAGTTACAAAGATAGCTTAGCTATGCAACGTATTAGCAGACTTGTAGATGAAAAAAGTTTCATCGAAATAGGTTCGCTAGTAACAGCTAGAAATACAGACTTCAATTTGACATCAGAGAAAACACCTTCCGATGGGGTTATAACGGGACATGGTTTAATTGATGGAAATTTAGTGTATGTATATAGCCAAGATGTGTCTGTTATGAATGGTACAATAGGCGAAATGCATGCAAAAAAAATAGAAGCTTTGTATGATATGGCATTAAAAACAGGTGCACCAGTAATAGGATTCCTTGATTGCGGAGGAGTAAGACTTCAGGAATCTATAGATGCGTTAGATGGTTTAGGAAGAATTTATGCTAAACAAGTAGAAAGTTCAGGAATTATTCCACAAATAACAGCTGTTTTTGGAAAATGTGGAGGAGGATTAACAACAGTAGCAGCACTTAGTGACTTTGTTTTTGTTGAAAAAGAAAATGGAAAATTTTTCGTAAATCCAAAAAATGCAATTAAGAATAATGTCACTGTAGATACAGAAGATCCAAAATTCCAAAGTGAAGAGACTGGAGTAATAGATCAAGTTGGAACCGAAGATGAAATAATATGTAACATTCGTGAATTGGTAACAATTTTACCACTAAATAACGAAGGCGATGTATATACTTCAGAATGTAGCGATGATTTAAACAGAGAATGTGAAAATATGGACGAGATGAAAGATAGCGCCAAATATTTGTTGCAAGAAATATCTGATGATCATTTTATGTTTGAAGTAAAAAGAGATTATGCAAAAAATGTAGTAACAGGTTTTATTAAATTAAATGGAATGGTTGTAGGTGCAGTTGCAAATAATTTGGCATGCTATGATATTGACGGAAATGAAATTGAAAGATTTAGCAATAGATTAACAGCTAGAGAGTGCAATAAGATAACGGATTTCGTAGAATTTTGTGATGCTTTCACTATACCAGTACTTACTTTAACAGATGTAAATGGATTTAATACGGGAATGTGTTCTGAAAAAAATCTAGCTAAAAGTGTAGCAAAAATGGTGTATGCTTTTTCAAGAGCAACAACTCCAAAAGTAAATATTGTAATAAGAGAAGCTTTTGGAAGCCCATATATTTGTATGAATTCTAAAGCATTAGGAGCTGATTTTGTTTATGCATGGGAGAATGCAAAGATAGGTACAATGGAAGCTCAATTAGCAGCCAAAATAATGTATAATAACGCAAATTCAAGAAAATTAGCTGAAAAAACAAGAGAGTATACACAATTACAAAATAATGTATTAAGCGCAGCACGAAGAGGTGATGTGGATAAAATAATTAATCCAATGGATACGAGAAGATATTTAATTAATACATTTGAAGTTTTATATACTAAGCACGTATTAAAACCAGCTAAGAAGCACGGAACAAAGTAGAAAGGTGAGTCGGATATGAAGAAAAAGTGTTTACTTGTAATTACTTTGTGTATTTTGTTATTCACTTTTTGTGCGTGTAGTTTTAATGATGAAAAAACACAAAATTACAACGGTTATTCATATGAAAAACTAAAAAGCTTGTCTAGCCAATACGTAGAAGAGATAGATCAAATTGCAGAAGATGAAAACTATGATTCTATAAAAGAAAGTGGCCAGTTATCAGGTGAGCAAGTTAAAGCCATAGATAATTGGAAACAATCAAAAAAAGAGTATGGTGGAGAAGACTATAAATTTGGCAAATTTAGTGTAACTAAAACAGGAAAAACTTTAACAACAGATCAAGTTATACATCTAGAAAAAAGAGATGTGGAATTTGAATTAGTATACACATATAGCACAATGAAAGTTTCTTCATTTACATTTAATGTAGTGTATTCTTTAGGTGAAAAAATGGCAGATGCAGGAAAAAATACAATTGTATCAGTTTCGATTGTTTTTGGAATGTTAGCTTTAATAAGCGTTGTTATTTATTCATTTAAAATTTTTGCAGAACCAAACCAAAGCAAAAAAAATGTAAATAATGCTAATATGCAGGACGAAGCAAAAAAAACACAAGAAGTAAAACAAACAATGAACTTGAAGAAAAATGAACTTGAAGAAAAAGAGCTAGAAGAAAAAGAATTAGTTGCTGTTATAGCAGCAGCTATTGCATCATATGAAGGACGACCAGTTAGCGATTTTATTGTTCGTTCAATTAAAAGACGATAATTAGGAGGAAACTTAAAATGAAGAGTTACACAATTACAGTAAATGGAAACGTATATGATGTTACAGTTGAGGAAAAAGCAGCAGGTTCATCAACTAGTAATTTAAGCAAAGTAAATCAACCAGTGGTTTCTAAATCAGTTCAGCCAGCACAACCTTCAAAGCCAGTTAGTTCATCAGGTGAAGGTGATATAGCTATTGATGCAAAAGCATCTGGAAAAGTGTTTAAAATAGAAAAAAATGTTGGAGATAAAGTTAAAAAGGGAGAAACAGTTTTAATTCTAGAAATCATGAAAATGGAAACACCTGTAGTTGCTCCACAGGATGGTGTTGTTGCAAGTGTTAACGTTGCAGTGGGAGATCAAGTTGAAGCTGGAAAAGTATTGGTAACATTAAACGAAGAATAATAAGGGGGAATTAAAGTGAATAATATTGGGGATATCTTAAATAACCTCCTACACCAAACAGCTTTTTTGAACTTAACAGGTGGAAACTATTTGATGATTGCAGTTGCTTGTGTGTTCTTATATTTTGCAATTGCAAAAAAATGTGAACCTTTACTGCTTGTTCCAATTGCTTTTGGAATGTTATTAGTAAATATTTATCCAGATATCATTGCTGAACCTAGTTCAACAAGCAATGGAGTAGGAGGATTATTATATTATTTTTATCAGCTAGATGAGTGGTCTATTTTGCCTTCATTAATATTTTTAGGTGTTGGTGCAATGACAGATTTTGGCCCTTTAATTGCTAATCCAATAAGTTTCCTTTTAGGAGCAGCAGCTCAATTTGGAATTTTTGCAGCATATTTCTTAGCAATTGCATTAGGGTTTAACGATAAAGCAGCAGCAGCTATCTCTATTATCGGAGGAGCAGATGGACCTACATCAATTTTTTTGGCAGGAAAATTAGGACAATCATCTTTGATGGGGCCAATTGCAGTAGCAGCATATTCATACATGTCTTTAGTACCATTTATTCAAAGACCTATTATGAAATTACTTACTACAAAAGAAGAACGTTCCATAAAAATGGAAAATTTAAGACCAGTAAGTAAAAAAGAAAAAATTATTTTTCCAATAGTTGTTACAATTATTGTTTGCTTACTTTTGCCTACAACAGCACCATTAGTAGGTATGTTGATGTTAGGAAATTTATTTAGGGAAAGTGGTGTAGTAAGACAACTTCAAGAAACAGCTTCAAATGCTTTAATGTATATTGTTGTAATTTTATTAGGAACATCAGTAGGAGCTTCAACAAGCGCAGAGGCTTTTTTGAATTTTAGAACATTAGAAATTGTTTTATTAGGAGCAGTTGCTTTTGCTATTGGAACAGCGGCAGGTGTTTTATTTGGAAAATTATTATGCCATATAACTCATGGAAAAATCAATCCACTTATTGGCTCGGCAGGTGTATCTGCAGTACCTATGGCAGCACGAGTGTCTCAAAAAGTTGGAGCAGAAGAGGATCCAACTAACTTCTTACTCATGCATGCAATGGGACCAAACGTAGCTGGAGTAATAGGTACAGCTATTGCAGCAGGTTGCTTTATGGCAATATTTGGATAGTTATGAAAATGAATGGGAGGGCAAAAATGAACATAGAAAATTCAAATTCAGAAGTAAAACCAGTAAAAATTACGGAAACAATATTACGAGATGCACACCAATCAATGTTGGCAACACGTATGACAACGGAACAAATGTTACCAATCGTTGATAAAATGGATAAAGTTGGTTACCATGCTGTAGAGTGTTGGGGTGGAGCAACATTTGATGCTTGCCTTAGATTCCTTAAAGAGGATCCATGGGATCGATTAAGAAAATTAAGAGACGGTTTTAAAAATACTAAATTACAGATGTTATTTCGTGGACAAAATATTTTAGGCTATCGTCCATACGCAGATGATGTAGTTGAATATTTTGTACAAAAATCAATTGCAAATGGAATAGATATTATTCGTATTTTTGATTGCTTTAATGATCTTAGAAATCTTCAAACAGCAGTTACAGCTACGAATAAAGAAAATGGTCATGCACAAGTTGCATTATCTTATACACTTGGAGAATCCTATACATTAGATTATTGGACTAACATGGCCAAAAGAGTAGAAGATATGGGAGCTAATTCATTATGTATTAAAGATATGGCTGGATTACTTGTCCCTTATGAGGCAGAACAACTTGTACATGCATTAAAAGAGACAGTTGATATACCAATAGAATTGCATACTCATTATACATCAGGAGTAGCTTCTATGACATTATTAAAAGCTGTAGAGTCAGGATGTGACATTATTGATACAGCAATGTCTCCACTTGCATTAGGAACTAGTCAGCCAGCTACAGAGGTTATGGTTGAAACATTTAAAGGTACAGAGTTTGATACAGGATTAGATCAGAAGTTACTTGCGCAAATAGCTGATTATTTTAGACCAATCCGTGAAGAAGCAATAGAGTCTAAGCTATTGAATCCAAAAGTTTTAGGAGCTAATATCAAAACTTTATTATATCAAGTGCCAGGTGGAATGCTTTCAAATCTATTGTCACAATTAAAAGAGCAGGGAGCAGAAGATAAATACGAAGAGGTACTTGCAGAAGTTCCAAGGGTGCGAAAAGATTTAGGAGAACCACCACTTGTAACACCATCTTCTCAAATCGTAGGTACACAATCAGTGTTTAACGTACTTATGGGAGAAAGATACAAAGTTGCAACAAAAGAGACAAAAGATGTTTTAATGGGTAAATACGGTAAAACAGTTAAACCATTCAATCCACAGGTCGTAGATAAGGTTCTATCAGCAGAAGAAAAGGCACAGACAATTACATGTAGACCAGCAGATTTGATTGAACCAGAATTACATAAAATAGAATCAGAAATGAAACAGTGGAAGCAACAGGACGAAGACGTGCTTTCATATGCATTGTTTCCACAAGTTGCAACAGAATTTTTTAAATATCGCCAAGCTCAACAAACAGGTATTGATGATAATGTGGCAGATACAAAGAATGGAGCTTATCCAGTATAAAATATTTCAATAAAAAAGTGTTAAAAAAACTCTCTTTCAGAAAAAATGTATAGTATGAAAGAGAGTTTTTTATTTTTAAGCAATTAACCCTTTTTTTAAGGGGCAAAATTTGTTATAATAAAAGGCGTGTGATTAATAATGAATAAAATAGTAGGCGGTAGTATATGAGTAGTAAAAATGAATTATTAAATCGTATCAACGCTTCGTATAGCAGTATGAGCAAAGGTCAAAAACTACTAGCAGCATATATAACAGATAATTATGATAAAGCAGTCTTTTTGACAGCAGCCAAATTAGGCGAAGTAGTAGGCGTATCAGAGTCTACAGTTGTTAGGTTCGCAACACATCTTGGATATAAAGGATATCCAGAGTTTCAATCATCATTGGAGGAGTTAGTTAGAAATAAACTTAACTCAATTCAGCGAATGGAAGTTACATATGGAAGGATTAGCCAATCTGAGATATTAGAGACAGTATTACAATCTGATGCAGATAAAATAAAAAGTACTTTAGATAAAATTGATCATGAGGCCTTTGAATTAGCTGTAGATACTATTTTAGGAGCTAAAAATATATATATTGTTGGGATAAGAAGTTGTGCCCCTTTAGCAAGTTTTTTAGCTTTCTATTTAAATCTTATGATAGATAATGTTCATCTTCTTCAGACAAGTAGTTCTAGTGAATTGTTTGAGCAGATGGTACGTATTAATGATAAAGATGTAATTATAGGTATAAGTTTCCCAAGATATTCTATGAGAACTTTAAAGGCGTTAGAATTTGCAAATAATAGAAACGCTAAGGTGATTACTATAACAGATAGTATTCATTCACCTATGAATTTATATTCATCATGTAACTTGATAGCAGATAGCGATATGGCATCAATTGTGGATTCTTTAGTAGCACCACTTAGTGTAATTAATGCGCTTATAGTAGCGCTTTGCATGAAGAAGCAAAATGAAGTCGCTAAAACACTGACGATGTTAGAAGATATCTGGGATGAATATCAAGTCTATGAGAATGATGAGATAGATTATATTGATGATTCAGTTAAATTAAGATATGCAAAATTAGGAGATATAAAGAATGAGTAAAGTACTTGTAATTGGTGGTGGACCAGCAGGTATGTTTGCTGCATATTTTGCAGCATCTAATGGAAACGAAGTTATTCTTCTTGAAAAGAATGAAAAGTTAGGAAAAAAATTATATATAACAGGAAAAGGACGCTGTAATGTTACAAATGCAAGTGATATGGATGTTGTTTTTTCAAATGTAGTAACAAACAGTAAGTTTTTATACAGCGCTTTTAACTCATATGATAATAAAATGGTATATGATTTCTTTGAAGATCATAAAGTGCCACTTAAAGTAGAACGAGGAAATAGAGTTTTCCCAGTATCTGATCATTCTTCAGATGTTATTTCAGGTTTACAAAGAGCTTTAAAAGAGGTAAATGTTGACGTCAGACTTCATACAGAGGTCAAAGAACTTTTATATGAAGGATACATTCCTACCGAAAAAAAAGAGAAGTTTGACAAGAAGATTACAGGCGTAAAACTTACAAATGGTCAAGAAATAAAAGCAGATCGTGTTGTGGTTGCGACTGGAGGATTTTCTTATCAGACAACTGGTTCTACAGGCGATGGATATAGATTTGCAAAAGATTTAGGACATAAGTTCGTAGAAGTTTCTCCAGGACTTGTCCCTTTTGAAATTAAAGAAGAATGGGTCAAAGAACTTCAAGGATTATCCTTAAAGAATGTTTCAATAGAAGTTCATTCTGCAAAGAAAAAATTGTATGATGACTTTGGAGAGATGTTATTTACGCATTTTGGCGTAAGTGGTCCTATGATTTTGTCGGCAAGTGCCCGCATTAGACCAAAAGAGTTTGAAAAAGAACTAAAATTATACATAGACTTGAAACCTGCACTTGATGAAAATGCTTTAGACAAAAGAATTTTAAGAGAATTTGAAGCAGGTATTAACAAACAATTTAAAAATGTATTAGGAAAATTGTTTCCAACTAAATTGATACCCGTAATGATTAAGTTATCGCCTATTCCGGCCGATAAAAAGGTAAATGATGTGTCAAAAGAAGAACGTAAAGAATTTGTTAAATTAATTAAAAATCTTCCAATGACAATTATCGGTAAGAGAAGCTTTAAAGAGGCAATAATTACAAAAGGCGGTGTATCTGTAAAAAGCGTTAATCCATCCACTATGGAATCTAAAATTTGTAAAGACCTATTCTTCTGTGGAGAAGTATTAGATTTAGATGCTGTTACAGGCGGATATAATTTACAAATTGCGTGGTCAACAGGATATTTGGCAGGGATTTCATGCTAAAGTTTCCAATTATATTGTTGTATTTCTACGATGTTATGACAAAGTAGTGAGGATTTATTATAAAGAAAACGAGGATACATAAGATGAGTGTAAATATTGCAATTGATGGACCAGCAGGTGCTGGAAAGAGTACAATTGCTAAACGTTTAGCCAGTGAACTCGGTTATATTTATATCGACACAGGCGCAATGTATAGAGCAATGGCTTATTATTTTTTGAAAAATGGTATTGATTCAAAAGATGAGGAGGCAATTAAGCAGTCTTGTCCAAAGATTGATATTACAATTAAACACATAGATGGAGAGCAAGTTGTTATCCTTAATGGAGACAACGTTAATGGAGTTATCAGAAAAGAAGAAGTGGGAAAAATGGCTTCAGCAACAAGTATTTATCCTGCTGTTAGAACTAAATTGGTTGAACTTCAGAGACAGTTAGCAAGCCAAGAAAGTGTTATAATGGATGGTAGAGACATTGGTACAGTGGTATTACCTGATGCTGATGTGAAAATATATTTGACAGCAAGTTCAAGAACAAGAGCACAGCGCCGATTTGACCAATTAAGTCAAAAAGGTGTAGAATGTGATATTGAGGTAATAGAAAAAGATATTATTGCTCGTGATGAGCAAGATATGAATAGAAAAGTGTCACCTCTAAGACAAGCTGAAGATGCTGTACTATTAGATTCATCGAATCTTGACATTGATGGTGTTGTATCTGCAATGAAAGATATTATCAATGATAAGATAAATAAATAAGGAGTGTATTATGCAAGTAACATTAGCAAAAAGTGCTGGATTTTGTTTTGGTGTAACAAGAGCGGTAGATCTTGTATATCATCAGATTAAGGATAATGAAGGCCCAATATACACTTATGGTCCTATTATTCACAACGAAGAAGTTGTAAAGGACTTAGAAAGTAAAGGAGTTCAGGTTGTAAATGACTTATCTGAACTTAAAAAATTAAAAAAGGGTACAATTATCGTTAGAAGCCACGGCATTAGCGAAAAAGAGTACCAATTAATAAAAGAAAACGGCTTCCAAATTGTAGATGCTACATGCCCATTTGTATTGAAAATCCACAAACTAGTTGAACAATACAGTAAAAAGGGGTATTATGTAATTATAATTGGAAACCAAGCTCATCCGGAAGTACAAGGTATTTGTGGATGGGTAAGCGGTAAAAATGTTTCAGTCATGAATAGCCTTGAAGAAGCCCAAAAATTTCAACTAGAGTCAGATATGCCAGTATGTATAGTGTCTCAAACAACCTTTAATCTTAATAAATTTAAAGATATGGTTGAAATTCTTCAGAAAAAAGGTTATGATATAATTGTTTTAAATACAATCTGTAGTGCGACTGAGGAACGACAGACAGAAGCAAGAGAACTTGCAAAGAAGTTGGATGCCATGATTGTTATTGGTGGAAAGAACAGTTCGAATACACAGAAGTTATTTGAAATATGTAAAAATGAATGTGCAAATACTTACTATATACAAACGAGTGACGATATGGATTATACGAAGTTGAAATCCGTCAATAACGTAGGTATTACCGCAGGGGCATCAACCCCAAAGAATATTATTGAGGAGGTTTCAAAGAATGTCAGAAATGAGCTTTGAACAAATGTTAGAAGAATCAATTAAAACTATCAGAAATGGAGAAGTGGTCGAGGGTACCGTTATTGACGTTAAACCAGAAGAAATCGTATTAAATATCGGCTATAAAGCAGACGGAATCATTACACGTAACGAATACACAAATGAACCAAATGTTGACTTGACCACAGTTGTTAAAGTTGGCGACGAAATGGAAGCAAAAGTCGTTAAAATCAACGATGGTGAAGGTCAAGTACTTTTATCATACAAACGTCTTGCAGCAGAAAAAGGCAGCGAGCGCTTAAAAGAAGCTTTCGAGAACGAAGAAGTATTAACAGCAAAAGTTAGCCAGGTACTTAATGGCGGAGTTTGCGTTAACGTTGATGAAACAAGAGTATTTATCCCAGCTAGCTTAGTTTCAGATACATACGAGAAAGACTTAAATAAATTCAAAGATCAGGAAATTAAATTCGTTATTACAGAATTTGATCCTAGACACAGAAGAATTATTGGTAACAGAAAGAAATTATTAGTTGCTAAAAAAGCAGAATTACAGAAGGAATTATTAGACAAACTTGCTGTAGGTGATGTAATCGAAGGAACAGTTAAAAATGTTACAGATTTCGGTGCATTTATCGATTTAGGCGGAGTTGATGGTTTACTTCACATCTCAGAGATGTCATGGGGTAGAGTAGAGAATCCTAAGAAAATCTTCAAAGTAGGCGATTCAGTTAAAGTATTCGTTAAAGACATTAACGGAACTAAGATTGCTTTAAGTAAGAAATTTGAAGATGAGAATCCTTGGAAAGACGCTGATCAGAAATTCGCAGTTGGTACAGTAATTAGCGGAAAAGTTGCTAGAATGACAGATTTCGGTGCTTTCGTTGAAATCGCACCAGGTGTAGATGCATTATTACATGTATCACAGATTTCTAAAGATCATGTTGAAAAACCAGCAGACGTTCTTTCAGTAGGACAAGAAATTGAAGCTAAGATTGTAGACTTTAATGAAGCAGACCACAAGATAAGCTTAAGTGTAAAAGCTCTTTTAGATGATTCTGAAGATACAGAAGAATAATTAAAAGAAAAACGCTTTTTAAAGTTGAATCTAGTTAGTCGATTAGCGATTAAATCGACGAATAAATTAAAATAATTAAAAAACATCAAACACGAAAAAGAGTGCAACGTAATGTTGCACTCTTTTTCAATAATTAATTTATCTATTTAATAAAATCTTAAGAAATCAATTGTTATGAGTTTACTCAAGTTGTTGGATTTTAGCCCGATATATTTATTAAGATTAGTAGCAAGATTTTTTCTTAAGGAGGCTTCTCAGTATGTTGGATAATTATGAAAAATTTAAAAAAGACATTTTAAACATGACGAAGATAGACTTGAATTGTTATAAAGAGAAACAAATGAGAAGACGTATTAATACGTTGATTACAAAAAATAAACTTCAAGATTATGATGGGTACGTTGATCTTATAAAAAAAGATAAAGAAAAGTTTGAAGAATTTGTAAATTTCTTAACCATTAATGTGTCTGAATTTTATAGAAATCCAGAACAATGGAAATTGTTAGATAAAGATATTTTCCCAAAATTAGTTGAAGGTAAACGTCAAGTAAAGATATGGAGTGCAGCGTGTTCTACAGGAGATGAGCCTTATTCGTTAGCTATGGCATTATCAAAACATATTGATTTAAATGGCATAAAAATAATTGCAACAGATATTGATAAGCAAGTGCTTTCACAGGCAAAGGTTGGATTGTATAACAAAAAAAGTATATCTGGTGTACCAGATGATATGAAGAAAAAATATTTAAAACAAGTAGGAGCTTCATATCAAGTTGCAGATGAGATAAAAAAATGTGTGCAATTCAAAGAACATAATTTATTAAAAGATCCATATCCAACAGATTGCGACATGATAGTATGTCGAAATGTTGTAATTTATTTTACAGATGAAGCAAAAGATGAAATTTATAAGAAGTTCTATAAATCAATAAAACCAGGTGGATATTTATTCATCGGAAGTACTGAACAGATTATGAATTATAAGGAAATGGGATATATAAGACATAGTTCGTTTTTCTTTGAGAGATAAAAGATTATTTTGAAAATGAAGAGATGAATTTTTAGAAGAGAATATTATGATACTAGTACTTTGGTATCGTAATTACATATAAATGGGCTTAGCTTTTTAGGCTAAGCCCTTTAAAATGTCAAGATAAAATAAAGCCAATCAAAACTAATCTTAATTACTATTAAGTTGTAAACTAATGATGTATTTTAAATATTCTAATACTTTTTCGTCACTTTCTAAAAAGTCAGGTGTGCAAAGAAAGTATGAAATTTTATTTTTATAATCAAGTTTGAACTGCGGTTCAATAAATTCTGAATATTGAGGAAGAAAAACAGAGGCTTTTTTAGTATAACAATTACTAGCAGTAGCTTGAGTTCGATAATCCTTATCTATGTAGGTTGACAAACTTTTGTGTATAGCATAATCCTCAGCTGGTAGATAATAGTAATTTTTATAATCCTTATAAAAATGCTTAAGTATTCCGCAAAATAGGGGAATACGTATAATTGTTTGATCGCAACCAAGTTTAAAGTATATACCTTCTGTGTTAGGAGAAGCGAAAGATAAAGGTTTTGGCACTTTAAATAAATTATTTAAAGTAAACAAAAGCTCGATTTTATCTTCACCGTTAATATCTTTAAAAACATTTTGCTGAATTTTGTTTAAGGAGACATTTCCTTTAAAAAATAGCAAATAGCTTAAAATAGATAACAGTTTAAATAATCCTAAAACGTCATCATGATTGTGTAGTAGTAGCAAATCTAAGGCTTCTTGGGTAGGCTTTTCAACATAATTTTTGTAAATTTGAATTAAATCCCCACCACTGTATAAATCATCTCGGTCTATTCCTAAAAATTTTTCTATAGTTTTTTGCTTGTAATTTTCAAGTTGAAATATTTTCTTCTCCTTAAAAATTATTTTATAAATGTCTATGGATTTACAGTTGTCTAAAAAATTCATTTCAAAAGCAAGATCTAATTGAGAACATTTCTTTTTTAAAAAATTCATGTCAAAGGCTTCGCCGTTAAAACTTATTAGGTTAGTCATAGCACTGTTTGATGAAAGTATTTTTACAAATTCTTTAATTAAGTTTGCTTCATCTGAAGGAGTTTCTGCAAAAAGTTGCTCAATAATAAGCGTATCCTTAACTCTATGGGCAAAACCAATTAGATATAAAGAAGAATAGTTTGCTGAAAATCCAGTTGTTTCAATGTCATAAAGAAAAGAGCCATCTATAAAAAATTTATCTAAAAGTTCAAAATTAAGGGATGGTGTTAATAAACCCTCAAGAATATTTATTTCTTCTCTTATGTGTTTCATAAATCCTCCTAGGAAAGTCTGTATTGCGTAAAAATAAAATGTACTCCAAATGCACGTAGTAAGTGCTTTATGTATAACTATAAGTTAAATATCATATAGATAAGTATACTACAAAATTATGGTAAAATGTTTGTTGTATATAACTAAAAAAATAACTTGTTTATAAATCAAACTTAGGAAAAACAATGAAAATAAAGTATCTAAAAAAAAACAATTTATGATGTTTCAACAAAAAACAGTTGTGTTATAATAAAATTAACCGCAGATATGTAATGTAGTTTTAATAAACGAAATTAACATATACGGAAATGGGTCAACAGTTTATACATAAGATTTGACTTAAATGTTTTACAAAATTTCAGGAAAGTGGGGCGGAAAAGATGAGTTCAAATACATTTAAAGGTGGAATTCATCCATATGAAGGTAAAGAACTTGCTAAAGATTCACCAATCAAAGAAGTTCTACCCAAAGGAGAACTTGTATTTCCAGTGTCTCAACATATTGGGGCACCAGCAAAACCTATTGTGGCGAAAGGCGATAGTGTTTTAAAGGGTCAGATGATAGCTGAAGCAGGAGGATTTGTTTCTTCTCCGATTTTTTCATCAGTATCTGGAACTGTAAAAGCAATTGAACCAAGAAGAGTTGCGGTAGGTGATATGGTTAATTCTATTGTTATTGAAAGCGATGGAGAATTCAAGGAAATAGAGTATCAACCAGTAGACGATGTTACAAAATTGTCAAAAGAGGAAATTATTGAAAAAGTCAAAATGGCAGGCGTAGTAGGCATGGGAGGTGCAGGATTCCCAACACATGTCAAATTATCGCCAAAAGAACCAAACAAAATTGATTACATTATTGCAAACTGTGCAGAATGTGAGCCATATTTGACAGCAGATTATCGTAGAATGATTGAAAATCCAAAAGAGTTAGTTGAAGGAATGAAAATCATTTTGCAATTATTTGACAATGCAAAAGGCATATTAGGAATTGAAGATAATAAGCCAGATGCAATCGAAAAATTAAAAGAGTTAACAGCTGACGAACCAAGGATTGAAGTTTGTCCATTAGTGACAAAGTATCCACAAGGTGGTGAAAGACAGCTGATTTATGCAGTAACAGGACGAGCAATTAATTCTAAAATGTTGCCAGCAGATGCAGGATGTATAGTAGATAACGTAGAAACAATAATCGCTGTATACAATGCTGTAAAACTAGGCAAGCCTGTTATGAAGAGAATTTCTACAGTGACTGGAGACGCAATTCAAAATCCAGGAAATTTCTTGTACAGTATCGGTACAAGTTACTCAGAACTTATAGAAGCAGCTGGCGGCTTTAAAACAGAGCCAGAAAAGATTATTTCAGGTGGTCCAATGATGGGCTTTGCTATGTTTAGTTTGGAGATACCAACTACAAAGACATCTTCATCAATTTTGTGTTTAGGAAAAGATGTGGTATCAAAGGAAGAAACATTGGCATGTATAAATTGTGGTAGATGTGTTGAGGCATGTCCAGAACAGCTTATTCCATCTAGATTACATAAGTTTGCAGATACCAAAAGAAGTGCACAGTTTGAGGCATGGCATGGTTTAGAGTGTATAGAATGCGGAAGTTGTTCTTATGTTTGTCCATCAAAGAGACAAGTTGCACAATCAATTAAAACCATGAAAAAGATGGTATTAGCAGAGAAACGTAAGAAAAAATAACATATTTAATAACAAGGAAGAAGAGGTGAATAATCGTGAGTGACATCAAAGAATCAACATATCAGGTTTCTTCATCACCACATGTTCGTGCTAATGACACGACAGGCAAGATTATGTTATACGTAATTATAGGATTATTACCAACTACATTATTTGGAATCTATAATTTTGGAATTAGAGCGTTATTGCTTATTGCGGTAACAATTTTAACATGTATGGTTTCTGAATGGTGTTTTGATAAAATAGTTCATAAAAAAAATACCGTTAAAGATTTAAGTTGTGTAGTAACAGGACTTCTTTTAGCATTAAATCTTCCTGTTACACTTCCAGTGTGGGAAGCAGTAATAGGTGGTGTTTTTGCAATAATAATTGTAAAGATGCTTTTTGGAGGATTAGGACAAAACTTTATGAATCCAGCTTTAGGCGCTAGATGTTTTATGCTTATTGCCTTTGCTGCAGATATGACTAAATTTACAACAGATACATACACAGGACCTACACCACTTGCATCAATAAGAAATGGCGGTCTAGATGATTTAAATACATTTAATATGGTAATCGGTAAAACAGCAGGTACTATCGGTGAAACATCAACAGTAGCAATAGTACTAGGAGCTATTTTCTTGATCCTAGTTGGAGTAATAGATTTAACAATTCCAGCAAGTTATATTATTACATTTTCAGCTTTTATTATGATTTTAGGAAAAAATCCAATGAACGTAAATTATTTAGTAGCAGAATTATGTGGTGGTGGATTAATGTTAGGTGCATTTTTCATGGCAACAGATTATGCTACAAGCCCAATAACTCCAAAAGGAAAAATTATATTTGGAATATGTTGTGGTATTTTGACAGGTGTATTTAGATGTTTCGGTGCAAACGCAGAAGGCGTTTCATTTGCAATTATTCTAAGTAACTTATTTGTCCCAATTATTGAAGATCTTACTATTCCAAAACCATTTGGACATGTTAAGGAGGCGAAAAAGGATGAATAAAAAAATCGTACATGATGCATTAGTATTAACTGCCTTTACACTAGTTCTTGGTTTTATATTAGGAGCAGTTTATGATATTACAAAGGGACCTATCAAAGCGGCAGAGGATGCTACAAACCAGAAAGCATACAAAGCGGTTTTTCATGACGCAGATTCCTTTAAAAAATATGATTATGACAAAGAAAAAGCAAACAAATTAGTAGCTAAATTAGGATATGATGACACAATTGATGATATTGAAGAAGCTAAAAAAGGCGGAAAATCAGTAGGTTATGTAATTACAGTAACAGCAAAAGATGGAAGCCAAGGAAGTATCACTTTTTCTATGGGCATAAAAAACGATGGAACAATTAATGGTTACTCAATTACTTCATCAGGAGAGACACCAGGTTTAGGATTAAAAGCTAGCGAAAAAGAATTCTATAGCCAATTTGAAAACAAAAATGTTGACAAATTTACAGTAGTTAAACAGAAACCTTCTTCAGATGACGAAATCGAAGCTATTACAGGTTCAACAATTACATCAAAAGCAATGGCTAATGGATGTAATGCCGGAAAAGCATACTTTAATAGCGAGTTAAAGGGAGGTAAATAGGATGAGTAAAAATACAGAACGATTATACAACGGTATAATAAAGGAAAATCCAGTTTTTGTATTGATGCTTGGTATGTGTCCAACTCTTGCAGTTACATCATCAGCAATCAACGGTATTGGTATGGGACTTTCGACAACAGTAGTTCTAGTTTTATCAAACCTTATAATCTCAGCTTTTAGAAAAGTTATTCCAAACGGTGTAAGAATGCCAGCTTATATCGTAATTGTAGCTTCTCTTGTAACAGTTGTTGAGTTTATGATGAAAGCATATTTTGCAGCACTATCAGCAGCATTAGGTGTTTATATTCCACTTATTGTTGTTAACTGTATTATTTTAGGTCGTGCTGAAAGTTATGCTTCAAAAAACAAAGTAGTTCCATCTATTTTTGATGGATTAGGTATGGGACTTGGCTTTACAATTGGTTTAATGTGTATTGGATTAGTTCGTGAACTTTTAGGTGCAGGTACTTTATTTGATTTACCTGTATTAAAACAATTTGCGTGGTTTACACCAATTACTATTTTTATCATGGCACCAGGTGCTTTCCTTGTTTTAGCTTTTTTAGTTGCAGGAATGAATATAATTAGACGTAAAATGGATGCGAAAGGTACACCACTTGCACCACCTTCAGGATGCTTAACAGGAGCATGCCTTGGATGTGCAAATGCTGGAAAATGTAGTGGAGTAGAAGAAACACCAGTAAAAAAAGTACCAGAAGCTAAGAAAACTGACAAAAAGTAAAAATAAGGAGGAATAAATCATGAAGGAATTACTACTAATTGCAGTAGGATCAGCCATTGTCAACAATGTGGTTTTAAGTCAATTCCTTGGAATTTGTGCTTTCCTTGGAGTATCTAAGAAAAAAGAAACCGCAGCTGGAATGGGTGGCGCTGTTGTGTTTGTAATAACAATTTCAGCGTTTATAACAAGTTTAATTTATAAATTTATATTAGAACCATTAGATTTAGTATATTTAAAAACAATTGTATTTATTTTGGTAATCGCAGCATTGGTACAATTTGTTGAGATGTTCCTAAAAAAATCAATACCTTCGCTTTACAAAGCCTTAGGTGTATATTTACCATTAATTACAACAAACTGTGCAGTTCTTGGTGTAGCATTAAATAGTGTTACATATGAGTACAATGTATTAGAAAGTGTTGTATACGGATTTGCAACAGGTATCGGATTTTTGATTGCAATTGTCCTAATGGCTGGTATACGTGAAAAAATTGAATATAATGACATACCAAAGACATTTCAGGGAACAGCAACTGTTCTTCTAACAGCATGTTTGATGTCAATTGCGTTCATGGGATTCTCAGGTATGATTTAGGAGGAATGACAAATGAATATTACTGCGATATTAATAGCCGCATTAGTTGTAGGCTGCGTAGGTATTTTAATTGGATTTTTCCTAGGTATAGCTGGGGAAAAATTCAAAGTACCTGTAGATGAAAGAGAAGAAAAGATTCTTGATGTACTTCCCGGAAATAATTGTGGTGGTTGTGGATATGCAGGATGCTCTAGTCTTGCAGCTGCTATTGCAAAAGGTGAAGCACCAGTTAATCAATGTCCTGTAGGTGGAGCTCCTGTAGCTGCCTTAGTTGGCGAAATCATGGGAGTTAAAGCCGAAGAAGGAGAGAAAAAAGTAGCATTTGTAAAATGTGCAGGAACATGTGATAAAGCAAAATCAAATTATGATTATACAGGAGTAAAAAGCTGTTCAGCATTAAAATTTGTTCCAGCAGGTGGACCAAAGGCTTGTACATATGGATGCTTAGGATTTGGAGAGTGTGTAGAAGCTTGTCCATTTGATGCTATTCATATTACAGAAGGCGGAATTGCACAGGTTGATCCAATGGCATGTAAAGCATGTGGAAAATGTATAGAAGCATGTCCACAAAACATAATTGAATTGGTACCATATAATGCAGATCACATCGTACAATGTAGTTCAAAAGATAAAGGTAAAGATGTAATGAAAGCATGTTCAGTAGGATGTATAGCTTGTCATTTGTGTGAAAAGAATTGCCCTTCAGATGCAATTCATGTTGTAGACAACATAGCATATATTGATCAAGATAAATGTACAGGATGTGGAATATGTGCTCAGAAGTGTCCAAAGAAGATTATTTTATAATTTTATAACTAAATTGTAGTTTTACAATTTTACAAATTAGAGACTATAAAGGCTAAAGTGATAATGTATAAAGTCAAATTAGCATTTATAGTCTTTTTTGTTGACTTAAAAAAATAAATATGATAGTCTAAAAAAGTACAAATTAGTTAAAAAAATAAAAATATTTGTAATGGAGGAGAATTATGTTATTAGTTAACACAGAATATATTAGTGGTCAAAATTTACAAATGCTTGGATTAGTAAAGGGAAGTACTATCCAGTCAAAAAATATCGGTAGAGATTTTACTCAAGGCTTGAAGACAATTATAGGTGGAGAACTTAAAGCTTATACTGACATGATGAATGATGCTAGAGCTTTAGCAACAAATAGAATGGTTGAAGAAGCAATGAATCTTGGAGCGGATGCTGTTGTAAATGTAAGATACGCATCATCAGCAATTATGCAAGGAGCAGCTGAGGTAATTGCATATGGAACAGCTGTAAAGTTTGTTCAGTAATTATTTAACTACATGATGTTAGAATAACGATTAATAAAGATTGTGTAAAGAAGTTTGTGTAAATACTTCTTCAAAAGTGACCTTGTTTATAAGTTACATGAACATCGCTTCTAGTTCAGAACGACATTCTTTAAAGCCTCTATGTACACGACGGTCCATTGTCTGGTTATAGTCGCAATAAAA
>FOPE01000009.1 GCA_900113385.1 Lachnospiraceae bacterium C7
ACTAAATGCTCCCCAATCCATAAATTTCCCGCCTTCCCCAAGAACCAGAACTCAAAAATTTACGTGTAAAATTTAAAAAATCGAAAATTTCCACGTAAGCGAATTGGATTTTGGAAACTAAAAATTGAAAAAGTGTTAAGAATACCGTGCTTTTCAAGTTTTAAATTGATTATTGCAGCAGGAAAGTGGCTAAATATAATGATTTGGCAGCCATTTAGTTCCCCAAAAGCCTCTACACATCAAAACGTTACGTGTAAAATTTCCAAAAATGAAATTTTACACGTAAAAATCCAGGTCCCGGTATAAAAAAGGCAGTGGAAGAAGGGACAAAACGTTTCGAGGGCTCGAAAATACCCATTATCGTGTCGTCCACCAGTCGCCCCCACCATGAACATGTGCTCAGTGATAAAATTAAGTAAACAATAAAATCCTAATGAAGCTTATACGCATGACCAAAACGGTGGCGCTAGCAACCGAATAAAAATCTGAACAAAAAATCCGAATAAATAATTTAAATAAAAAACCGAATAAAGTATTTGAGTTGAGATTTATGTTGGATTTTGATAAAATAGAAAGGCGATTTTTGACTTTAAATTAATGAAAAGATAACAGTCGTGACATAAAATTAGTGACAAATGAGAGTTACTGTTGTTAGTTAAGTCGTATAATTTTTACAATTGTATATAAGGAGAAATATTATGAACATTGAAAATGAAAGGAAAGCAAATCCTTGGGCATTATTGCCAATAGCCGTTTTCTTACTTTTATATTTAGGAAATGGTATTTATTTTGAATACATACATCCGCTAAAAGGACAGATGGGATTTTATGTAGTTTCAGTAGTTTTAGCGTTTAGTATATCATTGGCAGTGGCATTTGCCCAAAACAGAAAATATTCGTTTGAAGACAAAATACATATTTGTGCACAAGGCATAGGTGATGACAATATAGTAACGATGCTTTTTATATTTATACTTGCAGGAGCTTTTAGTGGAATTGCATCAGGAGCAGGTGGAGCAACTAGCACAGCCAACATGTTACTTAATGTAATTCCACATAATTTTGAAGTGCCAGGATTGTTTTTGATTGCGTGTTTGATTTCTATGGCCATGGGAACTAGCGTAGGTTCTATAACAGTTTTAGTACCTATTGCAGTAGCTATTTCAGCTAATGGATCCTTGTCTTTAGCATTATGTGTAGGAGCTGTAATTGGCGGTTCTATGTTTGGCGATAATTTATCATTTATATCAGACACAACAATTGCCGCAACTAAGACACAGGGCGTAGCAATGAAGGATAAATTTAGAACAAATATTAAAGTATCGCTTCCAGCTGCAATAGTGACATTTATAATTCTTACAGTATATTCACTAATGAATAAAGGCGAATTAATAGGAAAATTTGATTTTAATATTTGGCAAGCATTACCATATTTTATAGTTCTTTTATTATCTATCATAGGTTTAAACGTATTTATTGTACTTAGTATAGGAATTGTTTTATTTGGTTTCGTTGGTATCTTAACAGGTTCTTTGAATTATGTTACTTCATTAACATCTATTGGTAATGGAATTTCAGGCATGTTTGAGACCATGATTGTAACTATTTTAGTTGCATCTGTAACTGCACTTATACGTAGCAATGGTGGTTTTGAGGCTATTCTAGAATTTATCAAAAAAAGAGCAAAATCTAGAGTCGGCGGTATGACAGGAATCGCTTTTTTAACTGGATTTATGGATATTGCAACAGCCAATAATACAGTTGCTATTGTGGTGGCAGCTCCTATTGCAAAAGAAATCGGAGAAGAATATGGCGTTGAGCCAAAAAAAGTAGCATCACTTTTAGATGTGAGTTCTTGCATTATGCAGGGAATTATTCCTTATGGTGCTCAACTTTTGGTGGCATCAAGTATTGCCAAAATTCCAAGTTTTAATTTTATACCATATTTAATTTATCCATTTGTATTAGTTGTATTTGTAATTATTTCTATTTTGTTTGATGGAAAAAGTAAGTATGCCTTAGAAGAGTGTGAGTAAAGTTGAGAATAAATTAATTTTTATTATTTAAATAAAAAGAAAAGCCGATATAAACAACAAGTGTTAGAGACAATTATATAATAAGCAATTAATTGACAAATATCCACTAATTGTGTACTATCAATATATAAAAAATTGTGCACAATCATTTTAAGGAGGATCCTAATGAAAGAGATAAAAGTTACAAGTAAAAACTTTGAAGAAGAAATTTTAAAATCAGATGTACCAGTTATCGTAGACTTTTGGGCAAGTTGGTGTGGACCATGCAAAATGTTAAGTCCTATTCTTTCTGAAATTGCCTCAGAGGATCACGAAGGATTTAAAATCGGAAAATTAAATGTAGACGAAGAACCTGATTTAGCTCAAAAGTATCAGATTACTAATATTCCATGTCTAGTAGTTATCGAAAACGGACAGGAAGTTAGAAGATCTGTTGGTCTTATTTCAAAAGAGCAGGTTCTTGAGCTTGTAAAATAATCAAACACAGGGAGGATTTTTATAGATGAGTGATAAATACGAATCTCTTAAACTAGAAAATCAGTTGTGTTTCCCACTTTACGCATGCTCTAAAGAAATCGTTAGACGTTATAAACCATATTTGGAGAAAATTAATCTGACTTATACACAGTATCTGACAATGATGGTTTTATGGGAGCAACATACATTAAATGTAAAAAAGCTCGGAGAATGCCTATTTTTAGATTCAGGTACCCTTACACCTGTTCTAAAGAAGTTGGAAGCAAAAGGATTAGTTAGTAGAGTTAGATCTAAAAAAGATGAAAGATCTTTAGATGTTTCAATTACTGAAGAAGGAATGAAACTTAGAGAAGAAGCCTTAGATGTTCCAGAAGGGATGAAGGCTTGCATTAATTTGAATCCAGAGGAATCAAAGATTTTGTATAAAATTTTGTATCAAATCTTAGGCGATATGAATTGATAACGTAAATAAAAAGAAAAAGAATGGAAGCAACTATTTATTAGGTGCTTCCATTCTTTTATATTTCATAATAGATTATTCTAGTATTTACTCCACTCGCTTCCTAGCAAGAAACTCGTTTTTCAGTAAGAAACTCGCTTTCTAGCAGCAAATTCAAATCTATTTTAAAAAATTTGTTTCAAATTCATCTACAGGTTTTGGTTTTGAAAAATAGAAACCTTGGAACAAGGAACATCCCATTTTTGAAAGGAAAGTTATTTGTTCTTTAACTTCTATACCTTCTGTTATAATTGTGATACCTAGTTGGTTGGCAAGGCCAATTAAGTCATTTAAGATACGCTCACTATTATCAGGATTTCTTGTTTCATAAAGGAATGACATGTCTAGTTTTAATACATCTATAGGCAAGTTGTGGAGAATATTTAAAGTAGTGTAGCCAGTGCCAAAATTGTCAATTTCGATAATAAATCCATCATCTTTTAGCTTTTGTACAATAGCAATTTTGCGGTCTATATCATGCATAAGAACAGTTTCAGTAATCTCTAAACGTAAATCACAAGGAGATAAATCATATTTTTTTATTAATCTTATAAATTCTTCATGAACATCTAAAAAATAAAAATCCATTGGAGAAATATTTAAAGAAAGATACATGTTTTCTCCGGATTGGCTCTTCATATTTTGTTTTTTCCATTTTGAAAGGAGAGCACAGGCGTGTTCCCACATGTATTGGTCAAGCTGAATAATTAAACCATTTTTTTCTAAGATAGGAATAAACTGGTTTGGGTACAAAAGTCCCTTTATAGGGTGGTCCCAACGGACTAGAACCTCAGCTCCTACAACGGCATTGTCTTTATTAATAAGTGGCTGCAAAAACAAAAGAAGTTCTTCGTTGCTAATGGCTTCGTTAATGCTAGAAATTACTTCTCGTTCCCACAAGAGTTTTCGATTAAGTCGTTCGCTATAATTTGAAATTTGAAGTTTATAGTTATTATGTAAATCTTCAATAGCATGAACTGCATTATCATACATAAGTGCAATTGGAATTCGGTCATCGGATATTTCAAAAACACCAATGTGATATACGATAGGGTAGTATATTTTTTTATAAGTCTTAGAAACTTTATCAAAAAGCTCATATATATAATCACGATGGTAGTCAGTTTTTTTAATTAAAATTCCAAATTTGTTACTGCTTATTCGTCCATATAAAATTTTATGATTATTATGAAGCTCTTTTAAAGCGGCGGCTGTTACAAAAAGTACATCATCACCTATTCTTGGGCCAAAAACATCATTAATAAGTTTAAATTCATTTATTGAAACAACAACTGCAAGATAGCGATATTGTGGAAATTCTTCGAGCTGACGACGAACTAGAGTATAAAAGTGGTTTTTATTATATATTCCAGTTACAGCATCATGTTTAGCAAGATATCGCTCTTTTTCAAGGGTATCAATAGTTTCAGTAGTGTCTATAATTTGATAATATGAACCTACTCTAATATTGTTGGCGTTATATATATTTCTATAGGCGATTTCTAAATGCATAGTTTTTGAATCGAATTCACCATTATAAAAACAAGTGAAATCACCTAAATCAGTATCTAAGTCAGGATTATTCAACCATTTTTTTAAGAGAGGTTGACATTTATAATATTCATCATCACTTTTTATATTAAAAAGTTTTTTCGCAGAATTATTTAATAAAATATAATTATGGTCAATGTCACAAAAGACAAGAGCACTATTTATATTGGAAACGATTTGAGATAACATACCGTCTAACAAGCGTTTTGGAACATACTCTAATGTAAAATAAAAGACCAGAATAGCACAAATTGAATAGCATATTAAGGAGATAGAATTATGTTCGTTGTTGAAGAAATGTAAGGCATCTCCAGCTATTGCTGCTAACATACAAATGTTGATAAAAATATATTTTTGTAAATATGCAATTGGAGTATGGAAAAGTTTGTAAAATAAAATTCCAAGGGAAAAAATAAAAAGCGTAAGTGAAACAGCAAGATGATATGTAAATCCCCAATATGTAGTCATAACAAGGTGCCCTTGGGAAACAGAAATTCCTTTTGAAGTACATACATAAACGTGATGATAGATTGGATTTATTAAGATAGAAAAACAATCCAAAATTACAAGGGCCGAAAAAACTACATTCAAAGGCATGAACTTAAAATTAAGTCGAGTATACTTAATAGAAAAGTTAAGTAGCAAAAATAAAGCTACATCCATTGTAATAAAATACAAGGAATAAGCTATAGAACGCCCAAGAACTGTAGGGTAGGTCATGAATATGAAATTACCAACGTGGAGAAACAGCACAGAAGTAAGTAATAAACGCACATTTTTTGCAGTTGGTTTTTTTATAAGGAAAGTTTTTATAAAACACAAAATTAATAGTATTGCGGATATAAGTAGCAGTACTTCTTTTATTTTTTCCAAAGGGTTCACCTACAATCGTAATATTTAAAAAGATAGTTGAAAGAAAAATTAAGGTAAAAAATAATATCTTTTCATAGATATTGTCGGCTATTTTATTAAATAAATATATAAAATCTAAAAAAAATATAAAAATTATGATAAAATAATAACAATTGGGTATAAAGGAGAAGTATTGTCTTTTTCAAGAAAAGATTATGGAGTTGAAACTACTAGGGGAATTGAGATTAAATTTGATTTCTCCATAACTTTTTTAGCTGAGCTTGTAGGATCAAAAAGAGAAACAATCTCTAGAATTGTTAAACATCTTTCGAAGGAAGGTTATATATTTGTTGAACATAACACATGGTATGTAAAAAAACTTGAAGATATAAGAGAATTTGTGCACAAAAAATAAAAGGTAAAAATGTGCAATTTTAACGAAAATGACAACTAAATGATAATTTGACTCAATATCGTGATTATGCTCACGGTCTCTCCATTCGATATATGATATGTTAAATAAAATATTAATGGAGGGAAATTATATGTATAAGGATGAGTTTGAAAACGTATCAAATGCAGCAAAAACAAAAGTGAATTTTTTGAAAAGTAATTTTTGTGGTTATTTATTACATTCTGTTTTAGCAGGAATGTATATAGGTTTTGGTATTTTGCTAATCTTTACAATTGGCGGAATGTTAAATGGTTCGCCAGCAACAAAGGTCGTTATGGGAGCATCATTTGGAGTTGCTCTTAGTCTTGTAGTTATCGGAGGAGCAGAACTTTTTACCGGTAATAATCTAGTCATGTCGGCAGGTTTATTCAATAAAAAATTAAATTAAGTGATGCAATTTATCTTTGGATAGTATGCTGGATTGGAAATGCTATAGGTTCAGTTTTATTAGCAGTGTTATATAAACTTTCAGGTTTAGGAACAGGTGCAGTTGCAAAGTTTATGGCGAACGGAGCATATGCAAAAATGTCAGCAACACCAGTGGAATTATTAGTAAGAGGTATTTTATGTAATATTCTAGTATGTCTTGCAGTTTGGTGTGGATTTAGAACAAAAAGTGATAGTGCAAAATTAATTATGATTTTCTGGTGTTTATTTGCATTTATTACTACAGGATTTGAGCATAGTATTGCCAATATGACTTTATTGACAATAGGTTTATTAACACCAGAAGGTACAGGAGTGACACTAGGTGGATGGTTCTACAATTTAGGATTAGTAACTGTAGGAAATATGATTGGTGGAATTATTTTTGTGGCAGTACCTTACATGATAGGTTCAAGAAATAGGGAGGCATAAAATACATGGGATACAAATTAAACGAGAGAGAGTTTAATCAATTACTTGGCGAATTATCTGAAAAATATTTGATATATGCACCTAAAGTTTTTGTGGGAAAAGGTAGATTTTCAGATACTGATTGTATAAGATATGACAAAGTAAAAAATGTAGAAGATATGGAGTTATCTTTGAAATCACAATATTCTTTTAAAGAAGTATTAAATCCAGTTTCAGAGACATTATTTTATTTTACAGAAGACTCAGTAAAGGAAGCTGATATGCCTAGAAATAAAGGGGCTATTATCTTCCTTAGAAGCTGTGATCTTCATGCTGTTGAAAGAATGGATGAAATGTATCTAAATAATGGACCAAAGGATTATTACTATAAAAGATTAAGAGATAACATTCATTTTGTATTGATTGGATGTAGCAAAGCTTTTGATTCGTGCTTTTGTGTAGATATGGGAACTAACAAATCTGACAATTATGACATTGGATTGAATGTAAGAGAAGATGGATACGAATTAGATGTAAAATGGGACGAGGCCAAAGATATTTTAGGAAAAATGGCCAAAGAGAATTCGCTTAAAGAGGAAGACGTTACAGTGGATTTTGTTAAAGAAACAACTACAAGAGTATCAATTCCAAAAAATCTTTCATATGATGTATCAAAGAGCAAAATTTGGGAAGAATATGCAGGACGTTGCATTAACTGCGGAAGATGCAATTTTGTATGTCCTACATGTACATGTTTTACAATGCAGGACGTATATTACGATGCAAATGGAAAAGTAGGTGAGCGTCGTAGAGTTTGGGCTTCATGTATGGTTGATGGATATACCGATGTAGCAGGTGGCGGTAGCTATCGTAAAAATAATGGCGAAAGAATGAGATTTAAAACATTACATAAAGCCTTAGATTATCGCAACAGAACTGGCTACAATATGTGCGTAGGTTGCGGACGTTGTGATGATATTTGTCCTGAGTATATCTCTTTTTCAAATATTTTAAACAAACTTGATACAGCAATGAAGGAGGTGTCAGCAAATGGCTAAAGAAGTGACTAAAAATGAATACGTCCCTTTTCTTTCAGAAATTAAAGAAGTAATTAAACATACAGATATTGAATATACATTTCGAATGACATATGAAGGAGATGTAAAGCCTGGACAGTTTTTTGAAGTGTCTATTCCAAAATATGGCGAGGCACCAATTTCAGTTTCAGGTATTAAAGACGGATTAATCGATCTTACAATTAGACGAGTAGGTAAGGTTACTAATGAAGTGTTTGAACATTATGAAGGAGATAAACTTTTTTTACGTGGACCTTATGGAAATGGTTTTGATGTAGAAGAGTATAAAGATAAAGAACTTGTAGTAGTTGCCGGTGGTACGGGAGTTTCACCAGTTAGAGGTGTTATCCAATATTTTGCAGACCATGACAATCAGCGAAAAGACATGACAATTATTACAGGATTTAAATCAGATAAAGATATTTTATTTAAAAAAGATTTTGAGTATTGGCGTCAAAAAATGAATGTTATTTTAACATTAGACGCAGGTATAGAGACTAAGGATCACAAGATTGGTCTAGTAACACAGTATATTCCTGACTTAAAACTTGCAGATGTAGAAAAGGCTGTGGCAATAGTTGTAGGACCACCTGCAATGATGCGTTTTTCAGTGAAGGCACTTTTAGAAAGAGGATTTAAAGAGGAAAATATTTGGATTTCACAAGAAAGAAAAATGTGCTGTGGCATTGGAAAATGTGGACATTGCCGAATTGGAGATAAGTATGTCTGCCTAGATGGCCCTGTATTTAATTACACACAAGGTAAGAATCTAGTGGATTAAGGAGGGAAATGTAATGGATGTAAATACTAAGAAATTGAAAAAAAATGCCTTTCGTGTAACAAAAGAGCGTGGGCTGGCAGCATCAAGAGTTCGTGTGCCAGGTGGACGAATGGATGCAAAATATTTAAAGGATATTCAAGATATTGCAAATGAATTTGGAAATGGAACAGTACATTTAACAATTAGACAAGGTTTTGAAATCCCGGGTATTCCATATGAAAAAATGCCAGAAGTAAACAAAAGACTTCAACCTATTATCGAAGGCTTAGGTATTAATCAAGAAGATCCAGATACAGGTTATTCATCTTCAGGAACAAGAAACATTATGGCTTGTGTAGGAAATACAATATGTCCATATGCTTGCTATGATACAACAGAGTTTGCAAGAAAGATGGAAAAAACAATTTTCCCAAATGATCTTCATGTAAAGGTAGCATTTACTGGCTGTCATAATGACTGCTGTAAGGTAAGAATGCATGATTTTGGAATTATAGGAATGTCAATGCCAGAGTTTGACCCAAACCGTTGTATTTCCTGTGGAGCATGTGTAAAACGTTGCTCAAGAAAATCAGTAGGAGCCCTTGAAATGGTTAATTATAGACCAGTTCGTAATGAAGAAAAATGTCTAGGCTGTGGAGAGTGTGTACTTGCTTGTCCAAATATGGCATGGACTAGAAGCACCAAGAAGTTATATAAATTAACTTTACTTGGACGAACAGGAAAGAAAAATCCAAGACTTGGAGTTGATTGGATAAAATGGGTTGACGAGGAAAGCATTCTTAAAATCGTTGCAAATGTTTATGCTTTTGCTAAAGAATACATTGATCCAACTGCACCAGGTGGAAAAGAGCATATAGGTTACATAGTAGATAGGACAGGAGTTCCAGAATTTTTGAAATATATCTTAAAAGACGTGGAACTTAATCCAGAAGCGGAGGTAACATCTCCACTATATTGGTCAGGAATTAAATACGGTTCAACAGAACCATAAAAAAGCTAATACGTTATTCAAGACTCACCAGTGAGAATTGAATGCTAAATATAATTAGAATTATATTTATATAGTCCCTTGCAAGTAAAAAAGCAAGGGACTTTTTTAAAGGTGATAAAGTTACACAATTCCTTAAAAAAATATAAACTCCCTTGACATTAAATAATTCATCAAGTAAGGTAATGTTATTGAAAAGATTGTATGCAATATAAGTTTAGTGTTGATACAATCTCATAAGAATATAAGAATCATAGAATATAAGATTAGATACAATTAGATGCAAATAAAACGGAGGTAACGATTATGTATGATGTAATAGTAATAGGATTAGGACCAGCAGGACTTTCAGCTGCTATCAATGTAAGGCAACGTGGAGGAAGCGTTTTAGTAATAGGAACATCTATAGAAGAAAACCCACTTATGAAAGCAGAAAAAATAGATAATTATTTAGGACTTCCAGGAAAAACTGGTGGAGAATTAATGGAAATTTATTTAGACCATGCTAAAAAAATGGGTGTAGAAATCAAAGAAGGTCGTGTACTTACAACTATGAAAAATAAGAATAGTTGGATGGTAAGTGCAGGAAGTGATTTTTACGAAGCATATGCTTTAGTGCAAACAGGTGGAATTGTTAGAGGAAAAAAATTCCAAGGAGAAGAAGAACATCTAGGAAAAGGCATAAGTTACTGCGCTACATGTGATGGAATGCTTTATAGAGGAAAAGACGTAGCTGTAATTGGTTACGGTGCATCAGACGCAAAAGAGGCAGAATTTTTAAAAGGTATTGGCTGTAATGTAGAATACTTCGAGAATCCTAAAAAAGTTACAATTGAGGGAGAGGACAAAGTTGAAAAATTAAAGATTGCAGAGAATGAATATAATGTTGAAGGAATCTTTATTTTAAGACCAACAATAGCTCCAAATGAGCTTTTCCCAAGTCTTGAACTAGAAGGAAATTATATAAAAGTGGATAGAAAAATGGCAACAAATATAGAAGGTCTATATGCTGCAGGAGACTGTACAGGATTACCTCTTCAGGTTTCAAAGGCAGTAGGAGAAGGACTTGTAGCAGGACAAAGTGCCATGGCCTATGTCACAAAAGTAAAAAAGAAAGAAGAGTAATATGTCACAAAGTAACGAAAAATTTATGACTGCAAATTTTCATGCACATACTTTCAGATGTCAGCATGCTTATGGAACAGAAAGAGAATACGTAGAAACAGCTATAGAGATGGGAATTAAAAAATTTGGATTTTCTGATCACGTTTTTTGCCCATTTAAAAATGGTGAAGTTTCAGGAATGAGAATGAAACTCAGTGAAGTAGAGGATTATGTTCATACAATAGAGCAGCTTAGACAAGAGTACAAAAATGATATTGAATTGTATATTGGATTTGAAACAGAGTATATGAGAGCATTCTATGAAGAACAAGTTAAAATATGTAAGGATTATGGAATTGACTATTTAATAATGGGACAGCATTTCCTTGGAACAGAATTTGATGGTCCATATGCAGGAACACCAACAGAAGATGAAAAAGTGTTGAGTACTTATGTAGAGTTAGTATTAGAAGGTATGCAAACTGGTAATTTTACATATTTAGCTCACCCAGATTTGATTCATTATATTGGAGATTCAAAAATATATGATAAGCATATGAGATATATGTGCGAAGAAATGAAAAAAATGGATATTCCTCTTGAATTAAATATGCTTGGAATGGCAACAGGAAGACATTATCCAAATGAAACTTTTTGGAAAATAGTTTCAGAGGTTGGAAATAAAGCAGTTGTGGGAATTGATGCTCACGACACGAATATTATTCAGAATATTAATGCTTACAAAAATTGTATTAACATAGCAAAAAAATATAAGATTGAGGTTTTAAATGAGGCTAAACTCAGAAAAATTTCATAAGCGCACAATTTAATTGAGCAAAAAAGCCCCCTACAAGATAATTTGTCTTGCGGAGGGCTTTTGAAATACCTATTTTTATAAAAAATAATGTATAAAAATACAAAAGTTAAAAACATAATATAAAAAAAACACACCACAAATGCAGGGGCGCATCTCTGGTGTGTTGCCTTGCTTCCCGACAAGGCTTAAAAGGGGGGTATATATATTTATAAGGGGAATAAAGGAAAGGGTTACAATATATAGTCAAATGAAACGGCGGGGAACCGAATCATTTATTAATCCAATCAAAAACGGCAATCAAAAGCATTTGTACTTCGTTGCCGATAGATGTATAATAGCATGGTATAAATAATCATACAAGGTGTTATAATTGTAAAACAAAAATGACCATGAATTGAGGAAGAATATGGAAAGAATTTTGATATATGAAAAAGACATTAGTATAGAAAAGATACAACAACTAGATTGTTTTTCACCTTACGAGGTAGAAATTCATGAACTTATATTAGAAAAAGAGTTTGTGAAAAAAATAGACTTTACTAAGCCAATGATTTTTTTCTTTAAGATTAACAAATCAGAAATGTTAAATCCAGAAATATATTGGACACTAATGGATTATGTTCACATGAGAACAGACATGGCACGTTTCTTTTTTATTATAGAAGAAAAGAATTTCGATTTTGCATATGAGGCTATTGATCATAAAATAGATGCAATGATGATTACTCCAATAATACAAGAAGAAGTAATTATGAGGATGGCTAGACTTACAGCGTCAATTAGACGAGTTGAGAGAAGAAGAATAGAGCGTTCTAGACTTGAAGAGTATGAGTTCAAGAAAAGAAGTATAGGAATGAAGAGAATGGTTGATAATATTTTAGAAAAGCCTAAAGACTTTGAATTCCTTTTACCAGAAATCAACAACAGATATAAGCTTAATTTAGGACATTTAAATTATAGAGTTATTATTGTTGGATTTAATAAATTTAATATCTATCAGTCAGATTTAAAATTTGTAACAAAGGTGTATAAAAAGTCAGTAGAAACACTAAATAGTGCAAGTGAAATTATTGCTTCAAATGTTTTGTCAATTGGATTGATTGGAATAGTTAACTATTCAGAAAATTATTCTAAAGAACGTGATTACATGGAAATTAGAGAGTTGAAACAACTTTTAGAAGAATTAAGTGTGGAAAAAGGCAACTACCAGGTTTCAGTTACAATTGGTCCTATGGTTAGAGAACTTAAGGATGTAAAACATTCATTGCACCAAGCAGTTATGGCTCAAGAGTATAGAATGTTAGATAATAGCGACATTATTATTGCAGATGAAGTAAATAAAATTAATAGACAACTATATTCATTTATACCTCGTAGGAGTATAAAAGAGCTAATTAGATACGTCGCATTAGGAGATGTGGATTTGATAAATGAGTGGTTTGACAATTTCTTTGAAAATACAGAACCTAAATTAAAAAGTTATCCACCTGTATACAGAAAATTATGTGTAGAAGTATATAAAAATATTAAGCAGCTTGAGGAAAACATGAAGATGGAAATGTGTCCGGAAGCTCGATTTAATGCAATAGGACATATTTTTGATGGAACTAAAAAATTAAGGGCTCTTCAAACACTTTTAGTTGAGGTATGTCACACGGTATTAGGAGGAAGTGTAGGAGAAAAAGAAATTGCACAGAGAGCAATTGCATATATGAAAGTACATTACAAAGAACCACTTACACTTGAAGTACTAGCGGAAAATTGTAATCTAAGCACAAGTTATTTTAGTCGAAAGTTTAAAGAGCAAACAGGAGAAAACTACATAGATGTGCTAACGGAGATAAGAATTAAAGAAGCTGAAAAGTTGCTTGTTACAACTCAAAAACCAATAGGAGATATTATTGTACAGGTTGGATATTGTGACGATAAACATTTTAGACGAGTCTTTTCAAAACATACAGGATTAACTCCAAGTAAATATAGAAAGCAAGGTAAACTTGTTAAAAGTAAAAAACGTTAAGCAAAAAATGTTGATTTAAAAAACTAATTAAGCATGTAAAAAATAAAATTAGCTAATAAGAAGAGGTCATAAACATGAAAAAAATTACAAAAAGTAGAGTGAAAAATAGAGAAGAAATTCAAAACTTTATTCAAAACATACTTATACGTGAAGATGACTATGAAATTAGAATGAAAAACGAGGTTATTCCTTTTGCAAAAAATATTTTACAGCAAGGAGAACTTGTTACAGAAGATGGACTTAGGCTTAAATATTATTATGCGGTTAATGGCGGTGAGAAAGGCAGTGTTGTTTTTTCTCATGGTTTTTGTGAATTCGTAGGTAAATATTATGAGATGTTGTACTATTTTTACAGAATGGGATATTCAGTTTTTCTATTAGAACACAGAGGACATGGAAATTCTGATAGAGAAGTGTCTGGATTTGAAAAAGTTCATGTAGAAAGTTATTTAGAGTACATAAGAGATTTTCATAAATTTATAAAAGAAGTAGTAGTAAAAAAGAAGAAGACGAAAGACTTAAAGCTTTTTGCCCATTCAATGGGAGGATGTATAGGTGCTTTGTATTTAGAAAAATTTCCAAGCACATTTAAAAAAGCAATTTTAAGCTCACCTATGATTGAGATGAATACAGATGCAAAAAAATGGGAGCTTAAGGCAGTAATATTTTTTACAAAATTATTTGGATTAAAGAAAAAATATGTTCCGGGAGGTCACGGATTTAATAAGAATCTTACACCTGCAGGTAGCAATTCAATATCAGAAAAAAGATTTAAGTATATATTAGAATCTAGAATAAAAGAACCAAGATATCGCACAACAAGTCCTACAAATGGATGGCTTATAGCATCATTAAAAGCATCGCATTATGTAAAAAATAATGCTAGAGACATTAGAGTACCTGTTCTTTTATGCCAGGCTTCAGAAGATAAGATGGTTATAAATGCAGCTCAAGATAAGTTCGCTCATAAGCTTAAAAAGGTGAAATTAAGTAAATATCAAGGTTCAAGACACGAAATATTTAATGCAACTACAGAACTTAGAGAAAGATTTTATAGGGAAGTATTTGCATTTTTAGAGATGTAAATAAATAGAATTTATATGTTGACAAATACCCCTCTAGGGTATATCTTATAAGTGTAATAGATATACCCCTAAGGGGTATTTGGAACTTTAAAGCTTTTGCAGGAGGTCAAATATGCAAAAAAGTAATAAAGAATCAAAAGAACAAGTGAACACAGAGATTAGAGAAGCACTTGAGGTGGAAGCTAAAGAAATAGAAAAGCAAGCAGAAGCTGAAACTGTTACAAAATGTAAGGAGTGCGGAACTGGAAAAAGCAAAAAGCGCACAGAAAAAGAATACAAAGATATAATTAATCGTCTTAGCAGAATAGAAGGCCAAGTACGAGGCGTTAAAAAAATGGTAGAAAATGATGCATATTGTATCGATGTTTTAAGACAGACTTCAGCTATTTGTGCAGCACTTAGAAGTTTTAATAAAGTGATTTTATCTAATCACATTAAAACCTGTGTAGTTGAAAATTTAGAAGCAGGTAATGAGGAAGTAGTGGATGAACTTGTAGACACTATGCAAAAGTTAATGAAGTAGAAAGGACATAGATATGGATAAGTATGATGTAACAGGTATGACCTGTGCAGCGTGCAGTGCTCATGTTGAAAAAGCAGTTAGATCTGTAGAAGGTGTAGATGATGTTCAAGTTAATTTGCTGACAAATTCTATGATTGTTCAAGGAACTGCATCTCCAAATGACATTAGTATAGCTGTAGCAAAAGCCGGTTACAAAGCTACAGTAAAAGGTGAAAACCCACAGGAATCAACACAAATAAACGACGAACCACTTAAAGACACAGAAACGCCAAAGATAGCAAAACGTCTAATTTATTCAATAATTACCTTACTTCCACTTATGTACATTTCAATGGGACATATGATGTGGGGCTGGCCAGTGCCAAGTATTTTACAAGGCAATTACGTAGCACTAGCAATGACACAGATGCTTTTAGCAATTGTGGTTATGATTATAAATAAAAAGTTTTTTGTGGCTGGATTTGGAAGCTTAGTACACCTTGCACCAAATATGGATACTTTAGTTGCCATGGGTTCAGGGGTATCTTTTGCTTGGAGTGTATATATTCTTTATATGCTAACAGCAGCAGTTCAAAATAATGATATGACACAGATTCATACGTTGATGCATGAATTATATTTTGAGTCAGCTGCCATGATTTTGACACTTATTACAGTGGGAAAAATGTTAGAATCCTATTCAAAAGGACGTACAACAGATGCGCTAAAAAGCCTTATGAAGTTGGCACCACAGCAAGCCACAATTATTAGAGATGATGTAGAAGTAACAGTTGATATACAGGAAGTTAAAGCTGGAGATATATTTGTAGTACGACCAGGAGAAAGTGTTCCAGTTGATGGAATAATTTTAGAAGGAAATAGTGCAATAGATGAATCGGCTCTTACAGGAGAAAGTATTCCAGTTGATAAAAAAGCAAAAGACCAAGTGTCAGCAGCTACAATTAATCAAACTGGATTTATAAAGTGCCAAGCCACTAGAGTAGGAAAAGACACTTCTCTTTCTCAAATAATACAAATGGTGTCAGATGCAGCAGCTACAAAAGCTCCAATTGCTAAAATCGCAGATAAAGTTTCAGGAGTATTTGTTCCAATAGTAATTTCCATAGCTGTTATTGTTACAATAATCTGGTTATTGTGCGGTGGAAGCTTTGGCTATTCCATAGCAAGAGGAATTGCAGTTTTAGTAATTAGTTGCCCATGTGCACTTGGACTTGCCACACCAGTAGCCATTATGGTAGGAAATGGTATGGGAGCCAAAAATGGCATATTATATAAAAATGCAATAGCCCTTGAAAATACAGGAAATGCAGATGTAGTTGTTATGGATAAAACTGGAACACTTACTACGGGAAAACCAGTAGTAACAGATATTATTGCTATTAATTCTACAGAAGAAGAATTAATAGAAGCAGCAATAGCCCTTGAGAAAAAAAGTGAACATCCACTAGCAAAAGCAGTTTTAGCTTATGGCAAAAATAATAAAATAGAACCAAAAGAAGTGACTGATTTTATGGCATATCCAGGAAATGGATTAACAGCAGATTTGGAAGGAAAGTTAATAGTTGGAGGCAATAAAAAGTTTATTTCAAACGTTTTAACTATTCCAAATGTAGTAGAAAAAAAATCAGATGAATTAGCAGAGCAAGGAGTAACACCAGTATTTTTTGCAAAGGACAACAAGATACTTGGAATTATAGGAATTGCAGATGTTTTAAAAGAAGATGCAAAAGAAGCAATAAATGAACTTCACGCTATGGGCAAAAAAGTAGTTATGCTTACAGGAGACAATGAAAAAACTGCAAAAGCAATAGCTAAAAAAGCAGGAGTTGATGAAGTAATAGCAGATGTTTTGCCTCAGGATAAAGAAGCTAATATAAGAAAAATTAAAGCTAGCCTTAATAAAAAAGGAAAAGCCAATAAAGTTATAATGGTAGGAGATGGAATTAACGATGCACCAGCGCTTACATCGGCAGATGTAGGTATTGCAATAGGAACAGGCACAGATGTGGCTATAGATGCAGCAGATGTTGTTCTTATGAAAAAAGAGTTAATGGATGTACCAAATTCAATTTTCCTTAGTAAAAAAGTTATTAAAAACATTCATGAAAACCTATTTTGGGCTTTCATTTATAATGTTATAGGAATTCCACTTGCAGCAGGTGCCTATGTTCACCTATTTGGTTGGACATTAAGCCCTATGTTTGGAGCAGCAGCCATGAGTTTATCAAGTTTTTGTGTAGTAACTAATGCTCTTAGACTTAATTTCGTTAAACTCAAAAAGAATGCTACAATCTCAAACAATGATGAAGTAATTGTTAAAGTAAGAAAAGATTCTATAAATTACGATTCAAAAATTGAGAAGAAAAATATTTCAGATATAGAAAAGGAGAACTTAAAGATGAAACAAACACTTATTATTGAAGGAATGATGTGTATGCACTGCCAAAAACATGTGTCAGATGCTCTTAATGGAATGGAAGGAGTAACTGCAACAGTAGATCATGAAGCAGGAAAAGCAGAGGTAGAAACATCTCGTGAAGTGTCAAAGGATGAATACAAAAAAGTTATTGAAGATGCAGGATACACATTAGTAGATGTAAAATAATTTTTAATAACTAAAAATAACCTAAAACAAATTTAAAAATAAACGCAATAATAAAAATTCAGATCAATTCAAAAAATTAAATTAAAATAGCAAAGCAAAAAAGACGCCTAAACACATAGGCGTCTTTTTGATATAATAATGGAATCGGAATAAGTCTATATAAGACGATGATTAGAATTAAAAACAGATAAAAAAAGGAGTTAAAAATGTACACCCAAAGGGAAATAGTAAGAATATCAAAAAGAGAAAATAATACAAAGAGAACTTATCTTGTAACTAATATACTTCAAGGAAAACATGTAGCAGTTAATCCTTCAAAAGCACTAGGGATGTTTGACGAATTAGCAGAGACATTAAAGCAAAAATACAAAAATGAAAAGTTACTTTTAATAGGTTTTGCAGAAACAGCTACAGCTATAGGAGCAAGAGTTGCAATTGATTTAGGGGCAAAATATATGCAAACCACACGAGAGAAAGTGAATAATGAAAAATATATATTTTTTACAGAATCTCACAGTCATGCTACAGAACAAAAGCTTGTGGAAAGTGACGTAGTAAAGTGGATTAAATGGGCAGATAGAATTATATTTGTGGAAGATGAAGTAACCACAGGAAATACAATTATGAAGATTGTGGATATATTAAGGGAAAAATATTCAAAAGAAATAAAATTTTCTGTAGCTTCAATTTTAAATGGAATGGATGAAAAAGCCTTAAATAATTACAATGAAAAAAATGTAGCAATCCATTATTTAGTAAAAACTGACCATAGCACATATCCACAAAGGGTAGAAAATTTTGTAAATGATGGCAGTTATGAAGTGGAGAAGATAGATGAAAAATCAAATGAAACTCCTACAATTTTACCAGAAATAAAGGAGGTTCAAGGATATTTGAACTCAAGAAAAGTAGTAGATGGAAAAGAATATGATAAAGCCTGTTACAACCTTGGAAAAGAAATCAGTAAGCTTGTAAAAAAAGATGCAAAAAATATATTAGTAATGGGTACAGAAGAATTTATGTATCCAGCTATTTTTACAGGTAAGGTTATAGAAGACATGGGATTAGATGTAAAGACCCATTCTACTACGAGAAGTCCAATTGCAGTAAGTGCTTCAAAAGATTATTTGTTTCACAATAGATATGAAATAAATAGTTTTTACGATAGCAAAAGGACTACTTTCATTTACGATTTATCTAAATACGATCAAGTAATAATTGTAACGGATGCAGGATTTAATGATAAAGAAAAACAAGGAGAATTCCTTGGAAATTTAGGACTTTTATCTTTGGTAAAGGCTCTAGAAAAAGTTGGAAATAAAGAAATAGTATGTGTAAGGTGGGTGAGATAAATGAGAAGTTCGTACAAAAAAGAAGATGTAATTTTACTTTTAAAAGATATAACAGGACAGGTGAAACCTCAGCCTACAGAAGAAAGAGAAAAACTTATTCAATCAGGACGTCATTATTCAGAAATGTTACCTATCGAATATGTGCCAACTCCTAAATATATGGAAGTATATGAAAACTCATTAGAGGTTTTTGCAAAAATTAATGCCAAGGCCATAGAGCAGTTAGGAGATAAAGTAATAGAAAAAAAGGGAAAAGATGTTGTATTAGTATCTTTAGCTCGAGCTGGAATTCCAATTGGAATTTTGCTTAAGCATTACATAGAAAAAAAATACAATATAAAAACTACACATTATTCTATTTCTATAATTCGTGGCCGTGGGATAGATAAAAATGCAATGAATTATATGCTTAAAAGACATAAACCAAGTCAGCTTTTATTTGTAGATGGATGGATTGGAAAAGGTGCTATATTAAGAGAGCTTCAAAAGGATATAGCAGAATTTGAAGGGGTATCATCTGATATTGCAGTTGTGGCAGATCCAGCCGGTGTAACAGAGCTTTGTGGAACTCATGAAGATATTTTAATACCAAGTTCATGCCTTAATAGTACAGTTTCGGGACTAATAAGTCGAACTTTTTTACGCAGTGATATTATTAAGAAAGATGATTTTCACGGAGCAGTTTATTATGGAGAATTAAAAGATAACGATTTATCCTACGAGTTTATTAATGCAATAGAAAAGGAATTTGATTTTTCAGAATGTAATAAGACTATAGGTGAAAATAGCACGAATAAGAAAAATAAAAAAGACACAGAAAATAAAAAATCAAAATTCAAAAAGTATCAATACGGTTTAGAAGAAGTTCAAGCCATAGCTAAAGAATATGGAATTGATGATATTAACTTAGTGAAACCAGGTATAGGTGAAACCACAAGAGTTTTATTACGCAGGGTACCTTGGAGAGTTTTAATAGATGAAAAACATAAAGATGATTTAGAATTAAAACATCTTATTCGTTTAGCAGATGAAAAAAATGTTCCCGTAGTTTACCATCATTTAGAGCATTATAAGGCTTGCGGAATTATAAAAAAATTAGCAGATGCATAAAAATTAGCATATACATAAAAAAGCTGCCGAAATCCTTAGGATAAAGGCAGCTTTAATAAAAATATAATTTAAAATCACATAAATTTAATTCTTAAGTAAAATCTTTTCTTTAGAATTTGTAGTTGAATTATCTGTTACACCATACTCTTGAGCTAGCATCATTATTTTAGCTGCCCAATTATAGTGAGTTTTATACTCGTTCATTCTCTGGTGGTCAAAATTTCCAGATACTAACGATGCTGAATTCATATCCCAATTTAAAATTTCTTTAGCATCATCAAAGTCTAATTTTGAAACTTTAAGAGCCTCATTTACAACAGCAATTTGATTTGGATGAATAACGGTTTTTCCAATAAAGCCAAAAAGTAAATCTTTTTTTATTTCAGCTTCCATTCCAGATTTCCAATTAGGTCCACTAAAATATTCCCAGACAGGACCAGAAACTACATAATCACCACCAAAGACTGTAACAATATCTGATAAGATATTTGCAATAGGGGCGATTTCGTAAATTGTTTCGTTGTTGTGTCGCCTAAATCCAAAGGCATGGCACAAATCGTTTCCACCAACCCTAATATTTAAAACATATGGTTCAATAGAATCAAGTTGTTCCTTTAATGAATATAAAATCTTGAAACGTTCTAATCCATTTATTATTGAAGGACTTTCAAAAATAGGCATCATATAAAATGTTTCAGGATATAATGAGTTAACATTTTTGATTTCATTAATGTATTTATTTGCACTAGCAAGTTCAAACTTTGGAATTATAAAACCACTAATTATACTTCGTGAATTTCCAAGGCGTTGACATAAATCAGAAATTTGATCAGAGTTTCTTACTCTAATAAATATTTTTGGTATAAAAAAGTTTTGGATTTTTGACGAATAGTAAATATTTTGTAATGATGATATTAATGTATTTTCTGCTTCTTTTACGTGATCATCATTAATAGTATCTTCTAAACAAAGTGCTAGCGAAAACTTATCCCCGAATTTTTCGCTTATTATATTAGAAGCAATCCCTTCATTATTTGCTGGGCAATATAAAAGGGCCCCTACACTATAAAAAAGTTTTGAATTTTTCATTGCAACTCCTTAAAATAACATTTATATAAACGTTTTATTCTCATAAAAATACGTTTTTTTGATTTTTCTTTGAAATTCTTAAAATCCCCTGTATTGATAGTAATATAAGGGGGTTTGGCTTTAATTATCTTACGACTTAGATAAGTATAGCATAGTTATCTCATAAATACTACATTGTTAAATTTATTAAAATATGGTAACATAGGCTATAAGACTACAGGAGAGGGATATACATGTTTGAACATAAGAAAATAAATAGATTAGAAGACTTTTTCGTAGGCTTAAATATGAGACAAGAAAAAGCAGTATACATATATAGAATAGAAGAATATAATGAAGAAGTTTCAAAGTTTCTAAAAAAGTATTATGATATAGCACTAAAAACTGGTGTTGTAATTGAAAATGGAATTTCAAATCCTACAGAACATAATTTAGAATACTATAAGGAAATGCTTGGAACGGAATTTCAGATGAATATTGATTTTTTCAAGTCGCAGTTACAAAAATGGTTGCCAAGAATGAATCAGTATCAAAATGCAACTGTTGCAGATGCAATTTATGAAGAGCTTATGACTCTTAAAAAATTGGGAAAAAATGACAATATGCTAAAAAACGCATATATTAAATTTATGTGTTGGCTATATTATAAATTTGAGCGAGTTGTTAATCGTTTGGGAGAAGGAGAATTGCCAAAAGTTCTTTACGAAGGAAATATTTCAAAGCACGAATTGCAATTTTTATCTATATTAGGTAAAGCAGGTTGTGATATAGTGATGGTTTTCAAAGATAAAGGGCAAGCATATCGGAAAGTGGATTCTCAAGGAAGTTATTCAGAAAAGTTTCTGGTAGAAAATCCACAACAAATCTCAGATAGTTTTTCTTTTAATATGTTAAAAGGCCAAGTGGTTAATGAAACCACATCAAAAGCTCCTAGAGTGAATTTGACTAGAGCAAATGCTCCACAGACAAATGCCCCACAGGCAAATGCTCCACAAGCAAATACTCCACAGGCAAATGCTCCACACCCAAATATTTTTGGTGGGGAGCCAGTTGTTCATAATTGCACCAATGCTTGGATACAAGGAAAAGGTTTAGAAGACATTTTAACACCGATTTCAAGCAGAGGTAATGATTTAAAATTTTATTACAATGCCTTTATTAGAATTAACGGTGTAGAAGACAAGCTAACATATCAAAATGAGATGTTAACGTTCCAACAGGAGCTTAAGAGTAACAATCGAAATATTTGTGTTGTAGAAAAAACAATCGAAATACCTTCAGTAAGTGAGATATCTGCAATTAAGCGTGGAAATTATAAAGATATCAATATGATGATTTTTGAAATAAGCAAAAACATTAATTTCCCATCGAACTTAGATTTGCAACAGTCAATGATATATGCATTTAATGAAGTTATGTATGAAGAGGCTAAAAACCCAGAAATGAATCTAAATAAGTTGATGAATAAAGCTGTATATATATTATGTTGGCTAAAACGTTACGGCGATATTTTATTCAAAAACTGGGAACGTGCTAGATTAGGCTGTTTTATTTACTTAGGTGGATGTAAAAATGAAACAGAGAGCATATTCGTTAAATTTTTAGCTAAACTTCCAGTTGATGTACTTATTTTAGTACCAAATCGCAATGAAAGATGTGTCTTAGAAGATAAGATGCTCTATGAAATAAATTTTGAAGATAGCATGGTTTTAGAAGCATTTCCAAAACCAGGACAACCTGTCACAATTGGAACAGCTGCATATCAGGCAGAACGTTCTCTTGACAATATTTTATATCAAGATACAGGCCTTTATAGACAAAACCAATTTAAAAAAGCTCAGACAATTAACCTTAGAACTATGTATGAGGAAATTGCAATTTTATGGGATGAAGAACTTAAATATCGTCCAGGCTTTGGCACAGTTAACGATATGGTTAATTTACCAACATTATGTGCAAAAGTATCAGGAGTTAAGAACAGAAACCTAGATGAATATTGGGAAAGTGTGGATAAGTTAGTTACAGATGATACCATGTTAGTTTATGGACCATCAGTTATTACAAGTACAACACCTAATCCAATGAAAGCTCATGCAGCAGAGTTTTTGAAAAATGGTAAATTGCAGATAAACAAAATTAAATCTCATCCGCTGTTTAAGTACAGAGTGATTAGAGAAGACATGCAAGATTTCATGTTAGAAAGATTGCAACAATTAATAGACCAAAAAATAATTAAGGGCACTTTTGAAAATGGTACAGAATACACAATTGTATCAGTTGCTCTTAACTTAAATCAGGATGTTATAAGAAGGGTCCAAAGCTTTGATTTTACTAAAAAGAATCCAAAGATACTTTATATTAATGCAACAGAAAAAGCTATTTCTCTTGAAGATTCAATAGTTGTTGCATATCTTAATTCAATTGGATTTGACGTAGTATTTTTTGTACCAACTGGTTACCAAAGCGTAGAAGGATTTTTCAATAAAAATATATTTGAAGAACATCAAATCGGGGAATTTATGTATGGCGTAGATGTACCCCCACTTGGCGGAGACGGAGGCGGAGGCTTCTTAGCTTCTCTCGCTGATAAACTTTTTAGAAGAGGATAAAGGAGAAAATTCATGGGACTAGATTTTAGTAAGTCTACAACAGCGGTACCACAGGCTCAGGCAACACCACAAGTTCAAAATGAAATTGTAGAAGTTCAGCCATATGATATCGTAGCCGATAGACAACAAATGAATGAAACATTAGTAAATTCAAAGGAAGTTGATGATTTAGTAAGTCAAATTGAGATTTCTAATCTTGAGACAATTGTTTCCTTTGGTGCAGAAGCAGCAGATGAGATTTCAAAAGCATCAGATGTTGTTTTAAATAGTATGTCAATGTCACAACTTGACGAGTCAAGCCAGATGCTTAATACACTTGCCAAGATTATGGATAAGTTTGATATTGATGAGATTAAAGAGGAAAAAGGTTTCCTTAGTAAATTATTTAATAATGCAAAGAAACAATTAGAGAAAATTTTAGCTAAATATCACACTATGGGTGATGAAGTAGATAAGATTTATGTCGAATTGAAAAAATATGAATCTGAAATCAAACAATCTAATAAAAACTTAGATAAAATGTTTGATGCAAACGTAGAATATTATCATTTACTTGTGAAATATATTTTAGCAGGTGAGCAAGGTTGCAAAGAAATCGAAGAGTATATTGCAAAAAGACAAGCTGATATGGAAGCAACAGGGGACAATTCTATCCAGTTTGAACTTCAGTCATTACAGCAAGCACTTATGATGCTTGAGCAAAGAACTCAGGATTTAAGAACAGCTGAAAATGTTGCTATGCAGTCAATTCCAATGATTAAAACAATGGAATTTTCTAACATGAACTTAGTTAGAAAGATTAACTCAGCATTTATTGTAACATTGCCAGTATTTAAACAGGCACTTGCTCAGGCAATTATGCTTAAACGTCAAAAAGTTCAAGCCGAAGCAATGTCAGCCCTTGATCAAAAAACTAATGAAATGTTGATTAAGAATGCTCAAAACACTGTAAATCAATCTAAGATGACAGCTAAGCTTGCATCTGGAAGTTCAGTTAAAATTGAGACACTTGAGCAGACTTGGAGAACTATTACTTCAGGAATCGAAGAAACAAGAGCAATCCAAGAAAATGCTAGACAAAAACGTGTTGAGGATGCTAAGAGACTTGAAGAAATTAAAAAAGAGTTTAATGCAAAATACAATATGCCAAAGGCTAGATAGTTATTAGCAGTTTTTTAAGGAGGATATTATGCCAATTAATTTAACAAAAGGACAAAAAATAGATTTAACAAAAGGAAGACCAAGCCTAAGTAAAATCATGGTAGGTCTTGGATGGGATGTTAATGAATTTGATTCAGGAGCAGATTTTGACCTTGATGCATCAGCCTTTTTATTAGGTTCAAATGGAAAATGTACTGTAGACCAGGACTTCATTTTCTATGGAAACTTAACACATTCAAGCGGTGGTGTTGTTCATATGGGTGACAACAGAACTGGTGAAGGTGAAGGTGACGATGAGCAAATCGAAGTAGATTTATCAAAAGTACCTGCAAATATTGAAAGAATTGCATTTACAGTAACAATTTATGATGCTGAAAAGAGAAATCAAAACTTTGGACAGGTTTCTAATGCATTTATTAGAATTGTCGATGAAAACTTAAACGATGAAATCATTAGATATGATTTAGGTGAAGATTTCTCAATTGAAACAGCAATTGTAGTAGGTGAATTATATCGTCACAATGGTGAGTGGAAATTCAATGCAATTGGAAGTGGCTTTAATGGTGGATTAGCTGCTTTATGTGCTCACTATGGTATTGACGCAGAATAATTTAAATTATATTTTTTTTAAACTATAGCTAAGGCTGTAATTTTAAAATAATAATATAAAAACAATATATAAAAGCAATAACATAAAATATATGTTTTTAAACAAGAAGGGAAGAGGGTAAGATGCCAGTTAATTTAACAAAAGGACAAAAAGTTAGTTTAACAAAAGAAAACCCAGGTCTTCAAGAAGTTGTTGTAGGCTTAGGTTGGGACGCAAATTCATTCGATACAGGAGCAGATTTTGATTTAGACGCTTCTGCATTTTTGCTTACAAATACAGGAAAGGTTTCTAGTTCAAGTGACTTTGTTTTCTATGGAAATACTAAAGATCCAGCAGGAAGCGTAATGCACATGGGAGATAACAGAACAGGTGCAGGCGAAGGTGATGATGAACAGATTAAGGTTAACCTTACAGCTGTACCAGCAAATATTGAAAGAATTGCATTTACAGTAACAATTTATGAAGCAGAAAAAAGAAACCAAAATTTTGGACAAGTAAGAAATGCATTTATTCGCATTATGAACGGCCAAACTGGTGAAGAATTACTTCGTTATGATTTAGACGAAGACTTTTCTATTGAAACATCTGTAGTATTTGCAGAAGTATATAGACATAATGGCGAATGGAAATTTAACGCAATTGGTGCAGGATATCAAGGTGGACTTGCAGCACTTTGCAACAACTACGGTGTGGAAGTAGAGTAACATAATTAATGTAAAAAAAATCGGAGGACAATATGGCAGTAAGTTTATCTAAAGGACAAAAGATTAGCCTTACAAAAGAGAATGCTGGTTTAAAAAACTTATTGGTTGGATTAGGATGGGATGAAGCCAAAAAAAGTGGTGGATTTTTAGGCCTTTTTGGCGGTGGTCCTAATATCGACTGTGATGCATCAGCTATTCTTTTAAAAGATGGGAAGTTTGTTAGCAAACACGATTTGGTATATTTTGGAAATTTAAAACATGTTACAGGAGCAGTGACTCACTTAGGTGATAACTTAACTGGACAGGGTGATGGAGATGATGAACAAATCGTTATCGATTTATCAAAATTACCAGCAGAATACGATAGAATAGTAATTGTAGTAAACATTTACGATTGCATAAATAGAAAGCAAGATTTTAGTATGATTAAGAATGCTTTCATTAGAATCGTTGATGGATCAACAAACCAAGAGATGGCAAGATACAATTTATCTGAGAATTACGACGGCCTTACAGCTATGATTTTCGGAGAAATTTATAGACATGGCAATGAATGGAAATTTGGAGCAATTGGTCAAGGTACTAATGATGCTTCATTAAAAACATTAATTCAAAGATACGAATAAAAAATAGAATCTATACTAATTTAATGCCTAGCGATAGGATAAATTAAGCGATGCAGTGCTGAATTTATTCTAGTTTCAGGTTTAGTAAAGCTTGAACGCTAGGCATGTGGTGAAATTTGGAGGAAAAAAATATGAAATTTACTGGATTATCTAGTAAACAAGTTGAAGAGTCACGTAGACAATATGGATCGAATATTATACCTGACTCTGAGCCAACTACTTTTTGGGAAGAATTCAAAGAGACATTTGGAGATCCTATGATCAAGATTTTATTAGCGATTGCAGGTTTGATGATCGTAATGTATTTCTTGGGATATGCAGAAATTTATGAACCAATTGGAACTATCGTAGCTGTATTAATAGTAGCATTCGTTTCTGCCAAAACGGGTGTAGCAAGTGACACTAAGTACAGAGAATTAAAAGACAGCACAAAAAAAGATACATGTAAAGTTCATCGTGACGGAAAATTAGAAGTAATTGAAGTAGATGAAGTTGTAGTAGGAGATAAAATCTTACTTCAATCAGGAGATAAAATACCTGCAGATGGTATCTTAATTGATGGAAAATTAAGAGTTGATAACTCGGCACTAAACGGTGAAGCTGAAGAATGTAAAAAAGAAGCAGCTCCAATTGAAACACAATTAAATGATGATATTACAGGCGATACATTCGTCGACAAACACTCTTTATTCAGAGGAGCTGTTGTATTTGATGGTGAAGGTATTTTAGATGTTAGAAAAGTTGGACTTAAAACTATGATGGGTAAAATGGCTGAAGAAATGCAAGAAGATGAGCCAGATTCACCACTTAAAGTTAAACTTGGAATTTTAGCAAAACAGATTTCTACATTTGGATATATCGGAGCTATTGTAATTGCAGCATTTTATATGATTCACACAATTACATTAGCACATGGTTTAGGCGCATTTTTGGCACAGGGACCAGAAGTTGTAATCAAAAGTATTGTTGATGCAGTTTCATTAGCTGTTGTAATTATTGTATGTGCAGTACCAGAGGGACTTCCACTTATGATTTCTCTTGTACTTATGCAAAATACAAGTAAGATGTTAGACCACAATGTATTAGTTAGAAAAGCTGAAGGTATTGAAACAGCTGGATCATTAAATATTTTATTTAGTGATAAAACTGGTACAATTACAAAAGGTTCATTAGAAGTAGTTGATTTCTTTACAGCTGATGGAAATAGTATTGCTATTAGTGAATTAGATAAACATGAAAAAGTTAAAAGTTTAATTAACTTTGCAATTGGTAAAAATACTCAGTCACTTTTTGATGCAGAAGGTAGAGTAGTTGGTGGTAATGCTACAGATCAAGCATTAATGAAATTCTTAGGAATTGATGTATTCAATGAATTAGAAAATGATGATGTACATAAGATTACAGCAAACCAAGGATTTAACTCAACAAACAAGTTCTCACAAGCTAGAATTGATAGTTTAGGAAAAACATTCTACAAAGGTGCACCAGAAAGACTTTTAGCAAAAGCTAAAAAATACTTAGATGCAGATGGTAATGTAAAAGATTTAAATCTTGAAGTTTTAAACAAAAAGATTGATGACTTAGCTGTTAAAGCAATGAGAGTATTAGCTTTTGGATATTCTGAAAAAGATTTAACAGAAAATAGTATTAATGATGACCTTGTTTTAATTGGTTTAGTAGGTATTAGAGATGATGTTCGTGCAGAAGCTAAAGAAGCTATTCACGAAGTTAGAAAAGCTGGAATTCAAGTTGTAATGATTACAGGTGATAGATTAGAAACAGCTGTAGCTATTGCAAAAGATGCAGGACTTATTGAATCAGATGAAGATAAAGCAATTTCATCAGCTCAACTTAATGAAATGTCTGATGATGAAGTAAAAGCAATTATTCCACATATCAGAGTAATTGCAAGAGCTTTACCAACAGATAAATCAAGAATGGTAAGACTTTGTCAGGAAATGAACCTTGTTGTAGGTATGACAGGTGATGGTGTTAACGATTCTCCAGCTCTTAAACGTGCAGACGTAGGTTTTGCAATGGGTAGCGGTACAGAAGCTGCAAAAGAAGCTGGTAAGATTGTTATTTTAGATGATAACTTTAAATCAATTAAAGATGCTATTTGGTATGGTAGAACAATTTATCATAACATTTTAAAATTCTGTAAATTCCAGTTAGTAATTAACGTTACAGCTGTATTAGTAAGTGCTATAGCTCCTTTCTTTGGAGTTGAAGAACCACTTAAAGTAACTCACTTGTTATTTGTTAACTTAGTAATGGATGGACTTGGCGCTATTATGTTAGGTAATGAGCCAGCACTTGAAAAATATATGTCAGAAAAACCAAGACGTAGAGATGAAAGCATCATTAGTAAAAAAATGATGGGGCAGATTGTAACAATGGGTCTTTGGTTGACAGTAGTAAGTTTTATTTACTTAAAACTTCCATTTTTCCAAAACTTATTTGTTAAAGCAGGAGAAAAATATAAAGTTGCTGAGAATAATTTACCATATGTAAGACATTTGACAGGTTACTTTGTATTATTTATTGTTGCTGCATTATTTAACGGATTCAATGTAAGAGATGACGGATTTGGAATCTTTAAGAACTTAGTTTCAGGCGAAGATAAGAATACAGGTTTCTTAAAAGTATTTGTTGCAATTTGTGCAGTTCAGTGTTTGATAGTTAATGCTACTTTAGTACCAACTTTAGTATTTCGATTAATTGAAAAGATACATTTCAGACAAGCTGAAATAAGTTCGATAGCAAATTCGGTAGCTACGGTAGTAGCTGAAGTATTCCAATTTATCGGAAAGATGTTTAGCTGTGAAACATTTGGTCTTAAAGGATGGGTTGCAGTTATTTTACTTGCTATAACTATGATTCCAGTAGATATGGTTAGAAAAGTTGTTACAAAATCATACAAGGAAGCATAAAGCAATTGCTGAATATAATTATTAGTATAGTTACTAATATAGTTACTAAATAAAATTGCTTAAAATAATTGCCTAATATAAAGGTGCCGTATCAACTACAAATGTATTGGTACGGCATCTTTTTTCTATGTAGGAAAGAAAAATTAGAGTACTTTTATGGAATAAGATTTAGAGAATAATTTAAGTAATGAGTTAAAGAATATATTTAAAAAATATATTTAAATAATAGATTTAAGGAGGAGCGTTATGATAATTTTTTTCTCGGATTTAGATAAAACATTAATATATTCATATAAACATGACATAGGGAATAAAAAGGTTTTAGTAGAATTATATGAAGGACGAGAAATATCTTATGTGACAGAAAAAAGTGCCAATATGATGAAAAAACTATTTGGAACAAAGAAAATCGCAAAAGAAAATGATATTTTTTTCGTACCAACAACTACAAGAACAGTGCAACAATATAATCGTATAAAGTTGCCCATAGAACAACAATCCTATGCGCTTACATGTAATGGAGGCGTTTTATTAGTAGATGGCAAAGAAGATAAAAAATGGTACAAAGAATCTTTAGATATGATACAATATGCTTCTGATGAAATGAAAAAAGGCATAGAGTATTTAGAAAAAGATACAAATAGAACATTAGAAGTAAGGAATATAAAAGATCTTTTTGTTTTTACTAAAAGTTCAAAGCCAGACACAACCATAAAAGAATTAAAAAAGATATTGGATAATGAAAAAGTAGATGTTTTTTCAAATGGAGTAAAGGTGTACATAGTACCAAGTAAGTTGACTAAGGGAAATGCAGTAAAACGTTTTACAGAAAAAATAAAAAAACAAGTAACATCAGTAACCATTTTTTCAGCAGGAGACAGTAAATTTGATATTCCAATGCTAGAAGAAGCAGATGTAGCAGTAGCTCCAAAAGAGTTAGAAAAGGAATTGTGTGAAAAAAATATAGGTATAAAGCCAGATAAATACAAGGTTTTTTCAGAATATGTATTAGATGTTTTAAATGAGTTAACTAAATAAAATTTCAGAAAAGAATATACGAAAGAAACAATTATCCGACAACTTAAAATTAAAATAAAAAATATCAGAAAATATGTTGACAGAAAGTAAAAAAGATGTTATATTAAATACAACAAAACAAGAGCAACAGGAAAAGAGGTAATAAGAAAAAAGGTGAGAGATTAGTAATAATCATTTAGAGAGTGAGCGTTAATCTAAATGAAATTTATGAAATGGAGGTACGGTCCAAAAGGAACTGAACTTTGAAAAGAGCAACCAAGCAAACTAAAACTAGATAGGAAACCAATAGTTTATAGTGAGGGAAAGTAAGTTTTATATGTTGTGAGTGTTAATATATAAAGCTGCTGAAGCAACTATTAGGAAAACGGAAAAGAAAGTTTTAGAATGTCATGAAATTGAAAGACTGATATAAAATCTTGGACTTCAGATATACGAGTCGACTAAGTGATAGATTTAATAAAAAGAATTTATCATAAAAAGGTATTTGAAAGTCACTACGGTAATTAAAGTAATTATTGAAATATTGTTCTTATGGAGATGATTGTTAGTTATATTTGAAAGTTGTGGAACAGCTGGATTAGGTAGGAAAAGATAGTAAGTGTAGTAATACTTTTTATATCAGATCAGACAAAAGTAATAGGCATAACGGAGGTATAGTCCATTGGAAATTGAGAACATATAGGCGTCATTCGAAGAAAAAAATTCGGGTGGCGCCTATCTTATTGTATAAAAAAATGTTAAAATGAATCCGATAAATATAACATATATAGATAGACAGGAGACAGAGATGAAGTTAATATCATGGAATGTAAATGGACTTAGAGCCTGCGTTAAAAAAGGGTTCGAAGATTTTTTTAATGAAATAGATGCTGATATATTTTGTATCCAGGAATCAAAACTTAGTGAAGGACAAATAGATTTACAATTAGATGGTTATTATGATTATTGGAATTATGCAGAGAAAAAAGGTTATTCAGGAACAGCACTTTTTACAAAGAAAAAACCATTAAGTGTTGTAAATGGTATAGGAATAGAAGAACATGATAAAGAGGGTCGAGTAATAACAGCCGAATTTGATAACTACTATGTTGTTACATGTTACACACCTAATTCAAAAAGAGGCTTAGAAAGACTCGAATACAGAATGGTGTGGGAAGACGCATTTAGAGATTACCTTAAAAAATTAGAAGAGAATAAACCAGTTATTTTATGTGGTGATTTAAATGTTGCCCATGAAGAGATTGATTTAAAAAATCCAAAGACAAATCATAAAAGTGCTGGTTTTTCAGATGAAGAGAGAAAAAAAATGACACAACTTTTAGAATCTGGATTTATTGATACATATAGATATTTCTATCCAGATGTTACAGGAGTATATTCATGGTGGTCATATATGTTCCATGCTAGAGAGAAAAATGCAGGATGGAGAATTGATTATTTTATTACTTCTGAGTCATTAAAAGATAAATTAGAAGATGCAAAAATTTTGACAGATATTTTAGGATCAGATCACTGCCCAGTAGAACTTGATATTACCCTGTAAGTATTGGAAATAGGCATTATTTATAACATGTTAAAATAGTCAAGTAAAAAAATGTAAGAAGATTTTAGAGATTTTGTTACATTTAGTCCATAGATATAAAAAAGGTCTTGCGATATAATATAACACGTTGTGAAAAAACAAAAGAGGAGAACGTGATTTATTATGTCAAACGAAGTATTGGATGAAGTAATGCTTAAAGGAGAATGCAAAGGAAAGGCAGATGCAGTGGTTAACTGTCAATGTGACATCGAACATGCACCACAGAGATGTTCGCAAGCTGAAAAGTGTATGTTTTATTCATACTATAAGTGTTCTAAACAATGGAAACGTTTAGCTTAACATTCACGAAATGTAATTAAATTAATTAGAAATGTGATAGCAAAAACTCTTGAAGTGGCAAGGGCGCCACAACAAGGGTTTTTTGCGTTTTTACATATAAATAGTAAGAAACATAAAATATTAAATTAGACCAGAATATAAAATAAAAACACAGAGCAAAATACAGAGCAAAATACAAAAAAGCTCTATATTCAAGGAGGAAAAAAATGAAGTTACTAATATTAAGTGATTCACATGGAGACGTTACAAGTATGGTGGACGTAGTAGAAAAAGAGCAACCAGATACAATTATTCATTTAGGAGATTTAGTTTCAGATGCTATGGAATTAAGAAATCAATTTCCACATATAGCTTTTTTAAGTGTACCAGGAAATTGTGATGGATATATGCCAGTTGAGGATTGTGAGAAAATGGTAGAGATTTCAGGAAAAAAATTCTTCCTTTGCCATGGCCATACAAGACAAGTGAAATTAAGCTATTTACAGCTTTTATATAAGGCAAAAGAAGAAGGGGCAGATGTGGCATTATTTGGTCACACTCACATTCCATACCAAGAAGAAGCAGACGGATTAATCTTATTCAATCCAGGAAGTATAGGAAGTCCACATTACGGATCAGAACCTACTTATGGAGTAATCGAAATTGATGATGAAACAAAAGAGATATATACCGAACTTTGCGAATATTCTTATGTTTAAGCTAAAATAATTGACGTATTGCCTCATTATGGTTTACAATAGTGTCGTTTATTAATTTTTTAAATTGCAAAAGTATGTAATGAGGAGCAAAAGATGATGAAGGTTGTTAAATTCGGTGGAAGTTCTTTAGCTAGTGCAGAGCAATTTGCTAAAGTGGGAAAAATTATTCGTGCAGATAAGACACGTAGATATGTAGTGCCAAGTGCACCAGGTAAAAGACATAACAAAGATACAAAAGTAACAGATATGCTTTACAAATGTTATGGATTAGCAGAGGCGGATGAAGATTTTAGAGTATTATTAATGAAAATTAAAGATCGTTATGATTCTATTATTAATGGCCTCAATCTTAGAGTTAACTTAGAAGAAGAATTTAAAGTTATTTCTAAAAATTTTAAAGAAAAAATTGGAGAGGATTATGCAGCATCTAGAGGAGAATATCTTAATGGTATCGTTATGGCAGCATATTTAGGCTATAAATTTATAGATGCAGCAGAAGTTATTCTTTTTGATGAGGATGGCAATCTTAAATTAGAAGAGACTTTAAAGGTATTAAGAGCTAGATTAGAAGAGACACCAAATGCAGTAGTTCCAGGTTTTTACGGAAGTAAACCAGATGGTTCTATAAAGACATTTTCACGAGGTGGTTCAGATATTACAGGCTCTATTGTAGCTAGAGCAGTACATGCAAGTCTTTATGAGAATTGGACAGATGTTTCAGGTTGTTTAGTAGCAGATCCTAGAATTATTGACAATCCAGTGCCAATTGATGTGATTACTTATAGAGAACTTCGTGAACTTTCATATATGGGAGCATCAGTTTTACATGAAGATGCAATTTTCCCAGTTAGAAAAGCGGGAATTCCTATTAATATAAAAAATACAAATGCACCAGAAGATCCAGGTACTTTAATTGTAGAAAGTACAGTTACAAAACCTAGCTATACAATTACAGGTATTGCAGGTAAAAAAGGATTTGTTGCAGTAAATATAGATAAAGATATGATGAATGGTGAAGTGGGATTTTGTAGAAAAGTCTTACAAGCTTTCGAAGAAAATGATATTTCAATTGAACATATGCCATCAGGAATTGATACAATGACAGTATTTGTTCATCAAGATGAATTTAAAGAGAGAGAACAACAAATTATTGGCTCAATTAGACATAAGGTAGATCCAGATATCATTGATATGGAAGGAGATTTAGCTCTTGTGGCAGTTGTTGGGAGAGGAATGAAATCTACTAGAGGCACAGCTGGTAGAATTTTCTCAGCATTAGCTCATTCAAAAATCAACGTAAAGATGATTGATCAGGGTTCATCAGAGTTAAATATAATCATCGGAGTTAGCAATAGTGATTTTGAAGATGCAATCAAGGCTATTTACGATATCTTTGTTGAGACTAGATTATAATAAAGAATACTTAAGAGTTGACTTTAGAAGTTTGTAATAGAAGATAATTTTAAAAACAAGAAAAGTTGACATAATAAGATTATGATGATACACCGTTAGGTAAGTAATTACTTAGCGGTGTATTATATTGCTAAAAATTAAAGTTTGAACAAAATGTAGTTACAAATACTAAAATTGTTAAAAAAAAGTTAACAATTCGTTAATCCCTTTTAGTTGAGATTAATAAGATAAAGTGATATAATTTTGTCATTGTTTATGATAGGAGTAGGTATAGGATGAGTACATTAACTAAGATATTTGGCACACATAGCCAGAGAGAACTTAAAAGAATTAAGTCAACAGTTGATAAAATCGAGTCTTACAGAGACACTATGAGAGGTTTATCAGACGAAGAACTTAAAGGAAAGACCGCGGAGTTTAAAGAGCGTTTAGCAAAAGGGGAGACATTAGATGACATACTTCCAGAAGCTTATGCGACAGTCCGTGAAGCAGCAAAACGTGTCCTTGGAATGGAACACTACAGAGTACAGCTTATTGGTGGTGTAATTTTACATCAGGGACGTATCGCTGAGATGAAAACAGGTGAAGGTAAAACATTAGTTTCTACACTTCCAGCATACTTAAATGCTCTAGAAGGCAAAGGCGTTCATATCGTAACAGTAAATGATTACCTTGCAAAACGTGACTCTGAGTGGATGGGTCAAGTTCATGAATTTTTAGGATTAAAAGTAGGTGTAGTCCTTAATGAAATGGACAATGACGAGCGAAGAGAAATGTATAATTGTGATATCACATATGTAACTAACAATGAGTTAGGATTCGATTACTTACGTGATAACATGGTAATTTACAAAGAGCAGCTAGTACAAAGAGGATTACACTATGCAGTTATTGATGAGGTGGATTCAGTTTTAATCGATGAAGCTAGAACACCACTTATTATTTCAGGACAAAGTGGAAAATCTACAAAGTTATACGAAGCTTGCGATATTTTAGCACAGCAATTACAAAGAGGTGAAGATTTACCAGAATATTCTAAGATGGATGCCTTAATGGGTGTTGAACAAGAAGAAACAGGTGACTTCATCGTTAATGAGAAAGATAAAATTGTTAACCTTACTCAACAAGGTGTTAAAAAAGTTGAGAAATTCTTTAATCTTGATAACTTAGCAGATCCAGAGAACCTTGAAGTTCAGCATAACGTTGATCTTGCTCTTAGAGCACACAACTTAATGTTTAAGGATCAAGATTATGTAGTAAAAGATGATGAGGTATTAATCGTAGATGAATTTACAGGACGTATTATGCCAGGTCGTCGTTATTCAGATGGTTTACACCAAGCTATTGAAGCTAAAGAACATGTAAAAGTTAAGAGAGAAAGTAAGACTCTTGCAACAATTACATTCCAGAACTTCTTTAACAAATATGATAAGAAGTCAGGTATGACAGGTACAGCTCTTACAGAAGAAAAAGAGTTTAGAGATATTTATGGAATGGACGTTATTGAAATTCCAACTAACCGTCCAGTAGCTCGTATCGATCATGAAGATGCAGTTTACAAGACAAAAGAAGAGAAATTTAAAGCAGTAGTAGAAGAAGCAGTAGAAGCACACAAGAAAGGACAGCCAGTTCTTATTGGTACAATTACTATTGAAACTTCAGAATTACTTAGCAAGATGCTTAGAAAAAGAGGTATCAAACATACAGTATTAAATGCTAAATTCCATGAGCAAGAAGCTGAGATTGTAGCACAAGCAGGACAGCATAGTGCAGTTACAATTGCTACAAACATGGCAGGTCGTGGTACTGATATTAAGTTAGATGATGAGTCAAAAGAAGCAGGTGGACTTAAGATTATTGGTACAGAGCGTCATGAATCAAGACGTATTGATAACCAGTTAAGAGGTCGTGCTGGACGTCAAGGTGATCCAGGTGAATCACAATTCTTCATTTCATTAGAGGATGACTTAATGAGACTTTTCGGTACAGAGAGACTTATCAGTGTGTTTGAAGCACTTAAAGTACCAGAAGGTGAAAGAATACATCACAAGATGTTAAGTAACGCTATTGAAAAAGCTCAACAGAAAATCGAAAGCAACAACTACGGTATTCGTAAGAACTTACTTGAGTATGATCAAGTTAATAATGATCAAAGAGAGATTATGTATGGCGAAAGACGTAGAGTATTAGATGGAGAAAACATGCGTGATGTTATCTTTAAGATGATTCAAGATAGAGTTGAAGCAGCAGTTGACACATGTATTTCTTCAGAAATTGATAAATCAGATTGGGATTTAAAAGAACTTGATGAACTTTTACTTCCAATTATTCCACTTGAGCCAGTTTACAAAATGGATTTATCAAGTGTTAAAAACGAAAAACAATTAAAACAGTTCTTAAAAGAAAAAGCTGTTAAATTATACGAAGAAAAAGAAGCTGAATTCCCAGAAGTAGAACAATTTAGAGAATTAGAGCGAGTAGTTCTTCTTCGTGTAATGGATAGAAAATGGATGGATCACATCGATGACATGGATCAGCTTCGCCAAGGTATTGGTTTACAGGCATATGGTCAGAGAGATCCACTTGTAGAGTACAAGATGGTAGGTTATGACATGTTTGCAGATATGACATCAGCTATCCAAGAAGATACAGTTAAACTTCTATATCATGTAAATGTAGAAGAAAAATTAGAGCGTGAAGAGGTTGCAAAGGTAACTGGAACTAACAAAGAAGAGGCAGGACCTAAAACACCTAAGAAACGTGAAGCAGCAAAAATTTATCCAAATGATCCATGTCCATGTGGTTCAGGCAAAAAATATAAACAATGCCACGGTAGATTTAATGCTGTAGGCTAATTGTATAAACAATTAAAAGAAAATTTAATATAATATCTTTTAAATAGGTTGAATTGACGAAAAAATATCATAAATTTTAATATTTGTATTGCAATATGACATATCAAGTGTTAGAATTAAGATAAATTAAAGATATGCCTACGAGAAAAGAGAATGTGGCGTTAGATACAGTTGATAAGCTGTACACTCTATAGTTGCGTTCTCTTTTTTTAATTGGAGAGGCGCAAAAAATAAAAATGGAGTATGCAGTTATGTGTAAAGAATTTGTACAAAAAATAGAAAACACGCCAATCATTGCAGCAATTAAAGATGACAAGGGATTAGAGGTATGTTTAAAAACAGACATAGAAGTAATATTTGTTTTATACGGAGATGTTTGTACAATTCCAAGCATCATTAAAAAACTAAAAGATGCAAATAAAGTTGCAATGGTACATATAGATTTGATAGGAGGGTTGAGCGCAAAGGATGTAGCGGTGGACTACATAAAAAACAATACAATGGCGGATGGAATAATTACAACAAAGACGAATCTAATAGCTCACGCAAAAGAAATTGGATTAAATACGATCTTACGATATTTTGTCCTAGACAGCATGGCTCTTGTAAGCATAGAAAATCATGCAAAACCTGGAGTGACTCAGCCAGATGTAATAGAGATAATTCCAGGTGTGGTTGTGCCAAAGATAATAAAACGAATTGATAAAATCAGTAGGGTTCCCGTTATGGCTGGGGGGTTAATAACGGACAAAGAAGATGTTATGAATGCTTTATCAAGTGGTGCAATAGCAATTTCAACCACCAATCAAGATGTATGGTTTTTAGATTAGTAGAAAAAATAAAAGATAATGTAAAAAGGTAAAAATTAAAGAAAAAAAGGTAAAAAACAAAAAAACGGACTTACATAAGACTAAAATGAAAGTACTAGAGCAATTAAGGGAATTCAGAGGAGGATAAATTATGGCAAAGTATGTAATGGCATTGGACGCAGGTACAACAAGTAACAGATGTATCCTATTCAACGAAAAAGGTGAAATGTGTAGTGTAGCACAAAAAGAATTTACACAGTATTTTCCACAGCCAGGTTGGGTTGAACATGATGCAGCTGAAATTTGGCAGACACAGTTAATGGTAGCTCGTGAAGCAATGAAAAAAATTGGAGCACAGGCTAGTGACATTGCAGCAATAGGTATTACAAACCAACGTGAAACAACTATTGTATGGGACAAAAAAACAGGACAGCCAGTATATCATGCAATTGTATGGCAATGCCGTAGAACAGCCGATTATGCAGAAAGCTTAAAAGCAAAAGGCTTAGTAGATTCTTATAGAGAAAAAACAGGTTTAGTAATTGACCCATATTTTTCAGGAACAAAGTTGAGATGGATTCTTGAAAATGTAGAAGGTGTAAGAGAAAGAGCCGAAAAAGGGGAACTACTATTTGGAACAGTTGATAGTTGGCTAATTTATAAATTAACAAAAGGAAAAGTTCACGTAACAGATTATTCTAATGCATCAAGAACAATGTTATTTAACATTAATTCATTACAGTGGGATGATGAAATTTTAAAAGAATTAAATATTCCAAAATGTATGTTGCCAGAACCAAAACCATCAAGTTGTGTATATGGAGAGACAGATCCAGAATTTTTCGGAGGAAAAATTAAAATAGCAGGTGCTGCAGGTGATCAACAGGCTGCTTTGTTTGGTCAAACATGTTTTACAGCTGGTGAAGCAAAAAATACATACGGTACCGGTTGTTTCATGTTAATGAATACAGGAGAAAAACCAATTTTTTCAAAGAATGGTTTGTTAACAACAATTGCATGGGGATTAGATGGAAAAGTAAATTATGCTCTTGAAGGATCTGTATATGTAGCAGGTGCTGCAATTCAGTGGTTAAGAGATGAACTAAGAGTAATTGATTCATCACCAGATTCAGAATATTTTGCTACTCAGGTTAATGATACAAATGGTTGCTATGTTGTTCCTGCATTTACAGGACTTGGAGCGCCATACTGGGATCCATATGCAAGAGGTGTTATTACAGGTTTAACAAGAGGTGTAAATAAATATCACATAATTAGAGCAACACTAGAGTCATTGGCTTTCCAGACAAATGATGTGTTACATGCTATGGAACTTGATTCAGGAATTCACTTACATGCACTAAAAGTAGATGGAGGAGCATGTAAAAATAATTTCTTAATGCAGTTTCAGTCAGATATTATTAATGCCCCAGTTAGACGACCTAGATGTGTAGAAACAACAGCAATGGGTGCATCATATCTAGCAGGATTAGCAGTTGGATATTGGAAAAATAAAGAAGACGTAATGAAGAATTGGCAAATCGATAAAACATTTGACCCATTAATGGATCATGATGAACGTGAAGAACAAATTAAAGGATGGAATAAAGCGGTTAAATGTTCATTTGGTTGGGCTAAGTAAAATAAATTGAAAATTAAATATGGATAAAACGGAGTTTGGAATATGGGAGGTTGGCTTATGCAAATATTTGTATGCGAGTTAATAGGTACGGCAATGCTGATTTTATTAGGAGCAGGAGTTAACTGTAATGTTTCTCTTAATAAATCTGGACAAAAAGGTGGAGGTTCAATCCAAACAGGAATTGCTTGGGGACTTGCAGTTTTACTTCCAGCATTTATCTTTGGAAAAACAACTGGAGCTCATTTTAATCCAGCAGTAACAATTGCTCTAGCAGTAGAGGGAACAACTAAATGGTCAGATGTCCCAGCATATTTAGCAGGACAATTTATCGGAGCATTTATTGGAGCTGCTATTGTAATATTACTATTTTACGAGCATTTCAAAGCAACAGATGACCCTAAAGTAAAATTAGGATGTTTCGCAACAGGTGGAACTATTAGAAATACCCCACTTAATTTTGCATCAGAGTTTGTTTGTGGATTTGTTTTGTTATTTGCAATAAAAGGAATTGGCCAAGTAGATAAAGTTGGAGAATTTGGATTAAATTACATTTTAGTTTATGCAATTATTGTATCAATAGGTATGTCACTTGGAGGTTTAACAGGATATGCAATGAATCCAGCAAGGGACTTTGGTCCTAGACTAGCCCATGCACTTCTTCCAGTACCTGGAAAAGGAGATTCAGATTGGGGATACGCTTGGATTCCAGTTGTAGCGCCAGTGTGCGGCGGAATTGCAGCTGTATTATTATATTCAGTTATTCCATTTGCATAAAAATAAAAAACAAAATATTTTGCAGAGGAGATAGGAGTCATGCAATATAGCTTATATGAAAATATAGGTTGTGTTTGCTGACTCCTATTTTTGAAATAAAAAATAAGTTTATTCAAGAAACTACAAAGGAGAGGAAGTACAATGAGAGACGTTATCATAATCGGAGCAGGAGTTACAGGTGCAGCTGTAGCAAGGGAATTATCAAAATATAATATAGACGTATGCGTCCTTGAAAAGGGAGAAGACGTTTGCAGTGGCACATCTAAAGCCAACAGTGCAATTATACATGCAGGTTTTGATGCGGAAGAAGGCTCTCTTATGGCAAAAATGAATGTAAGAGGAAACGAAATGATGGATGACTTATGTAAAGATCTTGATATACCATTTAAGAGAAACGGATCTTTAGTTGTTTGCATTCATGAGGAAGCAAAAGATGGACTACAGACTTTATATGACAGAGGTGTAGAAAATGGAGTAAAGGGATTAAGGATTATAGATAAGGAAGAATTAAGAGAATTAGAACCAAATATTTCAGATAAAGCCGTTGCAGCATTGCTTGCACCAACAGGTGGAATTATATGTCCATTTGAACTTAATATAGCAATGGCTGAAAATGCAAATGTAAACGGAGTAGATTTTTTCTTTAATACAGAGGTTGAAGATATTACAGTAGATGATGATAAAATTTATCATTTAAGAACAAACAATGGAGAATACAAGGCAAAATATGTAGTAAATGCAGCAGGAGTATATGCAGATAAAATCCACAATATGGTAAGTGAAAATAAAATCAAGATAGTACCAAGACGTGGTGATTATTGCCTTTTAGATAAAGAGGTTGGTGGTTATGTTAGTCACACTATTTTCCCACAGCCAACAGAATTAGGAAAAGGTGTTTTAGTTTCGCCAACTATTCATGGCAACTTAATAGTTGGTCCAACAGCAATTGATATTGAAGATAAAGAAGGTACAAATACAACAGCAGAAGGAATTGAAAAATTAACAGCAAAAGCCAGTGATCATGTAAAGAATTTGCCAATGAGAAAAGTAATTACAAGTTTTTCAGGCTTAAGAGCCCATGAAACACACCATGAATTTATTATAGAAGAAGTTAAAGATGCTCCACATTTCATTGACTGCGCAGGAATAGAATCTCCAGGACTTACTAGTAGTCCAGCAATTGGAGAATATGTAGGAGCAATGATGAAGAAAATGATGAATCTAGAAGAAAAAACTAATTGGATAAAAACAAGAAAAGGAATTACTCATCCATCAGATTTATCATTTGAAGAAAGAAAAGAACTTATTAAAAAGCACCCAGAGTACGGAAATATAATATGTCGTTGTGAATCTGTAACTGAAGGAGAAATTATTGAGGCAATTCACAGACCACTTGGGGCTCGTTCACTAGATGGCGTAAAAAGAAGAACGAGAGCAGGAATGGGAAGATGTCAAGCCGGATTTTGCTCTCCAAAAACTATGGAGATTATCCACAGAGAGTTAGGATTAGATTATGAACAAATAACAAAGAATGGTGGAAAATCAACAATAGTTTTAGAACGTACAAAGGGGGAAAAGTAATATGAAAACATATGAAATAGTAATTATCGGTGGAGGCCCAGCAGGTCTTGCAGCTGCAATATCAGCAAGAAAAGCAGGAGCAAAAGATATACTTATATTAGAAAGAGACAAGGAATTAGGTGGAATTTTAAATCAGTGTATTCATAACGGTTTTGGACTTCATACATTTAAAGAAGAATTAACAGGCCCAGAATATGCTTACAGATTTATGGAGCAGGTTTTTGAAGAAAAAATAGAGTATAAACTAAACACTATGGTTATGGATATTTCAAAGGACAGAGTTGTAACTGCTATGAATAAAGAGGATGGACTCTTTATGATTCAGGCAAAAGCAATTATTTTAGCAATGGGATGTAGAGAAAGACCAAGAGGAGCTTTAAATATACCAGGTTATAGACCAGCAGGAATTTTTTCAGCAGGAACAGCACAAAGACTTGTTAATATAGAAGGTTATATGCCAGGACGAGAAGTAGTAATTCTAGGATCAGGTGATATAGGACTTATTATGGCCCGTAGAATGACATTAGAAGGAGCTAAGGTAAAAGTTGTTGCAGAACTAATGCCTTATTCAGGTGGTTTAAAAAGAAATATTGTTCAGTGCCTTGATGATTTTGGAATTCCACTAAAACTATCACATACTATTATAGATATAGAAGGAAAAGAAAGAATATCTGCAGTTACAATTGCAGAGGTAGACAGTAATAGAAAAGTGATTCCAGGAACAGAGGAAAGATATACCTGTGACACCTTATTGTTATCTTGTGGTCTTATTCCAGAAAATGAATTATCAAGAAATGTAGGTGTTGAAATGAATCCAGTAACAAATGGCCCAGTAGTTAACGAAAGCCTAGAGACAAATATTCCAGGAATTTTTGCATGTGGAAATGTCCTACATGTTCATGACTTAGTAGATTTCGTGTCAGAAGAGGCCAAGAGAGCTGGAGAAAATGCTTACAAATTTGTTTCAAATGGTTGCAAAGAAGAAAAAACAGGTAAAGTTGTAGAAATTGTAGCTACACAAGGTGCAAGATATACAGTTCCTTCTACTATTAATTTAGACAGAATGGAAGACAAACTAACGGTAAGATTTAGAGTAGGTCAAGTTTATAAAGGCGCCTATGTTAGCGTTTATTTAGATGATCAAAGAATTATGCACAATAAGAAAAAAATAATGGCTCCAGGAGAAATGGAACAGGTTATTTTATTAAAAAATAAATTAGAAGCACAAGAAAACTTACATACTATAACAGTTAAAATAGAAGAAGAGTAGGAGGGATGAGATCATGGAAAAAAGAGAATTAACCTGTATTGGTTGTCCAATGGGATGCCAAATTACAGTGGAATTAGAAAATGGAGAAGTGAAAAGTGTAACAGGAAATAACTGTGGAATTGGTGATAAATATGCAAGAAATGAAGTGACTCATCCAGTTAGAACAATTACATCCACAGTAGTTATCGAGGGTGGTGACAAGCCACGACTCTCTGTAAAAACAAAAGGCAACATTCCAAAGGATAAAATGGCTGAATGTATGAAAGCTATTGACAGTGTAAGAGTAAAAGCACCTATTAAAATTGGAGATGTTGTAATTAAAGATGTTTGCCATACAGGAATTGATGTAGTTGCAACTAGAAATATTTATTCAGAATAAAAACCATCAATAACTGTATAACAATACTTCCTAAAGTAGTAGTTTTTTGAAATGCCGTGGTAATAACATACGGCAGTAATGCACACAGAGAGGAGCTAGGACACAAGTCCTAGCTTTTCTTGCGTATAAATTAAAATTGTATAAAATCTTTCTGAACCCTTGTTCGACAAAACAAATTATGTTAAACTTGAGCTATATTGAGGTATACGCTTCGCAAGCGGGATTTGAATTTATGAGTTTTTGAAAAGAGGCCATTATGAAACAATTTAAATTGCATTCAAAATATAAGCCTACGGGAGATCAACCCCAGGCAATAGAAAAATTAGTAAATGGATTTAAAGAAGGTAACCAGTTTGAGACATTACTTGGAGTAACTGGTTCAGGAAAAACTTTTACTATGGCAAACATTATAGAACAATTAAACAAACCAACCCTTATCATTTCCCATAATAAGACATTGGCAGGACAACTGTATGGGGAGATGAAGGAATTTTTCCCAGAAAATTCTGTAGAATATTTTGTATCATATTACGATTACTATCAGCCAGAGGCTTATGTTCCTCAGTCAGATACATATATTGCAAAGGATTCTGCTATTAATGACGAAATAGATAAGCTTAGACTTTCAGCAACAGCAGCGTTAGCTGAAAGAAAAGATGTAATTATAGTAGCATCTGTTTCTTGTATATATGGAATTGGTAGTCCAGACGACTATATGAATATGATGGTATCTCTTAGACCAGGTATGGAAATAGATAGAGATGATGTAATCAAAAAATTAATAGATATGCAGTATGCTCGTAATGAAATGGATTTTAAGAGAAGTACATTTAGAGTACATGGAGATGTACTTGAAATATTTCCAGCAAATGCAACGGATACAGCAATTAGAGTAGAGTTTTTTGGAGACGAGATAGATAGAATCACGGAAGTAGACGTTCTTACAGGTGAGATAAAAGCAGAGCTTAAACATGCAGCTATTTTTCCGGCATCTCATTATGTAGTGCCAATGCCTAAGATGCTTGAAGCATGTGACAGAATAGAAAAAGAGATGGAAGAACGAGTAAAATATTTTAAAAGTGAAGATAAATTAATTGAAGCACAAAGAATAGCCGAAAGAACAAATTTCGACGTAGAAATGATGAAAGAAACAGGCTTTTGTAGCGGAATTGAGAATTATTCAAGACATTTAGCAGGACGAGCTGAGGGAGAAATGCCAGAGACATTAATAGATTATTTCCCAGATGACTTCCTTATAATAGTGGATGAGTCTCATATTTCAATACCTCAAGTTCGAGGTATGTATGCAGGTGATAGATCTAGAAAACAGACGTTAGTAGATTATGGATTTAGACTCCCATCGGCATTAGATAATAGGCCACTTAATTTTGAAGAGTTTGAAAGCAAGATTAATCAGATGCTTTTTGTTTCAGCGACTCCAAATGTATATGAAGAACAGCATGAATTACTTAGAGCAGAGCAAATTATTAGACCAACAGGTTTATTAGATCCAGAGATTTCAGTTAGACCAGTGGAAGGACAAATTGATGATTTGATTAGTGAAGTTAATAAAGAAACAGCTCACAAGAATAAAGTCCTTATTACAACATTGACTAAGAGAATGGCAGAAGACCTAACACAGTACATGACTGAACTTGGAATAAGAGTAAAATATTTACATTCAGATATAGATACATTAGAGCGAGCAGAAATTATTAGAGATTTAAGATTAGATGTTTTTGATGTTCTTGTAGGAATTAACCTTTTGCGAGAAGGTCTTGATATCCCTGAGATTACACTTGTTGCAATATTAGATGCTGATAAGGAAGGATTTTTGCGTTCAGAAACATCATTGATTCAGACAATTGGTAGAGCAGCAAGAAATAGCGAAGGACATGTAATAATGTATGCAGATACTATTACAGATTCTATGCGAAAAGCTATAGATGAGACATCTAGAAGACGTGAAGTTCAGATGGCGTACAATAAAGAACACGGAATAACACCAACGACAATACAAAAATCCGTAAGAGATCTTATAACAATTTCAAAGAAAGTAGCAGCGGAAGAACTTAATTTCTCTAAAGATCCAGAGTCAATGAATAAGGAAGAATTAGAGAAACTTATTGCCAAGATCCAAAAGAAAATGAAAAAAGCAGCAGCAGAACTTAATTTTGAAGCGGCAGCAGAATATAGAGATAAAATGGTGTCTTTAAAGAAGATGCTACAAGACATAGACTAAAACGTAGGTGACATTTACGCAGTAAGGAGATAAAATTGAGCAACAATAAAAACAATAGAAAATACATAAAAATAAGAGGTGCGAAAGAGCACAATTTAAAAAATGTAGGAATTGAAATCCCAAGAGATGAATTCGTGGTTTTTACAGGATTATCAGGTTCCGGAAAATCATCCCTTGCATTTGATACAATTTATGCAGAAGGACAAAGAAGATATATGGAGTCTTTAACTTCATATGCTAGACAATTCTTAGGTCAAATGGAAAAACCAAATGTAGAAAAAATAGAAGGACTGCCACCAGCAATTTCCATTGATCAAAAGTCAACAAATCGTAATCCACGTTCAACAGTAGGAACAGTTACAGAAATATATGATTATTTTAGACTTTTGTATGCAAGAATAGGTATAGTGCATTGCCCAAAATGTGGTAGAGAAATTAAAAAACAAAGTATTGATCAAATGGTAGATGCAGTTATGGCCCTTCCAGAAAAAACAAGAATACAATTACTTGCACCAGTAGTACGAGGTCGAAAAGGTACCCACAAAAAATTGCTTGAAAAAGCTAAAAAAAGTGGATACGTTAGGGTAATTGTAGATGATGTTTTATATGATTTATCAGAGGAAATAGAATTAAATAAGAATGTTAAACATACAATTGCTATTGTTGTAGATAGACTAGTTGTAAAAGAAGGCATTGAAAAAAGACTTACAGATTCTTTGGAGAATGTTTTTTCACTTACAGACTCAATAGCAGTAGTAGAGGTACTTGGACAGAAGAAGGAAGATGGTACAAAGGCAGAAAGTACATATCTTAATTTTTCACAAAATTTTGCATGTCCAGATTGCGGAATAAGCATTGATGAAGTAGAGCCAAGAAGTTTTTCATTTAATAATCCATTTGGTGCGTGTCCAACATGTTTTGGCCTAGGTTACAAAATGGAATTTGATGAGGACCTAATGATACCAGACAAATCCCTTTCCATATCAGAAGGAGCAATACAAGTATTAGGATGGCAATCTTGTACAGACCCAAAAAGTTACACTTATGCCACATTAAAGGCTCTTTCTGAAAGTTACGGATTTTCATTAGATACACCATATAAAGATTTACCAGAAGATATTAGACATATGTTTATATATGGAGGAGATGGTAGAGTTCTAAAAGTCCACTACAAAGGACAAAGAGGCGAAGGTATTTATGATTTAAACTGGGAAGGCTTAATCAAAAATGTAGAAAGACGTTATAGAGAAACAGGCTCAGACAATACTAAAGCAGAGTATGAGCAGTTTATGAGAATTACACCATGTAAAGATTGTGGCGGTCAAAGATTAAAACAAACATCTTTAGCTGTTACAGTTGGTGATAAAAATATTTATGAAATGACTACAATGTCAATAAAGGATTTAGTTGTATTTTTAGATCAACTTGAACTTTCAAAGCAACAACATATTATAGGAGACCAAATTTTAAAAGAAATAAAAGGTAGAGTTGGATTTCTAAAAGAAGTTGGTTTAGATTATCTTTCACTTTCAAGAAGTGCAGGAACACTATCAGGTGGAGAAGCTCAAAGAATTCGACTTGCTACACAAATTGGTTCAGGGCTTGTAGGTGTAGCTTACATATTAGACGAACCAAGTATAGGTCTTCATCAAAGGGATAATGATAAGCTTTTGAAATCCCTAATGAATTTAAAAGACTTAGGAAATACATTGATTGTAGTTGAGCATGATGAAGATACTATGAAGGCAGCAGATTTTATAGTAGACGTAGGTCCAAAGGCTGGTGTTCACGGAGGTGAGATTGTTGCATCTGGTACAGTAGAAGATATAATGAACAATCCAAATTCCATTACAGGTGCATATTTAAGTGGAAAAATCAAAATCCCAGTGCCAGATGAGAGACGTAAACCAACAGGATATCTTACTATAAAAGGTGCTAGAGAAAATAATCTAAAAAATATAGACGTAAAAATCCCATTAGGAATTTTCACATGTGTAACAGGTGTTTCAGGATCTGGAAAAAGTTCGCTAACTAATGAAATTTTATATAAACATCTAGAAAGAGATTTAAACAGAGCTAGAATTATTCCAGGAGATCATGATGGAATAGAAGGAATAGAACAGTTAGATAAAGTAATAGATATAAATCAATCTCCAATCGGAAGAACTCCAAGGTCTAATCCTGCCACATATACAGGTGTTTTTGACATGATTCGAGATCTATTTGCAGCCACAGCAGATGCAAAAGCAAGAGGTTACAAAAAAGGAAGATTTAGTTTTAATGTAAAAGGTGGTAGATGTGAAGCCTGCCGTGGAGATGGTATTCTTAAGATAGAAATGAGATTTTTACCAGATGTATTTGTACCATGTGAAGTATGTGGTGGAAAAAGATATAACAGAGAAACACTAGAAGTTAAATACAAAGGAAAAAGCATATATGATGTTTTAGACATGACAGTTGAGGATGCTTTAGAATTTTTCAAGAATGTACCAAGAATTCATAATAAATTACAGACATTATATGATGTTGGTCTTTCTTATGTAAAACTAGGACAGCCATCTACAGAATTATCAGGTGGAGAAGCTCAAAGAATTAAGTTAGCAACAGAACTTAGCAAAAGAAGTACAGGTAAAACTATCTACATATTAGATGAGCCAACAACTGGACTTCATTTTGCAGATGTGCATAAATTAGTTGACATTTTGAGAAAACTTTCAGAAGGTGGAAATACAGTTGTTGTTATTGAACATAATTTAGATGTAATTAAAACAGCAGACTATATCATTGATATGGGACCTGAAGGTGGAGACGGAGGCGGTACCGTTATAGCACAGGGAACACCAGAAGAGATATGCAAAGTAAAAGAATCTTACACTGGCCAATTTCTAAAGCCGTATTTACAATAAAACAAGCATTTTTTTAGTGAAAAATGATAAAAGGATTTCTACATATATGAAATAAATGTGTAGAAATCCTAAATTTTTGCATAATTGAAAAAAATTATTTGAAAAATAAAAATAATCGTATATAATGGTTAGTGTATATGTAAAAATAGAGAAATGTATTTATTCCCATAGGAGAATACCATAAGGTAGAGTTTGTAGCCAGTAATCTGGCAAAGTTTGCGCAAGATATTATAATCTTTGGCAGACCTGTGTACTTTTGCGAGTCTGCATGCCATATGGGAAGATGACATATAAATGATTTGAAAGTTTAGAAAGGGGCTAGAAAATGGTCGGAACAGATATAGGAATTGATTTAGGTACAGCAAGTATTTTAGTTTACATAAAAGGAAAAGGTGTGGTTTTAAAAGAGCCTTCAGTAGTTGCTGTAGACAAAAGCTCTGATAAAATCATTGAATTCGGAGAAGATGCTAGACTTATGATTGGTAGAACTCCAGGTAATATTATGGCAGTTAGACCACTTCGTCAAGGTGTTATTTCAGATTATAGAATTACAGAACAGATGATTAAATATTTCATCCAAAAAGCAGTAGGTAAGAGAACTTGGAGAAAACCAAGAGTATCTGTATGCGTTCCTTCAGGGGTTACAGAAGTAGAACGTAAAGCAGTAGAAGATGCTACATACAATGCAGGTGCTAGAGAAGTTAAGATTATTGAAGAGCCAATTGCAGCTGCTATTGGAGCAGGAATTGATATTGCAAAACCATGTGGAAACATGATTGTAGATATAGGTGGTGGTACAGCAGATATCGCTGTTATCTCATTAGGAAACTCAGTAGTAAGTACATCAATTAAGATTGCTGGTGATGATTTCAATGATGCTATCGTAAGATACATGAGAAAGAAACATAACTTATTAATTGGTGAAAGAACAGCCGAAAATGTTAAGATTAAGATCGGTACTTGTTTCCCACTTGCTGAATCTGAGACTATGGAAGTTAGAGGACGTAACCTTGTAACAGGTCTTCCAAGAACAGTAACAGTAAGCTCAGAAGAGACAGAAGAAGCATTAAGAGAAGCAACTCTTCAAATTGTAGAAGCTGTACATGCTGTATTAGAGAAAACTCCACCAGAACTTGCAGCCGATGTTGCAGATAGAGGTATTGTATTAACAGGTGGTGGTGCACTTCTTCGTGGATTAGAAGAATTAATCGAAGATAGAACAGGCATTAATACAATTACAGCTGACGATCCAATGACATGCGTAGCTATCGGAACAGGTCAATACGTAGAGTTACTTGCAGATCGTGACTAATTTTAAAGATTAAATTTTTATAAATAAAATTAAATAATAATAAACAATAATAAACCACACCGGCTAAAATCCTTTAGGCGGTGGGTTTTTTGTTGCCTAAAGGACTAGATTGTAAAGATTACTCAGCATTGTTAGAAAGTTAAGCTTTTAGCGGGGTTAGACGATATATTTCCTAGAATCATGATACAAGCGTATACAACAAAAGTAGCTAGGAAAACACAGCTAGTAAGGAGTCTAACTATGGTAAAAGGTCTATATACAGCCCACATGGGTATGATTAATGAAATGAGACGATTAGATGTTTTATCAAATAACTTAGCAAATGCTCAGAATACAGCATATAAAAAAGAGGGAACAACATCTCGTTCTTTTGCTGATGAAATGGCAGTTAAGTTAAATGATACATCTGAGTATGGTGTGCCAAAACAAATTGGAGATATTACTTTTGGTTCACATTTAGGTCAGGTATATACCGACTATTCTCAAGGCAGTTTTATAGTTACAAATAATGCTTCAGATCTTGCGTTAGATGGAAAAGGTTTTTTTGCTATTGCATTTACAGATAAGCAAGGAAATACATCAGTAAAATACACAAGAGATGGTTCTTTTACAGTAAATACACAAGGGTATTTAGTGACAAAGGATGGAGATTATGTATTAAATCAGGCAGGAGCCACAAATGGAGACTCTTCAGCTAACAATTATATTAGAATAGATCCAAATGCTAAGTTTTCTATTAATGCATTGGGACAAATTTATCAAAATAATGTAAATGTAGCACAAGTTGGGGTGACTGATTTTGATAATTATGACTATTTAGAGAAGTACGGTGAGAATCTTTACAATCTAGTCGATGGTGGTAACCATATAGCAGCGTCTGCTAAAGTAAGACAAAGCACCCTTGAAGCATCTAACGTAAATGTCGTATCAGAGATGGTTAATATGATAACCATTCAAAGAGCCTATGAAGCAGGACAAAAAGTTATACAGTCAGAAGATTCAACTTTAGAAAAAGCAGTAAATGAAGTAGGTAGAACGTCGTAGTAGAAAACGTAATAGGGTTTTATAATACAACTTATTAATACATGTAAAGTATTATGAATTTTGCATTGATAAGACAGTTTATTTGTGAGTAAAGGAGCAAATGCTTATGATGAGAGCACTTTATACTGCAGCCAGTGGAATGATTGCAGAGCAGACGAATGTAGATACAATTTCAAACAACTTAGCGAATGTAAATACTAATGGATTTAAAACAGAAAGAACAGAGTTTAAATCATTGTTATATCAAACACTACAGACCAAAACAACTACAGCAAATGGAGAAAATAAACCAGTTGGTGCGCAGGTTGGATTAGGTACTAGAGTTGCAGCTACAACATCTATGTATACACAAGGAGCTATGCTTGCTAGCGATAGTAAAACAGATTTTTGTTTAGACGGAGATGGCTTTTTTGCCATTAGAGGTTTAGACGGAGAGACATATTATACTAGAAATGGTAACTTTACATGGAGTGTTACAGCTGATGGACGTACAATGTTAGCTAATCATAATGGTGAAGCTGTGCTTGATGCAGGAGGCAATCCGATTTATGTACCAGAAGGAGTAGCATCTAATAACATAGAAGTTTCTAATACAGGTAAGTTTAGTTATAAGCTTGCCAATGGAAATTTAGTAGATATGAATCAGTCTTTTGGTATATATCAATTTAATAACCCACAAGGTTTAGAAAAATTATCAGATAGTCTTTTAAGAGAGACAGTTGCCTCTGGAAATGCATTGCAAGAAGGAGTAGCAGCAGGATTATCTCCAACAAAGGTTCGTGCTAATTATCTAGAAGGATCAAATGTACAAGTAGCAGATGAAATGGTTAATTTGATTATTGCTCAAAGAGCATATGAGCTTAATTCAAAAGCTATTACTACATCAGATTCTATGTTAGATACAGCCAATAATTTGAAACGATAGTTTTATTTTAAACCAAATGAATTGAAGGTAAAGAAAGGACGAGTGATATGGATATTTCAACTAGTTCTATAACCTCGATGCTTGGAAATGCGAATAGGAGTAGCGATACTCAAAGTGCTAACAAATTGACATCATCAGCAAAAAATTTATCTTCTAACTCAACAGAGGAAGAATTAAAATCTGTATTAAAAGATTTTGAATCTTATTTCGTAGAGCAGGTTATTAAACAAGTAAAAGAGACATTTATTGAAGATGAAGATAAAGATCAGACAATGTCTCAGTACAGAGATATGTATATGGACAAAACCATTGAACTTGTGGCAGATAAAGTTGTTGATGAAATTGGAGAAAACTATACCAATCAATTATATGAGCAAATGAAACGCAATTATAATATTGGAGATAGTAACACAGAAAGTTAAAGCAATATAAACGAAAGTTTTAAAGCTTTTCATGGATTACCCTTATTAGGCGTATTCATGGAAAGCTTTTTTAGATTAAGTAGAAAGGATTATAGATTGGAAACTATAAACGGATATGTTGATCATATAATATTTCGCAATGAAGAAAACGGATATACGGTATTGATCCTTGTTGATGAAGGTGAAGATATAACATGTGTTGGAACATTTACAGATGTTTCCGAAGGAGAAAACATAGAGTGTGAAGGTGAGTTTACAACACATCCGACATACGGCAAACAATTTAAAACAAAATCCTACCAACATAAAGAACCAGAGGATGAAACTGCTATAGAAAGGTATCTAGGTTCAGGTGCAATCAAAGGATTAGGAAAAGCCTTAGCTGCTCGAATAGTTAAAAAATTTAAAAAAGATACATTCCGAATAATTGAAGAAGAACCAGAGCGTTTATCATCGGTAAAAGGCATTAGTGAACAAAAAGCAATGGACATAGCTAATCAGATTAATGAAAAAAAAGATTTAAGAAGAGCTATGATTTATTTACAGCAATATGGTATTTCAACAGTTATGGCTGTTAAAATTTATAAAGAATACAAACAAGATGTTTTTAAAATATTAAAGGAAAATCCTTATAAACTTGCAGAAGATATAGGTGGTATTGGATTTAGAACTGCAGACACAATTGCAGCGAAAATTGGTATAAAGCCAGACTCAGATTTTAGAATTCAAAGCGGTGTACTATATACTTTGCAACAAGCTTCTGCCGAAGGACATACATATTTACCTTATGATGAGTTAATTGAAGAAAGCATTAAGGTTTTAGGTGTAACAGAGGATCAAATAGATATTAATATTAAAAATTTAGCCATAGATAAGAAAGTTGTAATTACAGAGAAAAACAGTGATAAACAAGTTTTTTATGCACCTTATTTTTACATGGAATCAAATTCTTCTAAAATGTTAAAAAACCTTAATGACTATTTTGAAATAGCAGATTCAGAAGTAGAAAATTGTATTAAAAAAATCGAAAAGAAAACGGGAATGGAACTTGACGATGCTCAAAGAGATGCGGTAAAAGCAGCAGCTCATAATGGAGTATTGATAATAACAGGTGGTCCTGGTACAGGTAAAACAACAACAATTAATACAATAATTAAATATTTTGAAATGGAAGGCTTAGACATTTTCTTAGCTGCTCCAACGGGAAGAGCTGCTAAACGAATGAGCGAAACAACAGGATTTGAAGCAAAAACAATTCATAGATTGTTAGAATTAAATGGTGGTGCTGAAGGAACTACAGCTTTTGAAAAAAATGCAGATAATCCATTAGAGGCGGATGTAATCATAATTGATGAAATGTCTATGGTTGATATCAATTTAATGAATGCATTGTTAAAGGCAATTATACCTGGACAAACTAGACTCATTTTAGTTGGTGATGCAAGCCAGTTACCAAGTGTAGGACCAGGAAGTGTTTTAAAGGATTTAATAGAATCAAAATGTTTTAAAACAGTTGCTCTTACAAAAATTTTCAGACAGGCAAGTACTTCAGATATTATTGTGAATGCCCATAAAATTAATAAAGGAGAAATGGTTTTACTAGATAATAAAAGTAAAGATTTCTTTTTCTTAAAACGATATGAAGCAGATAAAATAATAAATGTTACATTGCAACTTATTATTCAAAAATTACCGAAATATGTAGATGCAACAACTTATGATATTCAGGTTTTAACTCCAATGAGAAAGGGATTGCTAGGAGTTGAAAGACTAAATGGTATATTACAAAATTACATAAATCCCCCATCTGAAAAAAAGAAGGAAAAAGAGCATAATGGAAAAATCTTCAGAGAAGGAGATAAAATTATGCAAATGAAAAATAATTATCAAATTGATTGGGAAGTAAAAACAAAATATGGCCTTGCAATTGATAAAGGTACAGGTGTTTTTAATGGTGATGTAGGAATTATTGAAAAAATAAATGATTATACAGAGACAATTACAATCAATTTTGATGATAATAAAAAAGTAGAATATCCATTTAAACTTTTAGATGATTTAGATTTAGCCTATGCTATTACAATACATAAATCTCAAGGTTCGGAATACCCAGCAGTTGTTATGCCGCTTTTATCAGGGCCAACAATGCTTATGAATAGAAACCTTTTATATACGGCTGTTACTAGAGCTAAAAAATGTGTTACAATAGTAGGGAATGATAAAACATTTGATATGATGGTGAAGAATGTTTCACAACAAAAAAGATATAGCGGACTAAAGGACCGCCTGATGGAGGATAATTATGGAAACTAGACCTATGTATGGACCTGAATTAGTCGGGGCAGTAAATTTAGCGCGTTACACATACGAAAATAGTATTGAAGAACCAACAGATAATCCAATGCAAAAACAATTTTTTCTACAATATGTAGAAGCAAATAATATAATCAATTTAGTAGACTATAGAAGATTAGTTGTTTTTGGAACATTTAATGACGTGGGAGAATTAGTAGCAGTTTCAGCGATTAATTCAATGGGGTATATTACAATGCTATATATATTACCACAGTATCAGTGGCAAGGTATTGGTAAAAGAATGATACGTATAATGGAGTTATATGCGTACAGTAACTGGAAATTAAATTCAGTTAGAATAAATGTTACACCAGCAAATAGACAAATTTATTTTGCAAATAGAGGATTTATGCCGATGAATGTAATGCAAGGTGGAAATATGGCATATTGTGAAATGTTTAAGCCTATTGATTTTGGCAAAAATAAATACATGTCACGACCATTAAATAAAAAAGTGACAGCTGCAGTTATTTGTTCAGGATTAGTTTTATGTAATGTTTTTGCGTGGATATGTTGCATAATTTAAATTGAAAATTCAAGGGATAAATTAATTATTTATTAGAAATTTTAATTTATCTCTTGCAAAAATTCAGATATTGTGATACTATTTTAGCAATTTAGGCACATGCTGAGCGAAAAAAGAGACTCTCTCTTTTTTTTTGCCAAGATGTAGAGGAAATAATGAAAGGGCAGGGAAAGAAATGAAAGCATTTTTAATACTTGAAGATGGAACTGTGTTTACTGGAAGTAGCATAGGTTCAACACGTGATGTAATTAGTGAAATTGTATTTAATACTTCGATGACAGGTTATTTAGAAGTATTAACTGATCCATCTTACGCTGGACAAGCGGTGGTGATGACTTATCCGTTAATTGGTAATTATGGTATTACACCAGATATGGAGTCGAAAAAGCCATGGCCAGACGGATATATCGTAAGAGAGTTATCACGAATTCCAAGTAATTTTCGTTCGGAGGGAACTATTCAAGACTTCCTGCTAAAACATGATATTCCTGGTATTTCGGGAATTGATACTCGAGCACTCACCAAAATTCTCAGAGAAAAAGGTACTATGAATGGTATGATTACTACTAATGAGAATTTTAATCTTGATGAAATTATTCCAAAATTGAAATTATATACAACAGGTAATGTAGTTGAAAAAGTTACTTGTGATGAAAAATCTATTTTAAAAGGCAATGGTAAGAAAGTTGCTCTTCTTGACTTTGGCGCAAAAAACAATATTGCGAAATCTCTTAATCAACGTGGTTGTGAAGTTACTATTTATCCAGCACATACAACTGCAGAAGAAATCTTAAACTCAAATCCAGATGGAATTATGTTAAGTAATGGCCCTGGAGATCCAAAAGAATGTACATCAATTATTAAAGAAATTAAAAAATTATATGATTCAAATGTTCCTATTTTTGCAATTTGCTTAGGACATCAGTTAATGGCGCTTGCTACAGGAGCTGATACTCATAAAATGAAATATGGACATAGAGGTGGAAATCATCCAGTAAAAGATTTAAAAACAGGAAGAGTTTATATTTCATCTCAGAACCATGGATATGTTGTAGACACATCTACTTTAGATGAAAAGATTGCAAAACCAGCTTTCGTTAATGTTAACGATGGCACAAACGAAGGACTTGAGTACATTGGAAAGAACATTTTTACAGTTCAATTCCATCCAGAAGCATGTCCTGGACCTCAGGATTCATCATATTTATTTGATCGTTTTATTGACATGATGGGAGGAGAAAAGTAATGCCTAGAAATAAAGAGATAAAAAAAGTTTTAGTAATTGGATCAGGTCCAATTGTAATTGGACAAGCTGCAGAGTTTGACTACGCCGGAACACAGGCATGTCGTTCATTAAAAGAGGAAGGCATTGAAGTATGTTTGGTAAACTCAAACCCAGCAACCATCATGACAGATAAGGAAATTGCAGATCAGGTTTACATTGAACCACTTACAACAAAAGTTCTAGAAGAGATTATTGAAAAAGAAAAACCAGATAGCATTTTACCAACATTAGGTGGTCAAGCAGGATTAAACCTAGGAATGGAACTTGCAGAATCAGGTGTTTTAGAAAAATACAATGTAAAATTAATAGGAACAACAGCGGAAACTATTTTTAAAGCAGAAGATAGACAAGCTTTTAAAGATACAATGGAAAAAATTGGAGAGCCAGTAGCTGCATCACAGGTTGTAACAAACATTGATGATGGTATTAAATTTACAAATACAATAGGTTATCCAGTAGTACTTAGACCAGCATTTACCCTTGGTGGTAGCGGTGGAGGAATTGCCCACAATGAACAAGAATTAGTTGACATCTTATCAAATGGTTTAAGACTTAGCCGTGTAGGAGAGGTTTTAGTTGAAAGATGTATTGCTGGTTGGAAAGAAGTAGAATACGAAGTAATGCGTGATGCAAATGGAAACTGTATCACAGTTTGTAACATGGAAAATATTGATCCAGTAGGTGTACATACAGGAGATTCAATTGTAGTAGCACCTTCACAAACACTAGGAGATAAAGAGTATCAGATGCTTAGAAGTTCAGCATTAAACATTATTGATGAACTTAAAATTACAGGAGGATGTAACGTACAATATGCATTAAATCCAGAATCATTTGAATATTGTGTAATTGAAGTTAACCCTCGTGTATCTAGATCATCAGCTTTAGCATCAAAAGCAACAGGTTATCCAATTGCAAAAGTTACTGCAAAAATTGCATTAGGATATAACCTTGATGAAATCGAAAATGCAATTACTAAAAAAACATATGCAAGTTTTGAGCCAATGCTTGATTATTGTGTAGTTAAAATTCCAAGATTGCCATTCGACAAATTTATTACAGCAAAGAGAACATTAACAACACAAATGAAAGCAACTGGAGAAGTTATGAGTATATGTGATAACTTCGAAGGTGCATTAATGAAAGCAATTAGATCCCTTGAGCAACATGTAGATTCAATGAGATCATATGACTTTACTAAACTTACAAAAGAAGAAGTATTAAAGCAACTTGCAGTAGTAGATGATAGAAGAATTTGGGTAATAGCTGAAGCACTTAGACGTGGAATTAGTTATGATAAAATTCATGAAATTACAAAGATTGATTTATGGTTTATAGACAAGATTGCGATTTTAGTAGAAATGGAAGAGCGTCTTGAAAAAGAAGAACTTACAGTAGAGTTACTAAAAGAAGCAAAAAGAATTGAATTCCCTGACACAGTAATCGCAGAGCTTACAGGAAAAACACAAGAAGAAATCAGAGATATGCGATATGCAAATGGAATAATTGCAGCTTATAAGATGGTTGATACATGTGCCGCAGAGTTTGAAGCTGAGACACCATATTATTACTCAGTTTATGGAAGTGAAAACGAAGCAGTAGAAACAAAGCCAGAGAAAAAAGTGTTGGTATTAGGATCAGGTCCAATTAGAATCGGACAAGGTATTGAATTTGATTTCTGTTCAGTACATTGTACATGGGCATTTGCAAAAGAAGGTTGGGAAACTGTAATTGTAAATAATAACCCAGAAACAGTTTCAACAGATTTTGATATAGCAGATAAATTATACTTCGAGCCACTTACAGCAGAAGATGTAGAAAGCATTGTAAATATTGAAAAACCAGACGGAGCAGTAGTTCAATTTGGTGGACAAACAGCTATTAAATTAACAGAAGCTCTTATGAAAATGGGAGTTAAAATTTTGGGAACTAAAGCAGAAGACGTAGATGCTGCAGAAGATAGAGAATTATTTGATGAGATTCTTGAAAAAACAGGTATTCCAAGAGCTGCTGGTGGAACAGTATTTACAGCAGATGAAGCAAAAGAAGTAGCCAATAGATTAGGATATCCAGTGCTTGTAAGACCATCATATGTCTTAGGTGGACAAGGAATGCAAATAGCATTTTCAGATGAAGAAATTGAAGAGTACATGGGAATTATCAATAGATATGCGCAAGATCATCCAATTCTTGTAGACAAATATTTACAAGGAAAAGAAGTTGAAGTTGATGCAGTGTGTGATGGCGAAAATATTTTGATCCCTGGAATTATGGAGCATATAGAAAGAACAGGTATCCACTCAGGAGATTCGATTTCTGTATATCCAGCCCCAACTATTAGCGAACACGCAAAAAATAAAATAGTTGATTACACAGGTAGACTTGCAAGAGCTCTTCATGTAAAAGGACTTATCAATATTCAGTTCATAGACATGGATGATGAAATTTACGTAATTGAAGTTAACCCAAGATCATCAAGAACAGTTCCTTATATTAGTAAGGTTACAGGAATTCCAATTGTAGATCTTGCAACAAAAGTGATTTTGGGAAAAACAATTGAAGAATTAGGATATAAACCAGGACTTGCACCAACAGCAGACTATATAGCAGTAAAAATGCCAGTATTCTCATTTGAAAAATTAAGAGGAGCAGAAATTTCATTAGGACCTGAAATGAAATCAACAGGTGAATGTTTAGGAATTGCAAAAACATTCAATGAAGCATTATATAAGGCCTTCCTTGGAGCAGGTGTAGTTTTACCAAAATACAAGCAAATGATCATGACAGTAAAAGATGCAGACAAACCAGAAGCAGTAGGAATTGCAAGAAGATTTAAAAACCTAGGTTATACAATCTATGCTACAAGAAGTACTGCAAAATATTTACAAGAACATGGAATTGACGCATTAAGAGTTAATAAAATTGCACAGGAATCTCCTAACGTAATGGATCTTATTTTAGGACATAAGATAGATCTTGTAATTGATACACCAACTCAAGGTAGAGATAAATCAAGAGATGGCTTCTTAATTAGAAGAAATGCAATTGAAACAGGCGTAAACTGTATAACAGCCCTTGATACTGCTAATGCATTAGCAAGAGCAATGGAAACAGCAGATGGAAGATTAACACCAGTAGATATAGCAACAGTAAAAAACATGTAGTTTAAATAAAAAATACACAGCCATTAAGCTGGCTGTGTATTTTGTTTTTCTTTTTTAAATTTGGCCGCAAGAGCTTTAATTCTAGGATCAGGAACAAATTGTTTAAGTGTTTCTTTATCTATCTTAATACGATTGTCCATAGTTTTCATTAAATCCGAAATTTGAATATATCTATAAATTTTAGGATCACTTAAATCATAAATTTGGTTATCAACTAAACGAAGAATAAGTGGTTTCATAAAATCATCATGATTTTCTTCAAGAACAATAGCTTTATCCCCAGTAGTAAGATCAACGCTAGCTCCTTTTGGCATAATATGAATACATTTAGACAATGCATCAACAACTTTTTTATTATATTTAGAACGTTCTGCATATAAAAATTTCATAGCCGTTACTTCAGATAAAGGCATATGGTTAATATTCATAGCAGTAAGTTGATCAAAAGTATTAGCAACCTTTAAAACATCAGAAAGTAACTCTGTTGTTTTATATGCTTGAGGTTTAGAATGTTCTGTGCTACTAGAATAAATGTAATATTCAATTAAATCTGTCATATCAGGTGGAAAAAGTAATTTGTTTTCGTATTTTCTAATAAGTTCATATCCTTTTTCCATGGCGTGTTGTATGGTATTTTTGTCATTTTCACTGAGCCAAGCCCCTTTATTTAAGATTTCTTTTGGAACATAATTATAGCCGATATTGGACAATAGAGCAGCTGCAACACATGTTTTTTGATGTCTAATGTTAAGGTTTAAAACACGAGTAATCATAGCGGATAAAATTGCAATGCTAACTCCATGTTTATAAAGGTAGTCATCTGGACTTCTCATATTCTGGCTAAAGTTAATCATATGTTTTAAAGTACCAAATTTCAATGAAATATCTTCAACTAAAGGATTAAATTTTTCGGATAAAGATCCGTTTAGCAGAGAGTCGATAGTTTCCTTAAACTGGAAAACGTAAACAGTTTGTTTCTTTTCAAATTCTATGTCTTCTTCGCTTAATGGAGGCAAAGGCTCTGCAGGTTCTAACACATAAATCCCAATTAATCCAAAATTATGAATACTGTTAATAGCAGAATCAGTAAGTTTAGAGTCGCGTTCATGTAGCAAAACACCCGACTTATTATATATAGGCTTTGCAAGCCTCATACCCGGTTTTAAAAATTCCGTTCGAACAAATTGCATAAATATTCCTCCTATTGGAAATTGAATAAATTTAAAAACTTATGTAATAAATTTATGCGAAACATATGACGCTAAGAAACGCAATTCATTTAGTGTATTAAAGTAAAAAGTTGAAAGTGTTTATATAATCTGTTATTATATTAAAGTGATTTTATAAATTTAGTTATAAAATTATAGTAAATTGATAATTAAATGATTTCTTGAACAGAGGAATTTAATTATTAATTTTATATTTTTTGATACTCTTACTATTAATTATCGGCAAGTTGTATCAAAAGATGAAAATGTAACTCATTAGACCGGCTAGAAAGTAAGGATGGGAATGAAAAAGAAAATAATTATTGCCATAATCATTGCAACAATATGCGTATCAGGCAGCAATGCAACGAGAGCCTTAGCGGCAGGCCAAGCAATGGTTTCGAAAGAAGAACTTAAAAAACAAAAAGCAGAAGCTGAAGGTAAAGCGAAAGCATTAGAAGGCGAAAAATCTAAGAAGCAAGGCGAATTAAATAGTTTAAATTCTAACATGGAGAGTGTTTCAAAACAGGTACAAGATACTAACGATAAGATAGCTGAAACACAGAAAAAAATATCAGATTCAAAAGAAAAAATAAAAGCAGCAGAAAAAAAAGCAAAAAAACAATATAATGATATGAAAATAAGAATTCAGTTTATGTATGAGAATACTGCAGATAATATGGTAGCAGATATTTTTTATTCAAAGAACATGGCAGAATTTTTAAACAGAGCACAGTATGTATCCGATGTTTTTGAATATGACAGAAAAAAATTAGATGAATATCAAGAAACATTAGACGGTATTAAAAAGTTAAAATCAGAATTAGAAGCTGAGAACAAACAATTAAGTAGTCAACAACAGAAGTTGAAGGCCCAGGAAAATGTTTTAAATGCTAATATTCAAAAACAAACACAAGAACTTAAATCAACAACAGATGCTTACAATTCACAAAAAGGTCAAGCACAAGATTTAGATGCTAAGATTAAAAAAATGGAAGCATATGAAGCAGAACAAGAAAGAAAAAGAGCTGAAGAAGAAGCTAGAAGACAAAAACAAGGTGAAGGTGATAAAAATCCACCAGTAGACTACACAGGTCAAGCTATTGTTGCAGACACATCAGATGAATATTTACTTGCAGCAATTATTCAGTGTGAAGCAGGAGGAGAGTCATATGCAGGACAAGTTGCAGTAGGTAGTGTAGTTGTAAACAGAGTCCATAGTCCAGCATATCCAAGTACCATAGCAGGGGTAGTTTATCAAAGTGGACAATTTACTCCAGCTGGAAGTGGTAGATTAGCCTTAGTTATTCAGAATCATAAAGTAAGCGCAAGCTGTCAAAAAGCAGCAAAACAAGTACTTGCAGGAAATATTAATACAAAATGCTTACATTTTTGTGTAAATACCGGAAATATAAGCGGAACAGTAATTGATAATCAGGTATTTTATTAAAAACATAAAACATTGCCTTAAATGTTAGAAAATAATATAAAAAGTCCCTAAATGTGGAAAAAACAACAGTTATTATCCATATTTAGGGATTTTTTGTTGTTAAAACACTTGAAACGGTAATTGTACTAAATTGCACATTGTATACAAAATACAAGGATGCATTTATGTATAAACTGCAAAAGGAAAAAAAGAATAAAAAATAATCTTTCTCCATAATGCATAAAAATAATAAAAAATAAAATTAAAAATATAGCAAAAATAAATAAAGACAAAACACATAGGTTGTGCAGTTCTGTGACTGCATGATAAAAAATTAACAAAGATTAAGAAAAAAATTAGTGAACTTGTACTTTTATATTTGAAAAATCCCAAAAGTCAAGGGCTTTTAGGAGGGGGCGATTCATTGATTTTAAAAAAGAAGTGTGCTACGATTAGATTGTTAAAAAATTAACAGCAAAAATTTAGCACTTTATAATATTAACAACAAAGGAGAAGAGAAACATGGCAAATAAAGTTGTTTTAGCAGGCGCTTGTCGTACTGCAATCGGAAAAATGGGCGGACAGTTCACTTCTGTTCCAGCAGTAGATCTTGGAGCTATTGTAATTAAAGAAGCATTAAATCGTGCTGGCGTTAAACCAGAACAAGTTGATGAAGTAAAAATGGGTTGTGTTATTCAGGCAGGCCTTGGACAAAATGTTGCACGTCAGGCATCTATTAAAGCCGGACTTCCAATTGAAGTTCCAGCAATTACATTAAATGTAGTTTGTGGATCTGGACTTAAATGTGTAAACGAAGCTGCAAACATGATTATGGCTGGTGAAGCTGATATCGTTGTAGCTGGTGGTATGGAATCAATGTCACGTGCACCATTTGCATTAGATAAAGCTCGTTTCGGTTACCGTATGAACAACGGAAAACTTATAGATACAATGATTAATGATGCATTATGGGATGCATTTAACCAATATCATATGATGATTACAGCAGAAAATGTTGCAGAAAAATATGGTTTAACTCGTGAAGAATTAGATGAGTTCTCAGCAAACAGCCAGCAGAAATGTGAAAAAGCTATGGCTGAAGGAAAATTCAAAGATGAAATCGTACCAGTTACAATTCACGATCGTAAGAAAGGTGATATTGTTATTGATACTGATGAAGGACCTCGTGCTGGAACAACAAAAGAATCATTAGCAAAATTAAAATGCTGCTCAGGAAAAGAAGGCGGCTTAGTTACAGCTGGTAACGCATCAGGAATTAACGATGGTGCAGCAGCAGTTGTAGTAATGTCAGAAGAAAAAGCTAAAGAACTTGGTGTTAAACCAATGGCTACATTCATCGGTGGAGCTATGGGTGGTGTTGATCCATCTATCATGGGTGTTGGACCAGTAGCAGCTGTAACAAATGTTATGAAGAGAACAGGACTTACAGTAGATGACATGGACTTAATCGAAGCAAACGAAGCATTCGCAGCTCAGTCAGTTGCAGTTGCTCGTGACTTAAAATTCGATATGAGTAAAGTAAATGTAAACGGTGGAGCTATTGCCCTTGGACATCCAGTAGGAGCTTCAGGATGCCGTATCTTAGTTACATTACTTCATGAAATGGAGAAAAGAGCAGACGCTAAGAAAGGTCTTGCAACATTATGTATCGGTGGCGGAATGGGTTGCGCTACTGTTGTTGAAAAATACAATGCTTAATAATAAATAATCGAGTCAGCACTCGCTAAGAAGTAGTTTTAGCATATCTTTCAAAGTAGATTTGCAAAAAGCGAGATGCTGGCTTTTGTAAGAGCAAATTATCAATTTAAATAGATTAAGAAAAGGTAAAGGAGAACGAATAATGAAAGTTGGAGTTATTGGAGCAGGAACAATGGGTTCTGGAATCGCACAGGCCTTTGCACAGACAGAAGGATACGAAGTATATTTATGCGATATCAACGAAGAGTTTGCAGCAAACGGTAAGAAAAAAATTGAAAAATCTCTAAGCAAGAGAGTTGCTAAGGGCAAAATGTCACAGGAAGATGCAGATGCAATTCTTGGTAAAATCACAACAGGTGTTAAAACAATTTGTACAGAAGCAGATTTAATTGTTGAAGCTGCTCTTGAAAATATGAAAGTAAAACAAGATACATTCAAAGAATTACAGGATATCGTTCCTAAAACATGTATCTTTGCTACAAATACATCATCATTATCAATTACAGAAATTGGTGCAGGATTAGACAGACCAGTTATTGGTATGCACTTCTTCAATCCAGCTCCTGTAATGAAATTAATCGAAGTTATCAGAGGAGAAAATACAACAGACGAAATCAACGACAAAATCGTTGCAATCGCTAAAGAAATCGGAAAAACACCAGTAGAAGTAAAAGAAGCTCCTGGTTTCGTTGTAAATAGAATTTTAATTCCAATGATCAATGAAGCAATTGGAATTTACGCAGATGGCGTAGCTTCAGTAGAAGGAATTGATACAGCTATGCAGCTTGGTGCTAACCACCCAATGGGACCTTTAGCATTAGGTGATTTAGTTGGACTTGATATTTGCCTTGCAATCATGAACGTATTATACACAGAGACAGGTGATCCAAAATATCGTCCACACGTATTATTAAAGAAGATGGTTCGTGCTGGTAAATTAGGACGTAAGACAGGAATCGGATTCTACGATTATAGCAAATAATTAAAAATTCAGAGTATATAAAACGGAGGAATTAAATCATGGATTTTACTTTAGACAAGAAACATGAGATGGCTCGTAGTCTCTTTAGAGATTTCGCAGAGACAGAAGTAAAACCTCTTGCACAGGAAGTTGATGAAACAGAAGTATTTCCACGCGAGACAGTTACTAAAATGCAGAAATTTGGATTCATGGGAATCCCAGTACCAAAACAATATGGTGGACAAGGTTGTGATCCATTAACATATGTAATGTGTGTTGAAGAATTATCAAAAGTATGTGGTACAACAGGTGTTATCGTATCAGCACATACATCACTTTGCATTGATCCAATTTTAACATTTGGTACAGAAGAACAAAAAGAAAAATATGTAAGACCACTTGCAACAGGTGAAAAACTTGGAGCATTTGCATTAACAGAGCCAGGTGCTGGTACAGATGCACAAGGTGCTCAGACAAAAGCTGTATTAGATGGCGATGAGTGGGTATTAAATGGATCAAAATGTTTCATTACAAATGGTAAAGAAGCAGACGTTTATATCATCATTGCTGTAACAGATATTGTTGAAGATAAGAGAGGCAGAAAGAAAAAGAAATTCTCTGCATTTATCGTAGAAAAAGGAACACCAGGATTCTCATTTGGTACAAAAGAAAAGAAAATGGGTATTCGTGGATCTTCAACATATGAATTAATTTTCGAAGATTGTAGAATTCCAAAGGATAATCTTCTTGGAAAACAAGGAAATGGATTCCCAATCGCAATGCATACACTTGATGGTGGACGTATTGGTATCGCAGCTCAGGCACTTGGTATTGCAGAAGGCGCATTAGATCGTTGTATCGAATATACAAAAGAAAGAAAACAATTCGGACGTTCAATTGCACAGCAGCAAAATACACAGTTCAAACTCGCTGATATGGCAGCAAGAATTGAAGCCGCTCAGTTATTAGTATATAAAGCAGCAGAAGCAAAAGCTACTAAGAAGAGATATTCTGTAGAAGCAGCAAAAGCAAAATTATTTGCAGCAGAAACAGCAATGGCAGTAACAACAGAGGTTGTACAATTATTTGGTGGATATGGATACATCAGAGAGTACGATGTAGAGCGTATGATGAGAGATGCTAAGATTACAGAGATTTACGAAGGAACATCAGAAGTTCAGCGTATGGTAATTGCAGGAAGCTTATTAGCATAATTAATCGTACATTTGAAAACAAATATTCAACAAAAATAAAAGGAGAACGGATACATGAAAATTGTAGTATGTATTAAACAGGTTCCTGACACAAAGGGCGGCGTTAAGTTTAACCCAGACGGAACTCTTGATAGAGCAGCAATGCTTGCTATCATGAACCCAGATGACAAAGCTGGTCTTGAAGCAGCACTTAGAATTAAAGATGAAACAGGCGCAGAAGTAACAGTTCTTACAATGGGTCTTCCAAAGGCAGAAGATGTACTTCGTGAAGCACTTGCAATGGGTGCAGACAAAGCAATTCTTGTAACAGATAGAGTATTAGGTGGAGCAGATACATGGGCAACATCTACAACAATTGCTGGAGCACTTAGAAACATTGATTATGATTTAATCATTACAGGACGTCAGGCTATTGATGGAGATACAGCACAGGTAGGACCACAGATTGCAGAACATCTTGGACTTCCAGTAATATCTTACGCAGAAGATATTAAAATTGAAGGCGATTCAGTAGTAGTAAAACGTCAGTTTGAAGATAGATATCATGAATTAAAAGCTAAAATGCCATGTCTAATCACAGCTCTTTCTGAATTAAATGAGCCAAGATATATGACACCAGGCGGAATTTGGGATGCTTATGATGCAGACATTACAATTTGGGGTAGAAAAGACCTTAAAGATGTAGATGATTCAGATTTAGGACTTAAAGGATCACCAACAAAAATTGCTAAAGCATCTGATAAAGTACGTAAAGGTGCAGGAGAAAAAGTTACTCTTGATCCAAAAGAATCAGTAGAGTATATCGTTGGTAAATTAAAAGAAACACACGTAATTAAATAAAAATAAGAAAAGTGGTGAAAAAAATGGGCTTAGAAGAATATAAGGGTGTATTTATATATGCACAACAGGTAGATAATGAAGTTAGTTCAATTTCATATGAATTAATCGGAAAAGGAAAAGAATTAGCAAAAGACTTAGGAACAGAGGTAACAGCAGTTATCCTTGGTTCAAACATTAAATCTTTAGCAGAAGATTTAGGAAAACATGGTGCTGATAAAGTAATCGTTGTAGACGACAAAGCACTTGAAACATACAGAACAGAACCATATGCAGAAGCACTTTCAGCTGTAATCAATGAATATAAACCAGAGATTATGTTAGTAGGTGCAACAGCAATCGGTAGAGATTTAGGACCAACAGTTTCAGCAAGAGTAAAAACAGGTCTTACAGCAGACTGTACAAAACTTGAAATTGGTGATTTCCCAATTAATCCAATGCCAGGAAAAGAGCAGAAACATAATCAGTTATTAATGACTCGTCCAGCATTTGGTGGAAACACAATTGCAACAATTGCATGTCCTGATAACCGTCCACAGATGGCAACAGTTCGTCCAGGTGTTATGCAAGCACTTCCAGTAGATGAAGGCAAAAAAGCAGAAATCATCGAATTCAACCCAGAATTAAAAGAAACAAATAGATGGGTAGAAATTCTTAAAGTTGTAAAAGCAGTAGGTCATGTAGAAAATATCATGGACGCTAAAATCTTAGTTTCAGGTGGACGTGGAGTTGGAAGCAAAGAAGGCTTTGAAGACTTAAAAGAATTAGCAGATGTATTAGGCGGAATGGTAAGTTGTTCACGTGCCGTAGTAGAAAACGGCTGGTTAGCACAAGACTATCAAGTAGGACAGACAGGTAAGACAGTACGTCCAAATGTATATTTTGCTGTAGGTATTTCAGGAGCAATCCAACACGTAGCAGGTATGGAAGATTCTGACATCATTATTGCAATCAATAAAGATGAAGATGCTCCAATCTTTGACGTAGCAGACTATGGTATTGTTGGTGATTTACACAAAATCGTACCAGCACTTACAACTGCATTAAAAGAAGAATTAGCTAAATAATAGTCTGGGTAAAGCTTAGAAAATGGCGTAGTTAAGAGACTATTTAATAATTAAGCTTATTGTTTATAAACAAAAAGAGTTTGGTTATAAAGTGCATATTTATATATAAAAGGCTATCGCTTACAATATGTAGGCGGTAGCCTTTTTTTATAAAAGAATATATGGTAAAATCAGTTTTAGACGACTTATTAAGGAGATAAAAATTTATGTTAAAAGGCAAGACAATTGTTTTAGGAGTGACAGGTAGCATCGCAGCATATAAGATAGCATCTTTAGCAAGTGCTCTTGTAAAATTACATGGAGATGTACATGTAATAATGACACAAAATGCTACAAATTTTATAAACCCAATTGCATTTGAGACATTAACTAACAATAAATGTTTAGTAGATACATTTGATAGAAATTTTCAATTTAATGTAGAACATGTATCATTAGCAAAAAAAGCAGATATTTTTCTTGTGGCACCAGCTTCAGCAGATGTAATAGGAAAAATAGCAAATGGAATCGCAGACGATATGTTAACAACTACAATAATGGCATGTAAAGCGCCTAAATTGATATCGCCTACAATGAACACCAACATGTATACAAATCCAATAGTTCAAGATAATCTACAAAGATTGCAACGATTTGGATATGAAATAATAAATCCAGCAAGTGGATACTTAGCTTGTGGAGATACAGGTGCAGGTAAGATGCCAGAGCCTGAGGTTTTAAAAGAATATATTTTAAAACATTTAGCCAAAGAAAAGGACTTGCAAGGGAAAAAAATATTAGTAACTGCAGGATCTACAAAAGAAAAAATAGATCCCGTTCGTTTTATATCCAACCATTCAACAGGAAAAATGGGTTATGCCATAGCAAAAAATGCAATGTTGCGTGGTGCACAAGTAACCCTTGTAAGTGGAGAAACTTCTATAGAAGCACCAATGTTTGTTGATAAAATTGATGTAGTAAGTGCCCAAGATATGTTTGAGGCAGTTACATCAAGAGCAAAAGAGCAAGATATCATAATCAAAGCAGCAGCAGTTGCAGATTTTAGACCAACTAATCCAAAAGATGAAAAGGTTAAAAAAAGCAATTCAACAGGAATAATAGAACTAGAAAAAACAAAAGATATACTAAAATATCTAGGAGAAAACAAAACAGAAGGACAGTTCCTTTGTGGATTTTCAATGGAAACAGAAAATATGATAGAAAATTCTAAGAAAAAATTAGAATCAAAAAATGCTGACATGATAGTTGCAAACAATTTGAAAACAGCAGGTGCAGGTTTTGGAACAGACACCAATGTAGTAACATTTATCACAAAAGAAGATACACGCCAATATGATATAATGACAAAGGATCAAGTGGCAGAAAAAATATTAGATGAAATAAAATCAAGACTAAAATAATTACAGGAAAGGTAGAACAAATGGACATTATAGCAAAAATCTCTGAAGAACTTAAAATACGAAGAGAGCAAACAAAAGCAGCAATTGATTTAATTGATGCTGGCAATACAATACCATTTATTGCAAGATACCGTAAAGAAAAAACAGGGGCGCTGAATGATGAGGTCCTTAGAAATTTATATGACAGATTAATTTATTTACGCAATTTAGAGGAAAAGAAAGAAACTGTTTTAAAAAGCATAGAGGAACAGGGAAAACTTACAGAAGAATTAAAGAAAAGCATTTTAGCAGCAGAAACACAGATTGCAGTAGATGATTTATATCGTCCATACCGCCCAAAAAGAAGAACACGAGCTACAATTGCAAAAGAAAAAGGTTTAGAGCCATTAGCAAATATAATTTCACTTCAAATGACAAAAACTTCTATATTAGAAGAAGCAAAAAAATATATTAATGAAGAAAAAGATGTAAAAACAGTAGAAGATGCTATAAATGGAGCTAAAGATATAATTGCAGAAAATATTTCAGATGATGCTGACTATAGAAAACAAATTAGAAAATATACTTTTGATAAAGGAAATATTGTTTCAACAGCAAAAGATAGTGAAGCAGAATCAGTATATGAGATGTATTATGATTTCACAGAATCTATCAAAAAACTTCCAGGACATAGAGTTTTAGCTCTTAACAGAGGAGAAAAAGAAAAAATATTATCTATAAAAATAGAAGCACCAGTAGAAGATATAATTAGATATTTAGAGAAAAATGTTATTCATACAAATAATGAAGAAATTCGTAATATATTAAAAGAAGTCGTAGCAGATGCTTATGATAGATTAATTGCTCCAGCAATCGAAAGAGAATTAAGAAGTGAAGCTACAGAAAATGCAGAAGACGGTGCAATTAAAGTATTTGGTAAAAATCTAGAACAACTTTTGATGCAACCTCCAATTGCAGGACAAGTAGTATTAGGTTGGGACCCAGCTTTTAGAACAGGATGTAAAATTGCAGTGGTAGACCCAACAGGAAAAGTATTAGATACAACGGTAATTTTTCCAACAGCACCACAGAATAAAGTAGAGGAATCAAAGGCAGTAATTAAAAAATTAATAGAAAAATACAATGTTACATTGATTTCATTAGGAAATGGTACAGCATCAAGAGAATCAGAGCAGGTTATTGTAGAGATTATTAAAGAGATACCAAAAAATGTACAATACATTATTGTAAATGAAGCAGGAGCGTCAGTATATTCTGCAAGTAAACTTGCTACAGAAGAATTCCCTAATTTTGATGTAGGACAAAGAAGTGCAACATCAATGGCACGAAGATTACAAGATCCATTGGCAGAGCTTGTAAAAATTGATCCAAAATCTATAGGTGTAGGCCAGTATCAGCACGATATGAATCAAAAGAAATTAAACGAAGCTCTTAGTGCAGTTGTAGAAGATTGCGTTAATAAAGTAGGTGTAGATTTAAATACAGCTTCAGTTTCATTATTAGAGTACGTATCAGGTGTAACAAAGGCAGTAGCAAAAAATATAGTTACTTATAGAGAAGAAAATGGAAAATTTACAAGTAGAAAGCAATTGTTAAAAGTTGCAAAATTAGGACCAAAAGCATTTGAACAGTGTGCAGGTTTTATGAGAATTTTAGATGGTAAAAATCCATTAGATGCTACAGGAGTTCACCCAGAATCTTACGATGCAACAACAAAGTTATTAGAAAAATTAGGCTATACATCAGAAGATATAACTAATAAAAACTTAGGTGACTTACCTAAAAAAATAAAAGATTACAAGGCATTAGCAGCAGATCTTGAAGTTGGAGAAATTACATTAAAAGATATAGTAAAAGAATTAGAAAAACCAGCAAGAGATCCAAGAGAAGATATGCCAAAACCAATATTAAGAAGTGATATCTTAGAGTTAAAAGATTTAACACCAGGAATGACATTAAAAGGAACAGTAAGAAATGTAATTGATTTTGGAGCTTTCGTGGACATTGGAGTACATCAAGATGGACTTGTACATATTTCTGAAATGAGTAACAAATTCATTAAACACCCACTAGAAGTAGTAAGTGTAGGTGATATAGTAGATGTAAAAGTTTTAAGTGTAGACGTTAAGAAAAAACGTATCCAATTGTCTATGAAATTATAAAAAAAATATAAAATATAGCGAAAATTAATTGACATATGACTTATAATTGAGTAAAATTTAATTAAATAAAAGTACGGATAAAGTCTTCGGGGCAGGGTGAGTGTAACAATTCCCGACCGGCGGTAAAGCCCGCGAGCGATTAAGCTGATTTGGTGCAAATCCAAAGCCGACAGTAAAGTCTGGATGAGAGAAGAAATAAGAAGTACATAAGCACGAATTACAATCATAATTTAGCGAATGGAAATGATTCGTAGACTTATTAAATTAATAACTGTTAATCTTGAAAATATTATTGAAATAACTTATTAGGAGAATGATTCTGAAAAGGTTTAATATTTGTGTGATATCTATTATAAAGAGAGATTATTAATTGATGAGATTAAAGTGAGAAGATTAATAAGTTAGTAAGAGGATTAGAGGAATTCAAAGAGTTTTAGGTTGTGTGCTTTAAGTACTTCTTGATAGAGCCCTGATGCAAAAGCATTGGGGCTTTTTTAATGCCGAAACTCCTATTAGCAGTAGAAGTTTTCGTAAAAAAGACGAAGACAACGTGCAAAGGAAAGGAGAGTCTGCCATAGCTAGGCAGCAAATATTATGGATAAAACATATCAAGGAGTCGCCGTCAAAAGAGGTGCAGTAAGAAAAACAGCAGTAATGGGAATGCTATCAGCATTAGCATTTATATTGATGTATCTAGAAATACAAATACCAATTATGCCAGCATTTATTAAATTTGATTTTTCGGATTTACCAGCATTAATAGGAGCATTTTCATTAGGACCAATTGCAGGAATAATAATTGAACTAGTAAAAAATTTATTACATGCCACAGTATCGGGATCAGGCATGGTAGGAGAATTATCAAACTTCCTATTAAGTGCTTCATTTGTAGGAATTGCAGGAGCAATCTATAAATTTAAACCTACAAAAATAGGAGCAATTGTAGGAACCTTTCTAGGTGCAGTAATAATGGCAGCAGTTAGTTTCCCAATCAATAACTTCATAGTTTACCCTATTTATTATAATCTAATGAGTAAGGAAGCAATTTTAAAAACATACCAAGCAATTAGACCAAGTGTAAGCAGTATTCAAGAATGTTTGTTGGTGTTTAATGTGCCATTTACATTTGCAAAAGGTATAATAGATGCAGCTATTATGTTTGCATTATATAAATATGTAACTCCATTAATTAAAAGAGACAATATGTAATTATATCAATAAAAAGGCGCTAGTTATAGCGCCTTTTCTTTTTATGTAACAAATGATATAATAATATGGATTATATCAAATAATAAAATGCAAAAAAATAGTCTCAAACACTATATAATTGTGCTTTGTTTTTCGATATAATTCAAAATAAAAAGAAAAGAAGATGGAGAGCTTATGGAAGTACAATTCGACATAAAACTTGAACCAAAAGATTTGTTTAAGTTTAATATGCGCCAGGGTTATACTAGTTCCCAGGGAATAATATCAATTATAGTACCAATAGCAATAATGGGTTATACAATTTTTGCAGGAAGTGCTTCAGATATTATGCATTTGATAATCAATATAGCCTTAGCATTGTTGTTTTTATTCTATTTACCAATCACATATAGTGTGCGTTCAAAAGCAGTACTTAAGAAGAATGCAGTATTAGCTAACACACTACATTATTGTATTTCAGAAAAAAATATCAAAGTAACACAAGGTGAAGAAAGTGGAGAACTAGAGTGGGACCAGATTTATAAAATGGTTTCAACAAAAAATTATATTTATATTTTCACATCAAGAATTAATGCATATATTATTCCAATTCATCAGACAGATGGACAATACAACCAAATTGTAGAAATTGCAAAAGAAAAATTGGAAAAATATCGCGTAAACATGAAATTACGCAAAGCGTAAAGGAGCCGAATATGACTATTATCGAAACCAATTCATGGGAAGAGACATTTGCCCTAGGAGAAAAAATAGGACAAGCCGCACAACCAGGTGAGGTTTACACTTTGATTGGAGACCTTGGAGTTGGAAAAACAGTTTTTACACAAGGAATAGCCAAAGGCCTTGAAATCGAAGAACCAATAAATAGCCCAACATTTACAATAGTTCAAGTATATGATGAAGGCAGAATGCCATTTTATCATTTCGATGTTTACAGAATTGGTGATATCGAAGAAATGGACGAAATAGGCTATGAAGATTATTTTTATGGTGAAGGACTAACAATGATAGAATGGTCTAATTTAATAGAAGAAATTTTACCAGAACACCGTAAAGAAATTACCATAGAAAAAGATTTAGAAAAAGGCTTTGATTACAGAAAAATTACAATCAAAGACTTGTAATACGCGCATGATACACCTAAAACGCGGATCAAGGTATAACCTTGAACATTAGAGAATATGAGGATTTTTATTAATGAAGTTATTAGCAATTGACAGCTCTGGATTAGTAGCATCTATAGCTGTTGTAGAAGATGATAAGCTACTTGGAGAATACACTATCAATCACAAGAAAACTCACTCACAGACATTGCTTCCTATGTTAGACGAAGTAGTAAAAATGCTAGAACTTGACTTAAGCGAAATTGACGCCATAGCAGTATCAGGAGGTCCAGGTTCTTTTACAGGACTAAGAATAGGATCTGCAACAGCTAAGGGATTAGCCTTAGCGTTAGATAAGAAAATCGTAAATGTGCCAACAGTAGATGCCCTAGCATGGAATATGTGGGGAAATGATGGTATAATTTGTCCACTTATGGACGCAAGAAGACAACAAACATATACAGGGCTTTATACATTAGAAAATGGAGAATTTTCTATAGTAAAAGAACAGTGCGTTGTTAAAATACAAGAGATTGTAGAAGAAATTAACAAAATAGGAAAGAAAGTAACATTTCTCGGAGATGGTGTAAAAGTATTTAAAGATTATATACAAGAAAATGTAGAAGTCCCATTTGTTTTTGCACCAGCAAGCTTGAATGAGCAAAGAGCATCTTCAGTAGCAGTACTTGGAATGAAAATGTTCAATGAAGGAAAAGCTACTGAAGCAAGAGATCATAAACCAAATTATTTAAGATTATCTCAAGCAGAACGAGAAAGACAAAAAAAGGTGAGAGACTTTAAAATATGCTAATACGACAAATGGAAAAAACTGACACAAGTCAGGTGGCAGAAATCGAAAAAGAAAACTTTACCATGCCATGGAGTAAAAATGGATTTGATGAGTCTTTAGATTTAGATAACACAATTTTTTTAGTGGCAGAAGATGAAGGAAAAGTAGTTGGCTACATTGGAATGTATTTGTCAATAGATGAAGGAGAAATTACAAATGTCTCTGTGGCCAAAGAGTATCGACGCCAAAGAATAGCAACACAACTTATAGAAAGTCTAGAAGTTTGTGCTAAAAAAAGTGGTATTAACAGAATAATTTTAGAAGTAAGAGTAAGTAATACACCGGCCATAAAAGCATACGAAAGGTTAGAGTTTAAAAGCATAGGAATTAGAAAAAATTTCTATGAAAAACCAAAAGAAGATGCATATATTATGGAAGTAAGTATTTAGAAAGTTGGAAAAAAATGTTAGATGTATGCTTATTAGGAACAGCAGGTATGATGCCATTGCCATATAGATGGTTAACATCATTGATGCTAAGACATAATGGAAGCAGCTTGCTTATAGATTGCGGAGAGGGAACTCAGATAGCAATTAAAGAGCAGGGATTAAGTTTTAAGCCGATAGATATATTGTGTATAACACATTTTCATGCAGACCATATAAGTGGACTACCAGGTTTACTGCTTACAATGGGCAATGCAGATAGAACAGAGCCATTAACTATTATCGGACCAAAAGGATTAGAAAAAGTAGTAGGTGCGTTAAGAGTAATAGCACCAGGATTACCATTTCAAGTGAAATGCATTGAGATGACAGAACCAGATGAACATTTTGAAATAAATGGATATAATATCCATGCTTTTAAAGTGAAACACAATGTAACTTGTTATGGATATAGTGTAGAGATAAAAAGAGCTGGAAAGTTTTCAGTAGAACAAGCCAAAAGTAATGATATTCCACTTAAATTTTGGAATCCATTACAAAGAGGTCAAACTGTTGAAGAAGATGGCAAGATTTACACTCCAGATATGGTACTAGGTCCAGAAAGAAAAGGACTAAAAGTTACATATTGCACTGATTCAAGACCAACAGACTCAATAGTGTCTGCAGCAGAAAAGTCAGATTTGTTTATTTGTGAAGGAATGTATGCAGAAAAAGAAAAAATTGCCAAAGCAAAACAATATAAACATATGACATTTTACGAAGCAGCAGAAATGGCAAAAGATGCACAAGTAGAAGAAATGTGGTTAACACATTTTTCACCGTCGTTAGTTCGCGGAGAAGATTACCTTCCAGCAGTACGTAAGATATTTCCAAATTCCCACTTGGGAAAAGAGGGAAAAAGCAAAGAATTAGTTTTCCAAGAAAATTAATTAAAGAGATGTAAACTGTTTTAGCATAGACGATATATAATATGGAACATATTATATTACACAACGCAATACGTAATATGATATGTATTACATAATGCAGCACAATATGTAATATGATATGTATTACACATGAGCAATAAAAGCGTAAATTATACGAAACATTATATATCACTGAAAGTATGAGCAGGAGGATAAATTATGAAGAAAAAAATAGGTTGGGTAGTTGCAGCTATTTTATGTATAGCGGCAATTTGTGGAGTCTTTTATTATACAACACAAAATAGCAAAAAATCTGTAGAGGATCCTAAAAAACTCACTAAAATTGAGGAGACGTTGAATAAGGATTTAAATAAAACATATCCAAAAACACCTCGAGAAGTTGTAAAATATTACAACAAAATTTTAGAATGTTACTATAATGAAAAGCCAACAAAAGGACAAGTAAAAAAATTATGTAAAAAATCATTGCAAATTTTCGATGATGATTTAGCAAAAGAAAATCCGATAGATTCATATGTAGCATCAGTTCAAAAGGACATAGATTTATATAATGAAAGTTCGAAAAGAATAACCCAGTCTAGCGTATGCAGTAGCAATGATGTCTTGTACAAAAAAGATAAAGGCGATGAGATTGCATATGTAGAAGCTTCATATTTTATGAAAGAAAGTAAAAAATTTACAAAAAGTTATCAAACATACGTCCTTAGAAAAGACGAAAAGGGTAACTGGAAAATACTAGTTTGGTATAAAACAGAAAAAACAAGTTAGCAAACAAGCAATAAATTTGAAAAAGTAAGAAGAGTTGAAATGGAAAAAGAAGTCAAAATTTTAGCAATAGAAAGTTCATGTGATGAAACAGCGGCAGCAGTTGTTGTAAACGGAAGAGATGTGCGTTCGAATGTAATTTCATCGCAAATTGACATTCATACACTTTATGGTGGAGTAGTTCCAGAAATTGCTTCACGTAATCACATTGAAAGAATTAATCAAGTTATCGAAGAAGCTTTAAAAAAAGCAGATACTACATTAGAAGAAATAGATGCAATAGGAGTTACGTATGGTCCTGGACTAGTAGGAGCATTATTGGTAGGCGTAGCAGAAGCAAAAGCTTTAGCATACGCAGCAAAAAAACCATTGATTCCAGTGCATCATATAGAAGGCCACATAAGTGCAAATTATATAGAAAATAAGGAACTTAAACCACCATTTTTATGCTTAGTAGTTTCAGGAGGACATACACATTTAGTTAAAGTGTTAGATTACGGAAAATATGAAATATTAGGCAAAACTAGAGATGATGCAGCAGGTGAGGCCTTTGATAAGGTTGCACGAGCAATAGGTTTAGGTTATCCAGGTGGACCAAAAATAGAAAAGGTTTCCCACAAAGGAAATCCAGATGCTATATCTTTTCCACGAGCTAAAGTGGGTAAAGACGAATATGATTTCAGTTTTAGTGGATTAAAATCAGCAGTATTGAATTACTTAAATAGCTGCAAGATGAAAGATATAGAAATAAATCAAGCAGATGTTGCAGCATCCTTCCAAAAAGCAGTATCAGATGTGTTAGTTGATCACGTAAATCATGCATTAAATGAATTCAAAATGGATAAATTTGCTATAGCAGGTGGAGTGGCATCTAACGGAGTAATTAGAGAAGCTTTAAGAGAAGCTTGTGAGAAAAAAGGGGTAGAGTTTTATCATCCATCGCCAATCTTGTGTACAGACAATGGCGCAATGATAGGAGCAGCAGCATATTATGATTATTTAGCGGGAATAAGAGCTGATTTATCACTTAATGCAATTCCTAATCTAAAATTAGGTGAAAAATAAAATTACGTAATTTTAGAGGCATAAGTATAAATAGTAAAATATATAGAAAATAATTTCAAAAATACGTATTTTTAAAATAAAAATATAAAGTAAACACTATTGAAGAATATAGTTATTACATTATAAAACTATAGTCTAATAACTATAGAAATATAGCATAATAACTATAGAACTATAGCATAATCATTATTTTAAAAATATATTACTAAAGAATAAAGGCAGTCTTCTCCAAAAAAAATATACGAGGGGGCTGCCTTTTAGCGTAAGATAAGATAAAGGAGAAACACATATGCGCAACGTAAAAAGAACTAAAAGGAAAGTAAATAGCATAAAACGTGTAAAAGAAGAAAAAGTAATTAAGACATCGAAAACGGTTAAAGAAAAAACAAACATAAGCTTCAAAATAGAAAAAGAAAACACATCAAC
>FOPE01000028.1 GCA_900113385.1 Lachnospiraceae bacterium C7
ACAGATGAATTAATTGCACAATATGAAAATGAATTAGGTTTTGCAAAATTAAAAGAAAAAGCCAAAAAAGAAGAAAAGAAAGCAAAACAGAATACAGACAAAAGTAAAGAAAAATCATCAGATAAAAAAGTAAATTCAGAAGTAAATCCAGATGATATGAACCTTGGAGAAGAACCAGAAGAAGTTATTAGGTTAAAGGCTTCTGGAAGTCCAATTAAGAAATCTATTCAATTTCAGATTTATGATGCAGGAGACGCATCAAGTTTTGGTGTACAATGGTTGGATGATAGAACCGGTCAGAACACAGTATATAGAGAAGTTTCTATGCCTAATCAATATGGATACAAATTTGATAATAAACCAATGGCTAGTTCTATTCCGGGTAGTGGAGTTATTCAAGTAAATATGCATCCTGAGTTAGACCATGTGCAATATAATCCAACACTTAAAGGCACAAACACTTTAACTGTATATTATGGTGGAATTGAATCATCTGTTATAGATGGACATGCTGTCACACCTTATTTTTGGATGAATACTGCTAAAAATGGTGCAAAAGCAGATGGTATATTCGATTATACAGACAAGCCGGGATTTCCAAGATTTTCTAATGGTGCTGATGATAACACAAATGGACGTGGCACAAAAATAAATGGAAAATGGAAGTATGATTCTAAGTGGGATAGAAGATGGACCTCAGAAATTAAACAACCAAGTGATGATATGTTCCAAATTTATATGTACACAGGCGTAGGATTTTACGAAGCCCATCAACGAATCCATTGGTGGTCTTCCCACAACGTCCACTACGACAGCAACGGTGGCGAATACCCCGGTGGTGCTCCTTCTGATTTCACAAAAGGATCTGGGCAAACTCCTAACATTTCATCTAAAATCCCTCAAAAACATGGTTATGATTTTGAAGGTTACAATATTACTGGTGATGTAAAAGGAAGTTTAGACGACCAAAAAAGAGATGTAAAAGGACTTGTCCACCCTAATGAAGCTTATACACATGATCAAAACGGCTGCGCTAGCAGCCGAATAAAAATCCAAACAAAAAATCCGAATAAATAATTTAAATAAAAATCCGAATAAATATTTTGAGTTAATAATTTAATATTTATTATATTACGTTAAATAAAAAGAAAAAATAAAAGTAGTGTGCATATAATTCATATAGATAGGCGAATTGAATTTATTGCAACACTACTTTTTATTATTTATTATGCAAATACTTAGTGTTAAATGTTTGTTTAGAATCAATATATAAAATACAATTATTAATTATTCTGCTTTGCGTGAAACATGATGATACTTGTCATCGTAGAATTTGCCATTTCTTATATCGTCGCACATTCCATCGTATGGAGTTTCATTAATTACATCATCATTATCAATACCAGCATCTCCAATATATGTTATAGTAGCAAATTCAGGAACTACATATTTTGGATATGTTTCGTATTTTTCTCTAGCTTCGTGCATTTTGTCAATGTGTTTGTTTTGATAGCAAACAGTGATTTCAGGATGTTCATGAACCCATTTAGGAAAGAAAATTACACCATTGATTTTTCCTTCGTTAGGCATAAAATCTAATGCAACATCAGTTCCAGTAGGTTCAGTCCATGTGACTTTATAGATTCCATCAGCAATTTTAAAAAGATTGATTTCTTGATCAGTAACCCATCTTCCAGCAACCATACCACCATGGATTCTATAGCAACATGTGTGGTCGTTTTTGCAATACCACTCATATTCCCAACCATTATCGTAGGTATAAATAAAATGTGTACCGATAAAATCGGATAAGTCTTTAAATACTTTTTTGCTCATAAGCATCCGTCCTTTCATAAAAAAAATTATACGCCACTGCAATATTTAATTTAAATTTATAACTAATGAGGTATAGAGGCAGCAATAGCGTATCATGTAATAAACAACATGTAATTAATTACATGTATATATTACAGTGATTATGTTATACTTATTTTTAAAAGTTGTCAATAAATTTTTTATTAAACATTTTTAAAATATAAAGAAACTCCAGAGAAAAGAGGAAAACTAGTGGCTCAAAAAAATTTATTACCAATGATTTTACTTGGATTAATTCAGCAAGGTCCTAAAACAGGATATGATTTAAAGAAAATCTTTGAAACAGAAATAGGAGAGTTTTGGTCTGTAAAGCACAGTCAAATTTATTTGGAATTAAAAAGATTGCAATCTCTTGAGGAGATTGAGGCAAAAACAGGATTTTTCGGCAATAAAATCGAAAAGACTTATTATGAAATAACTGATTTAGGAATAAAAAGACTAGAGGAGTGGATTGCTTCATATGATGATTTATTGTCAGTAAGCAAGGATGAGTTTGTTCTAAAACTTTATTTTATAAAGGACAAAAATGATCCAAGACTTGAGGATTTATTGGTAGAGCAATATCGTATTCGCAAAGAAAAATTAGAGCATTTGAAGCAAAGACGTAGAATAGTTTTTGGAGAAATTGGCGATAAAGAAAAAAATTATGGTCATTTTCTTATATTAGATCATGCTATTCGCAGGGAACAAGAATATGTTAATTGGCTAGAAGAAATTCTAGATGAACAAAATAGATAAAAAACAGGAGGAAATTATGAAGTTAGCAATTGTTTATGATTCAAAAACAGACAATACTAAAAAAGCTGCAGAATGGATTGCAGAAGGAATGGAAAAAGTAGAAGGAGTAGAAGCAAAAGCATTTCATGTAAACGAAGTAGATGAAGCTTTTGTAACAGAAGCAAAGGGATTAGTTGTAGGTTCACCATCTTATGCTGCAACAATGACACCTGATATTCATAACTGGATTTTAAGCAACGGTGGAAACATGAAATTCGAAGGAAAATTAGCAGGTGCTTTCGCAACTCAGCAGTACACACACGGTGGTGGCGAAACAGTTATTCAAGGAATTTTAACTATTGAAATGGTTAAAGGAATGTTATGTTATTCAGGTGGCGGTTCATTTGGCAAACCTGTTATTCATTTAGGACCAGTTGGTGTTAATGACAACATGGAAAAACATAATGGAATGGAAAAATACAAAGATTATTTTGTAATATACGGCAATCGTTTTGCACAAAAAGCAACAGAGCTTTTTAAATAAAACAAATATTTCATTATAAAATATAAAGTGTCCACTTTACTGAAAATGTAAGAACCTCTAAAAGTTAGACTTTTTGTGGTTTCCCAAAATCAGTAAATAGGGCACTTTTATTATTTGGCTGTTTAATTTGATTCATTCTTGTTTTTTTATTAAAGTTTTCTATCTAAATTTTTAGTCTAAAGCTTTTTTTCATAAATTTTTAGTCTAAAGTTTTTTTTTATAAATTTTTAGTCTAAAGCTTTTTCTTAATTTTTTGTTTCTTGTTTTTATGCATAACATAAAGACCAAAAATCGATACAATTAAAAAAGCAATACTCATAAAAAAGTAAATCTTACTAGCTTGTTTAACATCCGCTTCTGAATCAAACCATTCAGGTGAAGAAGAATTGGCACTTAAGGAACTTGGATTTTGATATATCGTTATGTGTGAACCTACTTCATATTTGCATTTGTGAAGGTAGTAAGTTCCTTTTTCATTTTCGGCAGTGTATACATAAGCATATGCTGAACGTCTCTTAAGAGAAGGTCGTTTGTCAATTATAGTTACTTCTTCTGAAACCACGCTATTATGGATAAATAGAGAATCAAAACTAGTTACAAACGTAAAAACTGAAAACATAAGAATGATATACAACGCTAGTAATGTGATTTTTCGCTTGATAAACCTCACCTCCAAAGTTTAAATATATTTAATTAATATATTTAACTAGTATTATACAATAGGAGATAGTGTCTGTGCTACAACTTTTTCAATGAAATATTGATGAAGTTTATTATTTTCTGATAATTCAGGATGAAAGGCCATAGCCACTTGATTTTTGTATCTTACAGCCACTGGGTTGCCTTTATTTTCAACTAACACATCAATGTCTTTTGAAATAGAACTTATGTAAGGGGCTCTAATAAAAATTAGAGGAAAATCAGAACAATCTTCAAATGGTTGATAAGTAGTAAAACTCCCAAGTTGACGGCCGTAAGCATTGCGTTTTATTTTTACAGGAAGAGTTCCCAAATAGTGTGAAGAATCTCCTTCGATTTCATTTGCAAGCAAAATTAAGCCAGCACAAGTTGCAAAAACAGGAAGACCTTCCATGATTTTTTTCTGTAATGGTTCAAAAATATTATGTTTTTTAAGTAAAAGCCCTTGAACGGTACTTTCTCCACCTGGCAAAATTATGCCATCTATTTTTTCAAGATCCTTGGCCTGTCTTACTTCAATGCAAGAAATTCCAAGGGATTCAATCATTTTTTTGTGCTCAATAAAAGCACCTTGAAGAGCAAGAACACCAATTACCATATTTATTGACCTCTTCTTTCCATAATTATTTCTATTTCATCAGAATTAATTCCCACCATAGCTTCACCTAGGTTTTCAGAAAGTTGAGCAATTAATTTTGCATCAGTATAATTTGTTACGGCTGAGACAATGGCACTTGCTCGTTTGAATGGATCACCAGATTTGAAAATGCCTGAGCCAACAAAGACACCTTCAGCACCAAGTTGCATCATAAGTGCTGCATCAGCAGGAGTGGCAACGCCTCCAGCAGCAAAATTTACAACAGGAAGTTTTCCATTTTTGTGAACATAAGCTACTAAATCATAAGGAACTTGTAATTCTTTTGCAACCTCAAAAAGTTCATCTTCAGACATGCCGTGAATTCTTCTAATATCAGCATTTATTTTTCGCATATGTCGAACGGCTTGGATAATATCTCCTGTGCCAGGCTCGCCTTTTGTACGAATCATAGCGGCTCCTTCGTTAATACGGCGTAGTGCTTCACCTAAATCTTTTGCACCACACACAAAAGGCACTTTGAAATTTCTTTTATCAATATGGTAAACATCGTCAGCAGGTGTTAGAACTTCTGATTCATCAATATAATCGATTTCGATAGCTTCAAGAATTTGGGCTTCAACAAAATGGCCAATTCTACATTTTGCCATAACGGGGATACTAACGGCATTTTGAATTTCTTTTATCATTTTTGGATCGCTCATTCTAGAGACACCACCAGCTGCACGAATGTCTGCAGGAATTCTCTCAAGAGCCATAACTGCACATGCACCAGCTTTCTCAGCAATACGAGCTTGTTCAGGAGTTGTGACATCCATTATTACACCGCCCTTTAGCATTTGGGCAAGTCCTTTATTTAATTCATATCTAGATTTTTCCATAACTACAATTACCTTCCTTTTTTGTGATATTGTTTTTAAGTTAAAAAAATAATATAATAAATCTGGACATATTAAAATGCCCAAAATGAAATAAAAAAAGAGTCCAGTTTAGCAATAAATGGGAATGAAAAAATAAAATAACAGAATAAATAATGAATTCAAATTCAATATTAGAAAAAAGAGGTTGAAAAAAGGGAATTATGATTACTTACGATTTTGAAAAGGCAGAAGGTCCAATGTATATGCACGTGTATAAATGTCTGAAAAAGGATATAATTGAGGGAAAATTAAAAGAAAATGAAAAGCTCCCTTCGAAAAGAACATTTGCAAGAAATAATGGGATTAGTACCATTACGATTGAAAATGCATATGACCAATTGATAAGTGAGGGCTATATTTACACCATACCTAAAAAGGGATATTATGTGGCACATATTGAACATATAGCAAGGAAAACAAACAATATAGATGTGCAATACAAGATAGATGTAAATGAAAAGAAAAAATATTCTATTGATTTATCAGACAACAGTATTAATCCAAGTAACTTCCCATTTTCAGTGTGGACTAAGGTTTCAAGAGAAGTCATGTCTACCAAAAAAGAAGAGTTAATGACGATTTCACCGGTAAATGGAGTTTTTGAATTAAGAGAAGCAATTGCAAAACATTTACAATCATTCAGAGGAATGTTAGTGGATCCCAACCAAATTGTTATTGGTGCAGGAACAGAGTTTTTGTATGGAATAATTACAGAGATGTTAGGAAAAAATAAGACATTTGCCATTGAAAATCCAGGCTATAAAAAGCTAGAAAAAATATATAATCAAAAAGATATAAGCTGTTATCATGCAGTGATAGATGAAAATGGTATGACTGTTAAAGGGTTAAAAAAGACAAAGGCTGACATAGCCCATATATGTCCAAACCACCATTTTCCAACAGGCGTGACTATGCCAGCTAGTAGACGATACGAAATGTTATCTTGGGCCAATGAAGGCGAAGACAGATACATTATAGAGGATGATTACGATAGCGAATTTCGTGCAAAAGGAAAGCCATTACCAACGCTTTTTTCCATAGATGGCTGTGAAAAAGTTATTTATATTAATACTTTTTCAAAATCCCTATCACCAACTATTAGAATAAGCTACATGGTTTTGCCTATTCATCTAGCTAATTTATTTTATGAAAAAATGTCTTTTTATGCTTGTACGGTTTCAAATTTTGAACAGTATACATTGGCTGAATTTATTAAAAAAGGATACTTTGAAAAACATATAAATAGAATGAGATTGTTTTATTCACGCCAAAGAAAAAAAGTAATTGATATAATAAATCACTCGAGTTTAAAAGATAAATGCAAAGTTAAAGAAAACGATTCTGGATTACATTTTTTGCTTCAGCTAAATACTAAATTAAAGGATGAAGTGATTGAGGAGAAATTGGCGGAAAAAGACATAAAGATAAAAGCTTTGTCGGATTATTATTTTGAAGATAGTGGATCGAAGAAGGAGCATTTTTTTATAATTAACTATTCTAAGCTAGAAGAAGAAAAAATTAAAAAGGCCTTAGAAACAATAAACGAAATATTAAAATCGTAGAGTTAAATACAAAAATTAAAGTAAAAAAATTAAAAGGTAGAAATCAGAATACAAAAAATTAAAACAAAAAAGGTAGTAAAAGTCAAAATTAACAAAAATATATTAAAATAGAAATGTGCGAAATATGAGAAAAAAACTCATTAAATAAAAATAGAGAAAAATAATTAAACTATTAACTCTACAACTATTAAGGAGTTTTAAGGTCGAAAGTGCTTGAAAATTTAAAACTCTTAGATAGTTAAGATATGTGAATTGTTAAGTTAAAGAAAAAAAAGCGCAATAACACCTAAAAGTATCTGTACATGTAGGCCGCACTATAGACTTTGAGAAGTGGACGATTCTGAGATTTTATGGTATAATCATGACTTGTGATGCTTTGAAAATATTTTTCAATGTATACATTTATAAAAGTATACATGCCGTGAGAAGTATAAATGTTGTCTACGCGGGGAACTTATTTAGGAATTCTAATTGGTCATAGGGTAGAGACATTGTATTTTGAAGCAGAAATAAGAAAGGAGAAACGATGTATTTTTATAGTACATTGCGAAAGAGAAATGAAAGAAAAGAAACTTGGACTTATGTCCCTTGTATTGATGATCTTTACATCAGTTTACGGTTTCAATAACATTCCTAGATCATTTTATTTAATGGGCTATGCAGCTATTCCATGGTTTGTTATTGCAGGTATTTTATTCTTCATTCCATTTGCTTTCATGGTAGCAGAATTTGGTTCTGCATTCCGTAAAGAGACAGGTGGTATGTATTCATGGATGTGTAATTCAGTTGGACCAAAATATGCATTCATCGGAACATTTATGTGGTATACATCATATGTATTATGGATGGTAAATGTTTCTTCAGGTATTTGGGTACCAGTATCAAATGTTATCTTCGGTGAAGATAATACAGAGAATTGGTCTATATTTGGAATTCATTTATTATCAGGAACAAGACTTCTTGGTATTATGGCAGTTATTTTCTTTATTATCATTACATATTTTGATACAAAAGGAATCGACAAAATCAGTAAAGTTACTTCTATTGGAGGAACAGCGGTTCTTACAATTAACATTTTAGTTGTAGTTGGATCAATTATTATGATTTTTGCTCGTCACGGACAGCTTGAACAGCCATTCGTAGGTGTTGAATCTTTACAGAACTCACTTAACGTTGATTACCAAGGCAATACAATTAAGATTTTATCATTTATTGTATATGCATTATTTGCTTACGGCGGAATCGAGGCAGTTGGTGGTCTTGTAGATAAGACAGAGAATCCTAAAAAGAACTTCCCTAAGGGAATTATTTCAGCAGCACTTGTAATCGTTGTTGGTTATGCACTTCTTATTATGTTAGTAGGTTCATTTACAAATTATAACGAGATTCTTGGCAGTGGTAAAACAATTACACTTGGTAATGTATCATACATTATAATGGCTAACTTTGCAGCTGAAATTGGTAAAGCATTTGGTGCTTCACATGCAACACAGGTTTTATTTTCTCATGTATTTGCACGTATTTTTGCATTTGCTATGCTTCTTACATTAATGGGTGCTATGTTTACACTTGTATACTCAACAATCAAACAGATTATTGATGGTACACCTAAGAAACTTTGGCCAGGAAATATGGGTGAAGTTGATGAAGATGGTGTTCCAACGAACGCTATGTGGATTCAATGTGCAATCGTTTGTGTTTTAATCCTCTTAGTATCATTTGGTGGAGATAGCATGCAGAAGTTCTTCGTAATTTTAACAGCAATGGTAAACGTTGGTATGACAGTACCATACATGTTTATTTCATTTGCATTCCCTAAATTCAAGAAGCTTAAAAATGTTGATCGTTCATTCGTAGTATATAAAACTCAGCGTTCAGCTAACTTCTGGGGCTACGTAGTTACATTAACATTATTATTAGCAAACGTATTTGCTATTATTCAGCCAGCATTAGAGGGTGACATTTTAACTACATTCTGGTCACTTAGTGGTCCAGTTGTATTTGGTTTATTCGCTTGGTTTATCTATACTAGATATGAAAAACGTATAGCAAGAGGCGAAATCGAACCAGAAGAAACAGCAAATGTTTTACAAGAAGAAGTAGAAGAAGTATAGTCTATAATATTTTATATAATATTTAACATTTTAAAATATTAGTGACATCAAATAAAACAGACATTTATTACTATTAAGTAATGACATAACGTCATTTCTTTATCCCTATATTAATAGAAGGTAAGGAAATGGCGTTTTTTAAAATAAATTATTTAGTCAGAAAGGAACAATTAGATGAGCGTATTAAATGTAGAACACTTAACACATGGATTTGGGGATCGTCAAATTTTTGATGATGTAAGTTTTCGTTTGTTAAAGGGTGAACATATAGGACTTGTAGGTGCTAATGGTGAAGGTAAATCCACATTTATGAGCATTATTACAGGCAAGCTACAACCGGATGAAGGAAAAATAGAATGGAACAAAAATGTACGTGTAGGATATTTAGACCAACACGCAGTATTAAATCCAGGAATGACTATTGAGGACGTTCTCAAATCAGCTTTTGATTATTTATTTAAGTTAGAAGAACGTGCTAATGAGCTCTATGGTTTAATGGCAGAAGCTACAGATGAAGAAATGGCTGAATACATGGAAGAAACTGGAGAAATTCAGGAACTTCTTGAGGCACATGATTTTTATATGATAGATTCTAAGGTATCAGAAGTTGCAAGGGCATTAGGCTTAATGGACTTAGGTTTAGATCATGATGTTTCGGAATTGTCTGGTGGACAGAGAACAAAAGTATTGTTAGCAAAACTTCTTTTAGAAAAACCAGAAATTTTACTTCTAGATGAGCCTACAAACTATTTAGATGAAGAGCATATTGTATGGCTAAAGAGATATTTAGAGGAATATGAGAATGCATTTATTTTGATTTCTCATGACGTGCCTTTTATGGATAGCGTAATAAACATTATTTATCACATGTATGATCGTAAGTTAAATAGATATCCAGGAAGCTATGCTCATTTTGAAGAAGTATTTGCTATGCAAAAAGCACAGCAGGAAGCTGCATACAAACGTCAGCAGAAAGAAATAGCAGAACTTGAAGAATTCGTTGCTAGAAATAAAGCTAGAATTTCTACTAGAAATATGGCCATGTCTCGCCAGAAAAAATTAGACAAAATGGAAAGAATCGAAAAGGTAACTGAAAAACCAAAGCCAGAATTTAATTTCTTATATTCTAAAGCTCCTGGTAAGTTCATGATTACAGTAAAAGATTTGGTGATTGGATACGACGAGCCACTTTCATCAAAGTTGAATTTTGAAATGGAAAGAGGCTGTAGAATCGTTTTAACTGGTGCAAATGGTATTGGTAAATCTACACTTTTAAAGAGTTTATTAAGTGTTATAAAGCCAATTTCAGGTAAAGTTGAATTGGGAGAAAATCTAGACATTGGATATTTTGAACAAGAAGCAGACAGTAATAATTCTTCGACATGTATAGAGGAGATTTGGAATGAATTCCCTTCTATGAATCAAGCAGAAATAAGAGCAGCTTTAGCAAAATGCGGACTAACAGCAAAACACATTGATAGTCAGATTAGAGTGTTATCAGGTGGAGAGCAAGCAAAAGTTCGTTTGTGCAAAATCTTAAATCGCCCATCTAATTTATTAGTTCTTGATGAGCCTACAAACCACTTAGATGTAGACGCAAAAGAAGAATTAAAAAGAGCATTAAATGCTTACAAAGGTAGTATAGTTATGGTGTGTCATGAGCCTGATTTTTACAATGACATAGCTACAGATATTTGGGACTGCTCAAAATGGACAACTAAAGTTATTTAATAGTTAGTTAAAGTGATAGGTAGTTAATTAAAGTAATAGTTAGTAAAAATAATAATTAATTTAAAGAAATTTCATTTTAACAAAAGTTACACAAAATAAAGTTTGATTTTGTGCTAGCGGTTAACTATAATGAGATAGTAATTATTTATATTTTAGAGAGGGACTAGATTATGGCTTCAAATGAAATGAAAAAAAGAACTAGAAGAAAAAAAGTTTCGCCTATTTTTCCATGTATAACAGGTGCGCTTTTTTTACTACTAATAGTTTTAGTGAAATGTGTTGATGTTGCTACAGTTGAAACAACTAAAACAAAAATCGGTTTATCACATTTAAACAAAGCTTTTGCAGAATTAACAGGTGTTAATATAATATGGTATAAAGTTACAACAGTACTTGGAATCTTTTTACTATTAGTTGCAGGAATGTTTGCTTTAATCGGTTTATATCAGCTAGTTAAAAGAAAAAATTTATTGAAAGTTGATTATGAAATTTTATCACTTGGAGGATTATATGCAGTTGTACTTATTTTGTATGTGTTCTTTGAAAAAGTGATTATCAACTATAGACCAATTATTATGAAAGGCAAAACAGAGCCAGAGGCTTCTTTCCCATCATCTCACACAATGTTAGTTTGTGTAGTTATGGGAAGTGCTATTATGCTTGTAGATCGATATATTCGAGATGAAAGAGTGGCAAAGATTATTAAAGCAATTTGTGGAATTGTTATTGCTGTAACTGTAATTGGTAGATTAATTTGTGGAGTACATTGGTTAACAGATATTACAGGTGGTGTTCTAATTAGTATTACATTACTTTTAATTTTTAATAACGTACTTGCAGCAAAAAAACATCATAAACATTAAAATAAAGGGTATAGTGCGTTATATTACTATTGGAAAGAATCCTTGAGATGAGCTAGAAATCTTTCAGCGATAGGTGTAAACGCCTGATATCTATTCCATGCTATATATATTCTATTTTCAAGCTTCGGAGACAGTGGTCTGAATACAAGGCCGCTGTCTTTTGACGTATTTACAAGATGTTCATAGGTGAGAAGATATCCTAAGCCTTCCATGGCAAAAATTGATCCATTGTAAGAAAGGCGGAAGGAACCTTCTAACTGAAACTCTGAAAATCTGCTTCCAGCCCAGTTTCTAATATCTCCATTCCATGCTTGATCAGAACAGAATAATGGCAAGCCTACAAGGTCTTCCAAACGAATGGCTTTTTTCTTTGCTAGGGGATCGGTATCTGGAATGATAAGTCCCCAGGTGTCTGTTTGAGGAAATTCGATATATTCGTATTTGCGGATATCCGGTTGTTCTACCAGTACTACGAAATCAAGTAAACCTTTATCGACTTTTTCAGAGAGCTGCTCTGTATCACCGCTTGTGATGTGATAATGAAGGTTCGGATAGTGTTGTTTAAAATCTTTTATAGATCTTGCCAGGTATCGAAGCTGGTAGGATTCAGCAAGACCAAGATAGAGTTCTCCACCAGCTATATCATCCAGAGAAACAAATTCCTGCTCGATTTTATCAGCCATGCGGACAAGATCTTCGGCACGATTGCGTAGCAGAATTCCTTCATCAGTAAGCTGGATACTAAAAGCATGTCTTGTGAAAAGCTTTTTCCCAAGTTCTTCCTCCAGCGATTTAAGCTGTTTTGACAAGGTAGGCTGAGTTACATGCAGAAGTTCAGCAGCTCTACTCATATTTTCTTCTCTTGCCACTGCTAAAAAATATCTTAAAGTTCTAATTTCCATAGAATCTCCTTTCCATGATCAGTGCACTCGAAATACTTCGTATTGCTGTACTGCTCATTATTATATGATATGCCAAAAAGGAATAATATGATATTCATTATAACCATTAGCGAGAATATTTACAAGCTTGTATAATAAAGATGTCAGGTAAACAGTACGATTGAGTGAGGAAATCTCGTGGATAAAGAAAAATTGAAACAGTGCCTTATGGATACAGGATGTCACGAAGATGCATCAGAAAATATCCTTAAGCAATATGAATCTGGAAGCATGGAAAACATGTTTCGACTTTTGAAAAAAGAGCGTTGCCGCATAATGGATGAATATCATGAATGTGGAAGAAAAATTGATTGCATGGATTTTATGCTTAGAAAAATCGAAAGCGAAATGAACAAGAATAACGGAGGTATCAAGTGATGAAGAAAACAGAAGAACTTAATTTAGTAACAGAATGGGATAAGGTATTTCCAAAGAGTGAAAAAGTAGATCACAAGAAGGTAACATTTGCAAATCATTTTGGAATCACTCTGGCAGCTGATATGTACATACCAAAGAATGCTACAGGAAAACTTCCTGCGATTGCAGTGTCAGGTCCTTATGGTGCTGTTAAGGAGCAGTCATCAGGTCTTTATGCACAGACCATGGCAGAAAGAGGTTTTCTGACGATTGCTTTTGATCCTTCTTTTACTGGAGAGTCAGGTGGTTTTCCAAGATATATGACCTCACCAGATTTAAACGTTGAGGATTTTCAGGCAGCGATAGATTTCTTGTCTGTTCAGGATAATGTTGACCCTGAGCGAATCGGAATCATAGGTATCTGTGGCTGGGGAGGTGTAGCCCTTCAGACTGCCTGCCTTGATACAAGGATTAAGGCTACGGTTACGTCAACAATGTATGATATGACAAGAGTTGCAGCGAATGGATACTTTGATGCTGATGATAATAAAGAGGCAAGAGTGAAGGCCAGAAAGGCTGTAAATGCTCAGAGAACTGAGGACTTTAGAAACGGTACATACGCTTTGGCAGGAGGAGTTGTTGATCCATTGCCTTCGGACGCTCCGTTCTTTGTAAAGGATTACTATGATTATTACAAGACTAATAGAGGTTATCATAAGAGAAGTCTTAACTCAAATGATGGCTGGGCAATTACCGGAATGATGTCACTTTCCAATATGCGCCAGTTCCATTATGCAGGAGAGATTGATAATGCAGTTCTTATGATCCATGGCGAAAAGGCTCATTCCTGCTATATGAGTAAGGATGCTTTCAAGTTGCTTAATGGAGATAATAAAGAACTTTATATAATTCCTGATGCAGTACATACAGATCTCTATGATGGTGGAGATAAGGATTATATTTCATTTGATAAGTTAGAGAGTTTCTTACATGAGTATTTAAAGTAAAAAATCGGGAGGCAAATTCACTATGGAAAGTACTTTACAGGGCAAAGCTATCTTGCACAGGTATCCTTAGAACAGGTGCCTGCATTTAATGTAACATTTGAGCCTGGTTGTCGTAACTTCTGGCATATTCATCATGCAAAATCCGGTGGAGGGCAAATGCTTATATGTATAGCTGGCAGAGGCTGGTATCAGGAGGAAGGAAAAGAAGCAGTGGAACTTACTCCGGGTAAAGTTGTGAATATTCCGGTAGGCGTAAAACATTGGCATGGAGCCGCTTCCGATTCCTGGATGAGTCATCTTGCTTTTGAGATTCCTGGTGAGGATGGTTCAACAGAGTGGTGTGAACCGGTACAGTGGAAATCATATCTGTAATTGTACCAAAAAGCAGCTATGGTCGCGAGACCATAACTGCTTTTTTCTTTAGGAAACTTTTTTACAGCCCCTTTTGCTACAATTAGAATCATTGCTTGTTAGTACTATTTATTGTTAGTGTTATTACTTGTTAGTTTTATTATTTCATGAAGCAGTTATCTACTTGAACTCCATCACCGTTATCTACAAAGTGTAAGAATTGCATGTGGTTGTCAGCTTCTTTTGTACCATCTTCTTTAGTTGTTACTGTCCAGAAGTGGATAGCAGCCCAATCTTCTGAAACGAGGATGTTATTGATTTGTACTCTTTGAGTAGACCCAATTTGATCTTTAACTGTTTTCTTGTATTCATCAAGTGTTATATCTTTTCCTAAGTAATTTAACTTAGCATCTTTTGTATAGAATGTATCTGTCCATTTGTTCCATGAACTGTAGCCTTTATTCCAGTTTTCAAAGTCATTTAAGATTGTAGCCTTCATTTCTTTACCCATCTTTGTATCGATAGTAGTTGGATATTTTACAGGGTATTTTTCTTCTAAGTTAGTTGTGTTTTTAAGTTTTTTATTTTTAAGCTCGTTCATAAATTTCTGTTGAGCCTTTTGTTCTTTTTCTGTTTGGAAGTGCATTGTTCCTGCGTAGCTATCGTTTTTAACTCCGCCCCAGCCTTCATCAACTTTTGCACCGAGTTCGCCATAGTCACCGAATTTAGCAAATTCCATTGTTGTACCAGGCATCTTCTTACCAGTCTTTTTGTCTACGTTTACGATGTCATATTGGATAGCCATCCAGTCATCAACAAGAATCATATTTTTGAAAGTACCCATTTGGATATCAAGTTGTTTAAGTGACATATTCATAGCTGTTTGGTATTCAGGTAATGTAAGTCTTACACCGTTTACGTTGTAGATGGAATCATCGTGATATAGAACTTCACCCCAGTGTTCCCAAGCGTCATAGCCCATATTCCAACGGTTGAATCCGTTAAGCATACGGTTTTGGATTTTCTTTGATAAATCTGTTTTTGCTGGTGTCTGATATTCAATAGGGAATTTCTTTAGCAATTCCTTAGTTGATACATTATATTGTGGATCCTTTTCGATTACATAGTTTGGTGAATTAGGATCTGTCTCATCGTTTTTAGCAGATTTAGTTGTATCTTTAGTTGCTTTTTTACCAGTTGTTTGCTCCGCTGTTTTAGCTGTTGAATTTTTTGGGGATGTGTTTATGATTCCACATCCTGTAGTGATTAATGATAGTGCCATAAGTGCTGATAATAACATACTTCTTTTCTTCATAAAAATACCTCATACTTTCTTAATATAAATATTTTGTTATAGTTAAAACGACAGGTGCGTATTTTTTTCTACTTCTTTTTAATAAAAAGTTATAAAGAGGATATGATGCTGCTAAAAAAATTGCTCCAAGACTAAATAACACAATTCCTTGCAAAAATGAATTGTGTAAATGTGTAAGAATGTTGTATCCACTAATTAATAGAAAAAATCCAAATCCACCTTCACACATTGCTTTTGCTAAAGCGTGTTTCTTTAAGTTATTATCGAGATTGATTAGTAAATCAAATAATTGAGAATCATTTAAAATGTCTAAATTATTAGATGCATCACGATAATAGAAATTTAGTTGTCTAATTTGATCTCTTTCGTCTGCATTAAGTGTTGCTTTAATCATATGTTTTCACCTCTCTATTTCACTTTTTAAGTCTTAGTTTAGTAATTTCGCTTGGATAAGTAATTTTTTGTTATAAGTCTTTAAAACTTTTTTATGTCCCTGTCTCTTGTTTACAAATACATAATAACCAGTAAGTATTAGGTTTTTATTAGAAGAATGTTAGGATTATGTTAGGATTGATTTGGTATGCTAATTATAAAAGTGCTTCCCATGTTAGGAGAACTTTTAACATCTATTGATCCATTTAACAATGTGATAATTTGTTTAACCATTGAAAGTCCTAGGCCATTTCCCTTAGTTTTATGGGATGAATCACCTTGGTAGAATTTGTCAAAAATGTGTTTTGCAGTATTTTCATCCATTCCACAACCATCATCTGAAACTGTTAAAACAGTCTTATTTCCTACTTGGGATAGCGAAATTTGTATATTTCCGTTCATTGGGACAAATTTAATTGCGTTTGATAAAACATTGTTGATAACAATTTTCATTAATCCTTCATCACTTCTTATATTAAGTTCATCAGGTATATCTAAATCTAAGTTAATATTTTTCTGATCTAAATTAAGTTCAAATCCTAAAATACATCTAATTAAAGTCTCACTAATATTAAAATTAGTAATAACAGTTTCAAGCTGATGGTTGTCAAGTTTATTAATTTGAAGGATATTAGAGATTAGAGTTGCAAGTTCTTCAGATGTAGTTTGTATTTTTTGTATATATTCTTTTTTTTCGTCTTCTGTTATATTATCTTCTGAAATAAGGGTTGTATAATTATGAATGACAGAAATCGGTGTTTTTAGTTCATGGGAGATATTAGATATAAAAGAACTTTTTAAAACTTCAGTTGAATCTAAATCACGTACCATGCTATTAAAATCACAAAATAATGCATCAATTTCATTAGTTTTTTTGCTAGTTCTAGTAGGAAGTTGTATAGCATAATTTCCTTTAGCTACTTCTCGGGCTGCCTGAGCAAGATATAACATTGGTCTTGTGAAGTGTGTGTAGTGAATATAGCTGATAAATGTGGCTATAGATATGGATACTACAATTATCAATGTAAGAATTGAAGCCGCAAGATAAAAACTATTTTCCGGATCGAAACTAATATTGTCGTAAATCGAAAGTAGTATTCCAGAATATAGTATAATTATAATAGCGGTAATAATAGTAGTTGTGGGAGAAATTACACTACCACTTACTCTTGAATCTGTTTCTCCTGGGGTAAAGTATTCTTGCATTTTTTTCATAATATCACTCCTTTATATCCTATTCCTCTAACTGTGGCTATTTTAAAACCAGTGCATCCATCTGTTTTAGCACGAATATTGGTTATAAAAACATCTATTGAACGAGGTGTACTTTCATTATCTAATCCACCTAAATCTTCAAGCAATTGAAATCTTGAAAAGGCACGATTAGGATAAGAAAGAAGCTTAAACAATAATTGAAATTCTTTAGGGGTAAATGGAACTTCTTCGCCTGCTATAGTAACAGTCATGGCCTCTTCGTCCATTTCAAAATTGCCAATGGTAAGCTTTTTCTTCGCTGAAATTTTAGAACGTCTAAGAATAGCTTCTATACGAAGCAATAATTCATCTAAGTTAATAGGTTTTACCATATAATCATCGATTCCAATGGTAAATCCCTGTCTTTTTGAATCGAAATCGTCTTTTGCTGTCATGAAAATAATAGGTATGTTTTGGTTATCTTCACGCACATTTTTGGCAAACTCAAAGCCGTCAACTTCAGGCATCATAATATCTGAAATAATCAAATCGATTTTCTGTGCGTATAAAGCGTCATAGGCATCCATAGCACTAGTACATCCAATTGCCATATAGTTGTGTAAATTTAAATGGCGACAAACTGAAAGGTTTAAATCTACGTTGTCTTCTACTACTAATATTTTAATCATTTTTAATTTTTACTCTCCTTGTTTTTTATTTCCTTTAAATATTTCTTATCTATATGATTTGATAAATTGTGTAAATTCTACAATATATTAGAATATAATTATTAATAAATTGTTAAGCGGTATATGTAATTTATCGAAAACATTAGATAAAACAACATGGAAGTAGTATACTATAATAGTTAGAAATGACTTGATTATAAAAGCTTTTTTTAGAAAAAATAACGAAACACGGGGGCAAAAAATGGCTAAGACTAGAGCAATGACGGAAGGCGCTATCCTTCCACAGATTTTACGATTTTCAATCCCACTTTTGCTGGGAAATTTGGTTCAACAGACTTACAATTTTATTGATGCGATGATAGTTGGTAAAATTTTAGGACCAGATGCATTAGGTGCTGTAGGAGCATCTAGTTCAGTTCAATTTTTAGTATTAGGAATGTGCATTGGACTTTGTTTGGGATTTGCAGTTCCAGTAGCACAAAGATTTGGTGCATGTGATTATGATAAAATGCGAGGTTATATATATAATTCCTACATTTTAACAGTTATAGGAATGGTGGTAATAACAACGATTTGTGCAATATTATGTCCAACAATTCTTAGAATTTTGCAAACACCATCAGATATTTTTGATGATGCATACAAATACCTATTAATTATTTTCCTAGGAATTCCATGTACACTTTTGTACAATTTATTATCATCAATATTAAGAGCAGTTGGGGATTCTACAACTCCATTTATTTTTTTGTTGATTTCAGCAATTTTAAATATAGGTTTGGATTTGCTTTTAATAGTAGTTTTTGGTATGGGAGTAAGTGGTGCAGCTCTTGCAACAATTACATCTCAAGGAATTTCAGGTGTTTTATGCGCATTTTATATTACAAAAAAATTCCCAATTTTAAAAGTGCATAGAGGTGTAGAAAAATTTGAAAAAAAATATGTAAAAACACTTCTTGTGATGGGAATTCCAATGGGACTTCAATTTTCTATTACAGCAATTGGATCGATGGTAATGCAGTCTGCAAATAACGGACTTGGAACTATTTATACATCAGCTTTCTCAGCTGGAATGAGAATTAAACAAATGACCATGTGTCCATTTGATGCTATCGCATCAGCAATATCTACTTTCGTAGGTCAAAATTATGGCGCAGGCAAAGCAGCGCGTATTAAAAAAGGTATACGAAAAGGTGCAGCAGTAGCAGCAGGATATGGTGTAGTAATAGGTGTAATTATGATATTATTTGGTCGCCAGATGTCAATGGCATTTATTAGTAGCAATGCCAAAAACGCAACAGAGATTTTAGATGCATCAGGAAAATACTTGGCTTGCTTAGGAATCTTTTATTGGACATTAGGAATTTTAAATACTTGTCGTTTGGCAGTACAAGGTTTAGGTTATTCAAATCTTGCTATTTTGTCAGGCGTAATTGAAATGATATCAAGAACTTTTGTTAGCGTTGTATTTGTACCTATTTTTGCATTTAACGCAATTTGTTTTGCAGATCAAACAGCGTGGATAACAGCCACAACATATAGTTGTTTAATATGTATCTATGTCGTTTCTAAGGTTACAAAACAGCTGGATAAGAAGGCTAAAGCGTAAAAGTTAAATTTAAAAATATCCAGTGAATATAGTTATAAAAAAGGTTGAAAATTAATTTAAAATTATATAGATAATTAATTGAAAGTATTGTATATTATATCTAGCGTATTGCATTAGGATTTATAACAAGGATAAGTTGTGAATATACAGGGGATTCGCAATGGAAGGAGCTAAGATGGATATAAGAAATTTAGAGAATGCAACTAGAAAATTTGTAGAAAATAAAGGAAATTTTCATGTACTAGAATACATGAAGGACTGTAGTGTTTCGCCTTTTAATGCAGAAAGCGAGTATTACATGAGCAGAATGGGAGTCCGTAGAAGACAACTTGCAATTCAATTAGATAATAACCATTCTGCATATATTCAGGCAGGTGCAATGCAGTGGATGGCTGGCGACATTAATGTTGAAACTGGTGTAAAAGGCGTAGGTGATTTCTTTGGAAAAATCGTAAAAGGCGCTGCCACTGGAGAATCAGCGATTAAACCAATGTACACAGGAGATGGTTTGCTTGTTTTAGAACCAACATATAAATACATTATTTTAGCTGATATGTCAGAATGGAATACTGGTATGACAATAGAGGATGGAATGTTTTATGCATGTTCAGGAACAGTTAATACTAGTGTTGTTGCTAGAAAAAGTGTTTCATCAGCAGCTTTTGGTGGCGAGGGATTATTTAATTTGAGTTTGCATGGAACAGGTATAGCTGCATTAGAAAGTAACGTGCCTTATGAGGAACTAGTAGAGGTAGAACTTTATAATGAAACTTTAAAAATAGATGGTAGCCTTGCAGTTTGTTGGTCATCTAACCTTGATTTTACAGTTGAAAGAACTACAAAAACATTGATAGGTTCAGCTGCTAGTGGTGAGGGATTAGTTAATGTATATAGAGGAACAGGTAAAGTCCTTATGAGCCCAGTTACCCCAAGTACATCATTATTTGAAGCAACTAATTCAGTGTCAGCTAATGCTGCAAAACAATAATATGAAGTGTTAGAAGATGCAGTAGAAGTTAAAAAAATTAGTTGATGACTATAAGAAAAATTAGTGAAATCATATTTAATTAGGATGACGATATATACTTTAGAGTGCTACGATTATTATATATTTTGATAATGCATTAATATATGTAAGTCATATAAGGAGAACTAATATGCCTAATATAGTCGAGTATGTATTATGGAGAGGTGATCTTACTTTTGAAGAGAGTCCTATAAATAAAATAGATAATCTTGTTCTTTGTCATCTTACTTATGTTGATATGACATCTGTTTTTGCGGAAAATGAAAGTATCACAATAGAAAGATTATGGGAACGATTAGGTGGCAATGCACAGTTTAAATTGCTAACTAGTGGGGATGAAGACATAAGACTTTTAGAAGCATGTGCTAAGTCAAGACGATTTGGTAAATTAAAGATGACTGATTATGAAGATAACATTGAGATAGAAAATAATAAGCAATTTGCAGCTGTAACATATCATCTTAATCATCTTAATGATGAAGAAGTTTTTATAGCATATCGTGGTACAGACGACACAATTGTTGGATGGAAAGAGGACTGCATGTTAAGTTATTGCAAGGTCCCAGCCCAAGAGCATGCTTTAGATTATGCAAAAAAAGTGATTGCAAAAAATTCAAAATGTTATATTGGAGGTCATTCAAAAGGCGGAAATTTAGCGCTATTTGCAGCAGCATTTTTAGATAAAGATGAGCTTTTGAAAGTAAAAAAGGTTTTCCTTAATGATAGTCCAGGCTTTTGCAAAGAAGTTATAGAGGCTAAATATATTGAGATGATAGATGATAAATGTATTCGCATTACTCCAGAGTTTTGCATTGTTGGAGCAATATTTGAACCTAGAATTTCAGAAAGTTACATTGTAAAAAGTGATGCATCACAAATGCTTCAGCACAATATGCTGAGTTGGCAAGTGAAAGGAACATCATTAGAAACTGCAGAAAATCATGATGCGTTTGCAAATACAGTTAATGACATGTTAGCAAAATTTATTGATAAAATGGATAACCTAGAAGATAGAGAAGCTTTTGTAGGTGCGATTTTTGACACAATGGGAGAAAATGGTGCTGTTACAATTGCTGATTTTATGGGGAAAGGACCAAATGCCATAGAAAATTTATTGGTAAAAGTAATAGGTGATAATAAAGAAGGCGTTAATCCGTTAAAACGAGTAAAACAAAATATTTCAAATGATATAAAAAATACCTCCATGGGAAAAGCTTGGAGTGAAGAAAGTGATAAGAAAGCAGCAATAAGAATAATTTTATCCATTGTAGTTAGTGTTTTATGTTATTTGATTCCTAAAAGTTTTATCGAAGTGACGGTAGCAATTACTATTTTTTTGGGGATGGCATATCAATTAGCCCAGACATGTTATCATTTATTCGAGTCAAAATTTGATTTTGCAAAGGAAAAAGTCAGGATAAATATTAGTATAGCGTTGGTTGTTATATACACTATTTTAATTGTAAAAGATCATGCGTTATTTTTGGTGTCTACCATATTACTAGGAGTATTCTTCCTTATGAGTTCTTATAATTGTGCTTTAAAAATAAAAGAATGCGGTCAAAACAGATTAGCCAAGGCCAGATATATTTTTGAAACGATTTTATCTGCCATGTGTGGAGTGTATTCAATTGCTTCATCATCTGTAAGCTTGAACTGGTATACAATGTCAGTAGGATCATATATTTTTATAGATGCAATCTTTGAAATGATACGTTTGTATAGAAAAAGAAAACGAGATAAAGGGGGATTTTAAAATGTTATTTGTAGAATATCCAAGATGTTCAACATGTAGAAAGGCTAAAAAATGGCTTGATGAAAGAAATGTAGAATATGTGGATCGTCATATTGTCGAAGATAATCCATCATATGAAGAACTTAAAGAATGGCATGAAAGAAGTAAATTACCTCTAAAAAAGTTTTTTAATACTAGCGGAAAATTATACAAAGAAATGAAACTTAAAGACAAGTTACCTGAAATGAGTGAAGATGAGCAATTAGAGTTGTTGTCCACCAATGGAATGTTAGTAAAACGTCCAATTATTGTAGAGGATGGCTTTATTCTTGTAGGGTTTAAGGAGGAAGAATGGAGCGATAGGTTGTTGTAGAAAATTATTATATTAAGGTAATTGACATTGTTAAAAATAATAAGTATAATTATCACAATAAAATAAAAGACACCTACTGCTACCGGGTAGTAGGAAAACGTCATTTCTTTATCGTTAGGTCGTGGTAGATAAGGAGATGGCGTTTTTTATTTTACAATATAAATAAATAGAAAAACATAAAATTATTATTAATGACTGTAAAGCTAATAACTACAAAATTAGAAATCATAAAACTAGACAATATGGTTAGGGTAATTGCATTAATAATAGTTAAAGAAAGAGGTATTTAGTATGTTTAGAAAAATGAGAAGATTTAAACAACAAATTTCAAATGAAGAATGTATTGAGATAATGAAAAGTACAAAAAGAGGAGTGCTTTCACTAATAGGAGACGATGGATATCCATATGGTTTACCTATAGATCATTGGTACTGTGAAGAAAATGGTAAAATCTACTTTCATGGAGCAAAATCAGGTCATAAAATAGATGCTATTAAAGCTTGCAGTAAAGCATGTTATTGTGTGTACGACGAGGGATATCGTAAAGAAGGCGAATGGGCACTTAATATAAAAAGTGTTATTACTTTCGGAAAAATAAGCTTAGTTGAAGATGAAGAATTGGCAAAAAAGATATGCGTTGAATTGGTTAAAAAATTTACAGATGATAAAGAATATGCTCGAAACGAGTTAGAAAAAGCTTTTTCTAGAGTTCAGTGCTTAGAGTTGACTCCAGTCCATATGACAGGAAAGTTGGTGAATGAATCTTAATTTTATTTTGTTTCTGTGGTAAAATAAACAAGAGTAGGAAATTTACTTATGGTTATATAGATAAAAACATGGATTGGGGTGGGAGATATTTATAGATATCTCCAATTTTTAGGTAGAAAGGATTTTTTTTATGCCAGTAGGAATTTTAATTAATGTTTTATCAGTAATCATAGGAGGAATTGTAGGAACCATAGCAGGTCACAAATTAAGTCTTGATTTCAAACAAAAGATGAATATGGTATTTGGCGCCTGTGCAATGACTATGGGAATATCTACAATAGTTGAAATGAAAAACATGCCAGCAGTTATATTTTCAGTTGTAGTAGGAACAGCCATTGGACTAGCAATTCATTTTGGAGATAAAATTGAATTTTTATGTGGACAGATGGAGAAAATAGTTTCAAAAGTCATACCACAAAAAGAGTCAGATTTATCAGAAGAGGAACTTAAATCAACACTTATTACGATTATAGTATTATTTTGTGCAAGCGGAACAGGAATATATGGTTCGATTGTTTCAGGAATGACAGGAGATCAGTCGATTTTAATTTCTAAATCAATATTAGACTTCTTTACAGCAGTTATCTTTGCCTGTTTACTAGGTGCAGTTGTTTCAGCAATTGCAATACCACAGTTTATAATATTTATGATTTTATTTCTTTTAGCAGGAGTAATTTATCCACTTACAACACCAAATATGATTGCAGATTTTAAAGCATGTGGTGGAATATTACTTTTAGCAACAGGATTTAGAATGATTAAAGTAAAGATGTTCCCAACTGCTGACATGATACCTGCAATGGTAATAGTTATGCCAATTAGTTATTTGTGGAGCATAATTTAGTTGGAAAAATTATTCGAAACTAGAAAGTAATTCAAGAATGAGGAAAAGGTTAATGGAGAGATACAAAAAACTTGATGTAATCAGGGGGATTACAATAATAAGTATGATTTTATATCATGGGATATGGGATATTACAAGTTTATTTCAATATGATATACCATGGTACAACGGAATAATTGGACATATATGGCAACAAAGTATTTGTTGGACATTTATACTTTTGTCGGGATATTGTTGGTCATTAGGCAAGCATCACATAAAAAATGGGATTATAGTTTCACTAGCAGGTACAATAGTCACAATTGTAACATTGGTAGTAATGCCTGAAGAAAGAGTTATATTTGGCGTACTAACAATGCTAGGTTGTAGCATGCTTTTGTTAACATTGCTTGAGGGTATATTAGATAGAATTCCTCCTGCAATAGGAACTATGGTTTCCATTTTTTTGTTTGCAATTTTTAAAAATATAAATGAAGGTTCATTAGGATTTGAAAAATTTACAATTATAAACCTTCCAGATTTTTTATACAAAAATATATATACCACATTTTTAGGGTTCCCTGAAAAAGACTTCTACTCAACAGATTACTTTTCGATGATTCCATGGTTCTTTTTATATGTAACAGGTTTTTACATATACAAATTATCAAAAAATAAAAAAGAATTATTAGTGGGGAAAGAAAAGGGATGGAGAGTTACTTCATGGATAGGAAAACATTCATTGCTAATATATATGTTACATCAGCCTTTGATTTATGGAATTATGGAGGCAATCTTATGAAAAAAAAGACAAATTATAAAAAATAATATTAGATGACTAGCTAGAAAACACTCAAAAGTATCATCTGTGATACTATGTTTCAAAAAACTGCGTACTTGTTGGGCTCTGTCGGATTCATTTATAATACGCATTGTAACAAATAGATGCGTTTAAAATATAGGAGAGATGAAATATGAATACGATAATAGAGAGTTTCTTGGCACAAGTTAATAAAAATGAGCAAGCTATAGCTGTGTTTGATAATAATAGAAAATTAAGTAGAAAGGAACTATTGCTTCTTGCAGATACAATTGCATCTAAACTTCCAGCTGATTGTAAGAAAGTGGGAATTATGATGAATCATTCGGTAGAGATGATTGCATCAATTCTTGCTGTTTTAAGGGTTGGAGCGGCATATGTACCTGTTGAACCATTTTTCCCAAAAGAAAGAATAAGATACATGCTGGATGAAGCAAATGTAACTGCATTAATAACGAATAGTCAATATTCAGATCGTTTTACAGAGATGCCAAATGTCATTGTTGATAACGGATATCAGATTAATAAAAAAGCTGAGATTGAATTTGAGTATGACGAAAATAATCTTGCATATGTCCTTTATACATCAGGAACTACAGGAAAGCCAAAAGGCGTAGCGGTTACAAATGCAAATGTTTGCCATTATGTTAGGGCTTTTGTAAATGAATTTCATTCTCAAGAGGGAGATATAATGCTTCAGCACTCGGTATGTTCCTTCGACATATTTGTAGAAGAAGTATTTACTACACTTCTTGCAGGGGCAACACTTGCAATCCCTTCAGATGAAGAGAGAAAGAATGTTAAAAAGTTAATAGGCTTTATTGATAAAAACAAAGTGACAATGCTTAGTGGATTCCCATATCTTTTACAGGAACTAAATGAGCTTGAAATTCTTCCAGAAAGTCTGCGTCTTCTTATAAGTGGAGGCGATGTTATCAGGGCTTCCTATGTTACAAATCTTCTAGGAAAAGTAGAGATTTATAACACTTACGGGCCTTCTGAGACAACTGTATGTGCTTCGTATTTAAGATGTACGAAAGAAAATATTTTGAAAGATGGAACATTTCCAGTTGGAAAGCCTGTACTTGGAACAGAAATCAAGATACTTGATGAAGAAGGAAATGAACTTCCGGATGGAGAGATAGGAGAGCTGTGCATCTATGGTGGAGGTGTTTCCAATGGTTATATCGGAAACAGACAATTAGAGAATAAAGCCTTTGTAGAGACAGAAAAAGGTAGAATGTATAGAAGTGGAGATCTTGGCTATTATCTTCCAGATGGAAATATCGCTTTTTTGCATAGGAAAGACACGCAGATAATGATACATGGGAAACGAGTTGAAGTAAGCGAAGTTGAAAATGTGCTTGTGAAGTCAGAATACGTTAAACAGGCATATGTAGCACCTAAAATGGACGACAATAATCTATCTTATATGGTTGCATATATTGTAAAAAGCAAGGAAGAGGTTGAACTTTCTGATATTACAGAATATATGCGAGATTATCTTACAGATTTCATGATACCGGAGTATTTTGTGGTACTTAAAAAACTTCCGTTAAATGTAAATGGTAAAGTTGATAAAGCAGCACTTCCAAATGTATTAAGAAAGGTAGCAGCGTAATGGAGAATACAATAACAATAAGAGAATTTAATATTGATGACTTAGAATTATTACTTTCATTAAGAATGGAGGTGTTGTCAAATGTTTTTTCCTCTGAAAGAAAAGAAATATCTGATAAAGAGTGGAATGACATAAGAGAGGAAAATGAAAAATACTATGTAGAAGAACTTGAAAAGGATGGTCATATTGCTTGTGGGATTTATGTATCAGGAGAAGTGGTAGGATGTGGTGGAGTTTGCTTGTATAAAGAGATGCCATCACCAGACAATCGTAGTGGTAAATGTGCATATCTCATGAATATATATGTGAGAAAAGCATATAGAAGACAAGGATTTGCAAAAAAAATCTGTAATTATTTGGTAAATAAAGCCAAAAGTTTAGGGGCTGATAAGATATATCTTGAAAGTTCTGACATGGCAGTAGGATTATATAAATCTCTTGGATTTGCAAGTATGAATGGATACATGAAATTAAGTAAGGTAAAATAAAGATATAAAATAACGTCGATATGATTTTGATAGGAGGTTTGCTATGTCACAAAAAAATGAAGACTACATGTCGTATGAAGAATATTTGGTACAGCTAAAAAAAGGTATTGTTACAAGTGGAGGAAATTGTCCGGTAACACCACTTCTTGAGATGCTTTCGGGAAGATGGAAATCGCAGATTATATATGAACTATGCATATACGATAGCATTCGATTTGGACAGTTGAAAAAGGATCTTTCTGGAATTACTAATACAATGCTGACAAAGAGTCTTAGAGAACTTGAGAAAGATGGTCTTGTTGATAGAAAACAATTTAATGAAGTGCCTCCACATGTTGAGTATTCGTTATCAGATATGGGTAAAGACATGTATCCTATTTTTTATGCAATTATGAATTGGGGTTTCAAATATGAGAATGAGATTTATAATTCAAAAGAGGATGAATAACGCAAATGGTAGCAGATAAAAATGTATAATATAAAGTATTAAGAAAAGAGAGGTTGTCTTAATTGCACGATATATGTAATCCGTGGCACGGTTGCAGAAAATGCAGTGAGGGTTGGTTGTAAGAACTGTTATATGTACTATCTAGATTCTCTTCATGATAAAGATGGATCAAATATTTATAGAACTAAATCTGGCTTTAAGTATCCACTTTCAAAATTTCGTGATGGTACATATAAGGTGAAAAGCGGGGAAATGATTCGTGTCTGCATGACATTACTTTTCTGGTGTTGCGACAAATGATAAAGACTGGCCAAGAACAGATGGTAATTTAAAGAGAACTAATATTAATCCATACCTCGAGAGAAGTGAGTGGGTTGGCAGAAAGATCCAATGGGTCTTCGTATTACATTGAACTGGTTGTATGACCGTTATCAGAAACCAATCTTCATTGCAGAAAATGGTTTGGGCGCAAATGATATCTTAGAAGAGGACGGAACCGTCCATGAACCATACAGAATTGCTTATCTAAGAGAGCATATAAATGCTATGGCAGAAGCAATAGAAGATGGTGTTGATCTCAGGGGATACACAATGTGGGGTGTTATTGATTTAGTTTCCTGTGGTACTATCGAAATGAAGAAGAGATATGGCTTCATTTATGTTGATTGTGATGACGAAGGTAAAGGAACATTTGCACGTTATAAGAAGAATTCTTACTACTGGTACAAGAAAGTTATTGAGACAAATGGGGAGGATCTTGCGTGATGGAGTGGAATTAAGCCAATGACAATTGTTATAATAATGGCTTTAAGCAACTTAAATCAACAGCGTATATATTTTTTTTGTGTGATCAATGCTGTGATTCCGGAAAGCATGTACAGCTTAGATTGATTTTGATATAATGAAAGAAAATTGAGTTTAAGTACAATTTACTATAAAATATGCTAATTATCAGTAAAATTATTTGGTAGACAAGGTCTGTCAGGTGTGAAATATGGCATTTTTCGCTTTGTGTCGTGTTATATAACCTAATTAATTGATAATATATGCTCGAAAGGAGAAAGTAAATGGATCAGAAAAAAATAGGTGGTTTCTTAAAAGAACTCCGTAAGGAAAATGAGATGACCCAGGAACAGATTGCGGAACGATTTAATGTTTCGAGCAGAACGATATCTCGTTGGGAAAATGGAAATAATATGCCAGATTTGGATGTTCTAATAGAAATATCAGACTATTATGAAGTTGACATTCGAGAAATTCTTAATGGAGAAAGGAAAAGCGAGAATATGGATAAGAAAATGAAAGAAACTTTATTACAGGCAGCAGATTATACAAATACAGAGGCAGAAAAATATAATAAACGAGTAAGAATATGTAATTCAATTGCATTAATACTTAATGTCTTATGTATGTTAATTAAAGATAACGGAATATATATGGATAATTATATAATTCGTAATGGTTTGAATTTTACACAGGGATTATCAGTAGGAATGCTGTTTTTCAGTTTAATAATGGCGAGCCGTTATGGAGCAAAAGTCAGAGCATTTAAACAGAGATTATTGAAAAAAATGGAAAATTATGAATATCAAAGAAAGGTTAAATGATACTAGATCATGAAGAAGTACAGATTATCAATCATCATGCTGACGGTATTTGAGATAGTGGCCATAACGCTGTGGTTGACAAAGAACAATCTGTTTTACCTGTTCAACTTCAGTTATATAGGCTTATCTATATCGTTGGGGATTTTTCTATTCATAAGAAAATACAAACATGCTCGTCGAATAGTGCAGCTGCTTGTCGGTTTATATATGCTGGTCTATCTGGGACTTATATGTCAAGAAAATATGCAGATTGAGGGATTCTGGTATTATCTCTTTACAGGTGTCTTTGAGGCAGCAACCATACATTATGCTGTTGCAAAGATATTTGGACCACTCATATTCGGGCGAGGATGGTGCGGATATGCATGTTGGACAGCAATGGTGCTGGATTTTCTTCCGTATAAGGAGCCGAAAGAACCAAGGCGAAAACTGGGATGGATCCGATATGTCACTTTTGTTGCATCACTTATATTTGTATCGGCATTATTTCTTGCAAAAGTTGGAAATATAGAACATATTATGTTTTGGGCATTTGTAGTTGGAAATATAGTGTATTACTTAATCGGAATAGTTCTGGCAATTGCTTTTAAGGACAACAGAGCATTCTGTAAGTACATATGTCCAATAACAGTGTTTTTAAAGCCGATGAGTTATTTTTCATTGATTCGTATAAAGTGCGATGAGAAAAAATGTATATCTTGCGGTAAATGCAAACGGGTCTGTCCGATGAATGTGAATGTGACGGATAATTCTAGAAAACGGGAGAACGGAACAGAGTGTATTTTGTGCATGGAATGTGTGAAGAATTGTCCAAAGAATGCACTTTGAATTTCAGATGCAGGGCCAATTACAAGGTTTTGAGAATATTTGAGGAGATAAAATCAGTATGATAAAGATGATTTTGGAGATGTGACATACAATTACATATGGCTAAGCGTACTTAATCTTAAGTGTGCTTGGTTACTAATAAACAACCCCATCGGGACGTGTCAAAAGCAGTAAATATATGCTGGAGTTTGACACAATCTGGTGGGGTTGTTATTTGATAAAAGACTCAAAAAATCGGAATCCTTTATTAACTTTGATTAGTGTTTATTTTTATTTTAATGTTGGTAAAATGACTTGCTTAAAAATGTCGAGTTTACCGAAGTCATCAATTACATCTAATTGTGGTTCATACCATTGCCATGTATCTAATGCATTATTATATCGCTGCTCTACTAAGTAATATCCAATTTCTAGTTTATAAATGTTTGCGTGTATTAATTCGTTCCAATTTTTCAAAGCCTGCAAGATAAGCCACAATATACTGGGCTTTCATTAAACTGAAATCATCCTCATCGATGTCGAAAGTTACAATAATATCATCAATGTTTGGCCAAAACTTTGGTTTATAACTGTAGATATAATCGTTTTCTTTTGTGTACTGTGTCTGGAAATCTTTATAGAATTTCTTTGCCTGTGATTTGAAATACTTAATGTAATCCATAATATGAACTCCTCCTTTGATAAATCATTTTTTCGTGAAGCATCCGTAATCAATTCCAATGATACTAATCAAAGTTGGTTTGTGTCGAAAATAAGAGGCTGACTGGGGCTTTACACGGATGAGCTGGCGCGACAATACACCAATATTCTGATAACAAATTATGTAAAAAAATGTCAATTTAATCGAATGGTGATTTCTATTGAAACTATTCCTCATAAGGAATATAATATAGGAGTCAGTTTTTCGACTTTTATGGAGGATTTGATATGGAGTATGTATCTACATCGGAAATTGCAAAAATTTGGGATATTTCACGTCGTCGAGTTACGACATTGTGCAGAGAAGGCAGGATTGAAGGAGCTGTTTTTGCTGCCAATACATGGCTCGTGCCTAAAGATGCAAAAAAACCGGAAGATCCGAGAAGAGTTCGCAAGATGGAAAAGAATAAGAAGTGATTGTGGACTCAGTGAGTCCACAATCTAAAAATAGCTACTTTAAAATAAATTGGAGGCAAATATAAATGGCAACAAGAAGTGCAAAGATTGATCAAAAGGCAGGCCTTATTTGGGCGATTGCAGATAAGTTGACAGGTCCATACAAACCACACGAGTATGGAGACGTTATCTTGCCAATTACAGTAATTAGACGATTTGACTGTATTTTGGCAGACACAAAGGATGCTGTTTTGGCTAAATATGAAGAGGTAAAAAATCTTCCGATGAAAGATGTACTTCTTAGAAAAGCATCCGGGTTTGATTTTTATAACACAAGTAAATACACATTCGAAAAATTAATGGATGATCCGGATCATATTGAAGAAAACTTTAGGGATTATCTGAATGGCTTTTCGGATAATGTATTAGACATTATAGAGAAGTTTAAATTTGATGGACATATTACATATATGGCTAACAAAAACATTCTCTATATTGTCTTAAAAGAATTTACAACGGAAAAAGGAAATTTACATCCAAGCGAGATTTCTAATCTTGAGATGGGTTACATATTCGAGGAGATTATTCGTCGATTTTCTGAGGCGCATAATGAAGATGCTGGACAGCATTATACACCAAGAGAAGTTATTCAGCTTATGGTTAATATACTTTTTTATGATGATAATGATATTCTTTCCGGAAATAATGTAGCCAAGACTATTTATGATCCGGCATGTGGAACAGGGGGTATGCTTTCTGTTGCAGAAGAATATCTTCACAGTTTAAATGCATCAACAGAGCTTGTGGCATTTGGTCAGGAAATTAATGATCAGACATTTGCAATTTGTAAAGCAGATATGCTTATAAAGGGGAATAATGCTGATTATATCAAGGACGGTAATACGCTTTCTGATGACCAGTTCGCTGGCAATACATTTGATTATATTCTTTCTAATCCACCATTTGGTAGAGAGTGGAAGAATGAGAAGGCGAAAGTTACAGAGGAAGCTAAGAAAGGATTTGCTGGTCGTTTTGGAGCAGGTCTTCCTGCGGCAAGTGATGGTCAGATGCTTTTCCTTATGACTGCAATTTCTAAGATGAAGGATATTAGTCAGGGTGGAAGCCGCATCGCAATCATTCATAATGGATCACCATTATTTACAGGTGATGCAGGATCAGGACCATCTAATATTAGAAAATATATATTAGAAAATGATTTGCTAGAGGCAATCGTGGCACTTCCGAATGATATTTTTTACAACACCGGAATTGCAACATATATCTGGGTGCTTTCAAATAAGAAGGCTGGAACTGTTCGAGAAGGAAAAGTTCAGCTTATTAATGCAAACGAACTTTATGAGAAGCGACGTAAGGCTCTTGGAAATAAAAGAAATGATATTCCGGAAAAATACATCGAGGAGATTACGCAGATTTACGGTGATTTCAAGGAAAGCGACATCAGTCAGATTTATGAGAATGCTGACTTTGGATATACAAAAATTACAGTGGAAAGACCTCAAAAAGACGAGGATGGCAATGTGGTATTAAAGAAAGGTAAGCCGGTAGCGGATACCTCTCTTCGTGACACAGAAAATGTGCCATTAAAAGAAGACATTAAAGCCTATTTTGAACGTGAGGTGCTTCCTTTTGCGCCTGACGCATGGATTGATGAAAAGAAGTCCAAGGTGGGATATGAGATTCCATTCACAAGATATTTTTATAAGTATGAAGCACCGAGACCGTCAGAAGAAATTATGGCGGAAATTATGGAACTTGAAAAAGAATTGTCCGGTAGTCTAGAGGAGGTATTTCGCTAATGGCTAAGAAAAAAGAGATTAATATTAGATCCTCTGCAGCAGAGTATCTAACTTTTATTACTGCTACCGGTGAAGGTGGGATAGAGGCAATTTATGCTGATGAGAATGTTTGGTTAAGTCAAAAAATGATGGGTGTTCTTTACGATGTTGGGAAAAGCACAATCAATTATCATTTGCATAAACTGTATGAAGATGGAGAAATAGAAGAGAATTCAGTTGTTCGAAAATTTCGAACAACTGCCGATGATGGAAAAGACTACGATACGTTACATTATAATCTTAAGGCTATCATTGCAGTTGGTCATAAAGTAGACTCGGAAAAAGCAGTTCAATTTCGTAAATGGGCAAATACTATAATCGAAGAATACACGATTAAAGGCTATGCCATGGACGATGAAAGGCTCAAAAAAGGCGGTAGTATTTTAACGAAGGAATATTTTGAGCAGTTATTGGAACGTATTCGAGAAATACGTTTGTCGGAACGTAAATTTTATCAGAAGATAACGGATATTTACGCGACTTCAATTGATTATGATTCTACAGCAAAGGAAACAAAGCGATTTTTTGCTGCTGTACAAAACAAGCTTCACTATGCTGTTCATGGTCAGACCGCAGCAGAAGTGATTTATAACAGGGCGGATGCTGAGAAAGAGCATATGGGACTCACAACATGGGCAGGGTCTCCGAATAGCAAGATTCATAAGTATGATGTTACTGTGGCAAAAAATTATTTGACGGAAGAAGAATTAGCTATCCTTAGTAGAATGGTTACGGCCTATCTGGATTTGGCAGAAAGTATGGCAATGCGAAATATTCCTATGACTATGGCGGATTGGGAAATTAGATTAGATGGTTTTCTTACCTTGATGGATCATGAGGTCCTAAAGGACAAGGGAAAAATCAGTGCAGAACAAGCTAAGATTCATGCGGAAACGGAATTCGAAAAATATAGAGTGATTCAGGATCGATTATTCCAAAGTGATTTTGATCGATTCATGGAGTTGGAAGAACATTTAAAAGATGAACATAAATAAAAGAAAAGGAAGAGGACTTTAAATGAGAGAGATGAAAGATAGCGGTATCGAATGGATTGGGGAGATACCGAAGGATTGGAATTGCTGTAAACAAAAATATAAAATCAAGCTAATAAATGGTCGTGCGTATAAGGATACGGAATTTGAAGAAGATGGAAAATATAGAATTCTTAGAGTCGGAAATTTGTTTTCGAATCCAACATGGTATTATTCGAGTTTGGAATTAGAAAAGGACAAGTATTGTGAAAAAGGAGATTTGTTATATTCATGGTCTATGTCATATGGACCACATATATGGAATGGTGAAAAAGTAATATATCATTATCACATTTGGAAAACAAAACTAGATGAGAGTCTAAAAAAAAGGTTTGCATATTACTATTATATGGCATTATCAGAATCTATAAGGTCGGAATCTCATGAGACAACCATGGGTTTTGTAACTATGGGGATTATGAATAATTCATATATTGCATATCCAAATGTAGTCGAACAGCAAAGAATTGCAGATTATTTGGATGAAAAATGTGCCAAGATAGACTCTGTCATCGAAAAACAGCAGGTGATTATCGAAAAGCTGAAGGAATACAAATTATCGGTGATTACTGCGGCTGTTACAAAAGGATTGAACCCGGATGCGGAGATGAAGGATAGTGGGAGTATCTGGTTTGGGAATATACCCGAAACTTGGTCTATGAAGCGGTTGAAGTTTCTATTTCATATTCAAAAGGATATTGCAGGTGAAGAGGGTCATACTGTATTGTCGATTACTCAAAGAGGAATAGTCCCTAAAGATTTTTCAAATAATGAGGGACAGTTTGCTAAAAGTTATGCAAATTATCAATTAGTTCACAAGGGAGATTTTGCTATGAATCACATGGATCTTCTTACTGGATGGGTTGATATTTCAAATTATGAAGGCGTAACTAGTCCAGATTATAGAGTTTTTGTACTGGATGATAAAGATAATTGTTATCCGGAATACTATTTATATATGATGCAGATGTGTTATAGCCAGAAGATTTTTTATGGTTTGGGGGCGGGGGTAAGCGGTTTGGGACGTTGGCGTCTACAGGCTGATAAATTTTTAAACTTTTGGATTCCAATTCCATCGTTAGAAGAGCAAATAGCAATTGCTAAATATATCAATATAGAAGTAAAAAAAATAGATACTTTTGTTAAGAAGCGAGAGGAAATTGTTGAAAAGCTTACACTCTATAAAAAATCTTTAATCTACGAGGTTGTCACCGGTAAAAAGGAGGTTTAGTTTATGTCTGATTTTGACGTAAAGGAACGTCGATTTGAAGAAGATATTGAAGATTATCTGATTCATAACGGCGGATATAAAAAAGGGAATCCGGCTACATTTAACAGAGTAAGTGGTTTAGACGAGGGAACCTTTATAGAATTTGTACGAACTTCTCAGCCAAAGCAGTGGGAGAGGTTTGTAAAAATCTATGATGATATGGCAGAGAAACAAATCATTGAGCGTTTTTCTCGTGAGGTAAAGCAGACAAGTCTTCTGAACGTACTTCGTCATGGCTTTACTGATAGAGGGATTAAGTTTCGTGCGGTATTTTGGAAGCCGGAAACATCATTAAATGAGACCAGTAAAGCGCAGTATGAGGCAAATATTCTACATTGTACCAGACAGCTCCATTATTCTGTAAAGAATGAGAACAGCATTGATATCGTGCTTTTTATAAATGGTATTCCGGTTGTGTCTATGGAATTGAAGTGTCAGTTCACTGGGCAGAGTACCACTAATGCTATCAATCAGTATAAGTTTGATCGTGCAAGCAAAGATACAATCTTTGCTTTTAAGAAACGAGTGTTGGTTCATTTTGCAGTGGATCTTACCAACGTGTATATGACAACACGTTTGGAGGGAGCACACACTTATTTTCTGCCTTTTAACCAGGGCAGTGCCGGGGCAGGTAATGTTGGCGGAAAAGGGAATCCTAATAATGAAAATGGATATGATACTGCTTATCTTTGGGAGAATGTTCTTTGTAAGGACAGACTCTTAGAGATACTTCAGAAGTATATGCATTTGCAGCAGGAATTTGATGATAAGGGAAATCTGAAGTCGGAAAGAATGATTTTTCCAAGATATCATCAGCTAGATGTGGTGACAAAACTTCTTGCAGATGTTAAAGAAAACGGTTCTGGAAAGAATTATTTGATTCAGCATAGTGCAGGTTCAGGCAAATCAAATTCTATTGCTTGGTTGGCCCATAGATTGGCAGGATTACACAACGATATGGATGAGAAGATTTTTCAGTCCGTTATCATTGTTACAGATCGTCGTGTTCTTGATAGTCAATTGCAGTCGACTGTATATCAGTTTGATCATGTAGAAGGAGTTGTTCAGAAAATAGATAAAAACTCTCAGCAGTTGAAAGATGCTATTGAGAGTGGCGCGGGGATTATTATTACTACTTTACAAAAGTTCCCGGTAATCTATAAAGAGGTTAATTCTGCAAATAAGAGATTTGCCATTATTGTAGATGAAGCACATTCTTCGCAGACGGGAGATGCGGCTAGAAAATTAAAGAGAGCACTCGCTGATACAGAGGAAATTCTAAAAGAATACGCTGAGATAGAAGAGAAAGACGAGAAGAATCGCAAGGATGATGAAGACCGTCTTTTAGATGAGCTTGCAGCGCAGGGAATCCATGAGAATCTTTCCTTCTTTGCATTTACAGCAACACCAAAGGGCAAGACTCTTCAGATGTTTGGAACAAAGGATGCAGAGGGAGTATATCATCCATTCCATATTTATTCTATGAGACAGGCCATTGAAGAACACTTTATTTTGGACGTTCTACAGAACTATATGACTTATAAGATGTATTACAAGATTACCAAGATTATCGACGATGATCCGGAACTTGATACAACACAGGGCTCAAAGGCTATCCTTAATTACGAGACATTGCATCCTCATAATATTTCACAGAAGACTGCCATTATGCTTTATCATTTTATGAATATTACAAGGCATAAAATGGGTGGGAAGGCAAAAGCTATGGTGGTTACACCTTCGCGCCTTCACGCTGTACGCTATGTGCAGGAGTTTAAGAGACAAATCGAAGAAAAAGGATATGATCTTGATGTGCTTGTAGCTTTTTCTGGTGAGGTAACAGATGATGGTGTTTCTTATACTGAGGAAGGAATGAACAAGGATAAGAATGGTCAGAGCATCAAGGAAAAGGCACTTCCGGAGGCTTTCCATAAAGATGATTATGGAATCCTTGTGGTGGCAGAGAAATATCAGACCGGATTTGATGAACCACTGCTTCACACAATGTTTGTAGATAAAAAACTTTCCGGTGTAAAAGCAGTTCAGACGTTATCTAGGTTGAACAGAACAGCAAGAGGAAAGTTAGATACCTTTGTTTTGGATTTTGTAAACTCAGTGGAGGATATTAAGGCTTCCTTTGAGCCATTTTATGAGGAGACCGTTCTTCTTGAAGAAACAGATCCAAACGTTGTTTACGATATGAAAAACACATTAGACGAATTTCGCGTATATCAGACAAGCGAAATTGAAAAGTTTGCAGATATTTTCTATTCAAATGAGACACAGTCTGCAGATGATTTGGGTAAGTTACAGGGACAATTGCGTCCGGCTGTAGATCGTTATGTATCTTTAGAAGTAGAACGACAGGATTTATTTAAGTCTACGCTTGCGATGTTTAATCGTGTGTATGCATATATTACTCAGGTTTGTAGATTATTTGATAAAGATATTCATAAGTTTAGTGTGTACTCAAAATTCTTGTACACGATGTTACCAAAGGGACAACCGGGCGAAAAGGTAAGCGTAGATGATAAAATTCTCCTTGAGTACTACAAACTCGAAAAGGATTTTGAGGGCGCTATAGAGTTAGAAGGCTCTGATGGTGGTTATGTGCCGATTTCCGGAGATGCTGGTCACAGAGAGCCGAAGAAAGATCCGCTTACAGCCATCATAGATAAGATTAATGAACGGTTTGGAACAGCTTTTACAGAAATGGATAAGGTTCTTGTTCAGATGGAAAACGACTATGCTAACCAGGAAAAATGGCAGAGCTATGCCAAGAATAATGACAGAGCTACATTTATGTTGTTATTTGAAAAAGATTTTCCAACTATGGCTGCAGATCGATACGAGCAGAATGATGAGTTCTTCAGAAGATTGTTCGGTGATCCGGAAATGATGAAACAGGTTATGGATACAGTAGGGTCGGTGCTTTATGAGCGCTTAAAAAAGTCATTTATCTATGATCCAAAATCTGGGGTGATTGACGAAGCAACACCGGAAACTTATGTAGAAGATATTTATGCGAAGCCGGTGAAATAAATGGGTAATTTGAATAAGGACGAGATATATGATTGACACAGAAGCAAAAATTATTGAAATATTACAGAAATTACCATCTGAAGGTCCAAATCTTGATTATAAGGAGATGCCTTATAAACCACATGATAGGCTGTCTTTTATTAAAGATGTTATAGCCATGCTTAATGCAGAAGCGGCGATGGATAAAGATAAGTTTATCATTTTCGGAGTAGAAGATAAGTCACGGCAATTAAAGGGCATTGAAGAAGGTACATGGAGAGATGATAATGAGTGGCAAGACTTATTATTAAAGATTTCTCCGAAGCCAATAGACATTAGAACGGGGACTGTATGCTTTGAAAATATGATATTTGGTTATATATACATATCACCATTAAATAATGAATGGATTTATGAAGTGGAAACAGCCGTGTTTCCAGATCGAGGGCAGCAAGCTAAAGAATCTAACACTCTATTTAGGGGTCAAGCTTTTACACGAAGAGGTAGTACAAATGTAGTATTGTTTTCAAAAGATCGTCAGCGAATTCTGGAGAAGAAAATACAATCAAATAATTCAAAGATTCATTCCGTAATAGTAGATTCTAAGTACGATGAAGTATTAATGGTAACATTAGGGCTTATTGGTAGTTGGAATGAGAATTATGAAGGAGATGTTGAGGTTGTAGAAAAAATTACAGGATTATCAAAAGATGATTTGCTCATAAGAATTAGAAGATATCGATCAGATCCAGAAAGTGTATTGTCATATTCTAATGGTGTTTGGAGAATAAGTGATCATTTAGAATTCTTACTAAGAGAATCAGACAAAATATATGATAACCATATTGAAACATTCTTTGATTGCTTAAAAGATGTTTTTTTGGAGATTGATCCAAAATATAATTTGGATTTTGATAAACGATATGCATCAACTATTTTATTACATGGGCAGAAAAACAGGTATTCCAAGGCAATAAAAGAAGGAATAGCAGAGACACTTGCTATTTTAGGAAATAATAAAGAGAGATTCATTAATTGTGCTGATAATAAGCTTCTGAACGGGATATGCAAATTTATACGAGACTTTTTTAAGAGCGATGACTGGCGTGGTTACGCCTCTCAGGCCGACTATTTTCAATATATGGGAGAAGCTTGTCCTATTGTATTTCTGGATGAAATAATAGAACTCACGAATAAAGAGGACAATGCATTTGTAGAGTTTTTAAAAGAGAAGGAACAAGGAATTACGGTAACTCAATATGGGTATCAGCTGTTATGGACAATTTCGAATATTGCAAAGTTGGAACAGTATTTTTCTAAGGCGATGTTAGCTCTGTTTCAATTGGCCCAATATAATGCGTCCTTTGGGGAGGCTCTTATTGGCATAGTGCTTCCATGGTATCCGCAAACACATGCCCCAATTGCTATCCGAGTAGGTGTTTTTAATGGTTTAGCAAAAGAGGACATAAATCTGACATGGAAGTTGTTAATGAAATTAATGCCAAGAGTTACTACTACTGGAAATCCGATACAGAAACCAAAGTTTTTAAAGGTGGAGGATATACCGGAAACAGTTAGCACAAAGGATTACATGGAGGCATCTCTTGGATATATTAACATAGCGATAGAAATTTCCGGAAATGATGTTCATAGATTATGTGACTTGTTAAAAGTTATAGACGATGTAGACGTTGAATTGCAAAACAAAATCACAAATCGAATATTAGATGCTTCGATAGATTTATCTCAAGAAGATAAAGAATATCTTTGGGATAAAATACAAGATTTTTTAGTAAGACATCGAAAGTTTTCTGATGCCAGTTGGGCGCTTAAGGAGGAACGACTGCTGTCTATTGATGAACTTGCGTCACAGGTTTTGCCAGATAGTGCACATGCATATGCGGTAAGACTTTTTAGAAAAGATCAGTATTCTTTAATGGAAGAAAAAGATAGTTATTCCTTGGAAGAGGAAAAACTTAGAGATAAGCAAACAAATATATTAAAAGAAATCTATCGTAAAGATGGTATAAAAGGAATTATAGAATTTGAAAAAGAAGTTGAAAACATAGGCATTATAGGTACTTGTTTAAGTAACTTTATTAATAATACTGATATATCGTATGTTATCTCAAAAAGTGAACAAGTAGAAAATGATGACTTGATAAGGAACCTTTTCCTAACCATCGATATTGAAAGAACGATGGAAATAATTTGTAATGAACCGGAAGAAACACGGGCGAAAATACTATCTTTCTTACCATTAACGAAGCAAACGTTAGCAATTGTTGAGAAATTAGGCAGAGATGCGCAAAAGATTTATTGGAATTTAACGCAAGTTTTGGGAATAGGGCAGGATTGCTTTGAAATATATGAAAAAGCAGTAGAAAGACTAAATGCATCTCGACGCACTGATAAAAGTATTTTTATCCTTTATAACTGTCTTAAGGGGGGGAGGGAGAAATTAAAGTATCTACAGTAGTTGAAACGTTAAACTTAAATGTTGAAGTTGCGTCTGCTCAATCGAATAATACATTGGACGAATACTATATTCAACATTTAATTAAATGGCTACAAGAGCAAGACGTGGATAAAGAAACAATGGTGTTGTTAGAATGGAAATACTTAGTATTTTTGGAAGAAAGAGAAGGCTATCCACCTATATTTTTATGGGATGAAATGTCATCTAATCCTGAGTATTACATGGGGATAATAAAACTTATATGTGGAAAAGAAGATGATTTCTCTGGATTAAAAGAAGAAAAAACAAGAATAGTAAGCCAGTGTTACAAATTGCTATATGGATGGAAAAGGGTGCCGGGAATGCGTATGAATGGTATGCTGGATACTACAGTTCTTAATAACTGGATAGCAGTAGTAACTGCCGAAAGCAAAAAATATGATGTTGAGAGTATGGCTTTTAACTATTTTGGAAGAGCGGCTTTTTATGCGCCGATAGATGAAGATGGTTTCTTTATTGATAAGCATGTTGCAAATGTGTTGCAGGAAGATAAAGAAGGACATGCGTTATCAGGATATTTTACGGAAGCGATTAATTCAAGAGGACTACATTCTGTTGATATAACTGGACAAGCTGAGTTTGAGCTTGAGAAAGGCTACCAAGAGAAAGCTAATGCGGCAGATGCTGCAGGAATGTTTAGGTTGGCAGAAACATTGAGAAATATAGCAAGTGCTTATCATGACGAAGGTGAACATAATATTAAATATGGGCATGATTTAGAATAATTATAAGTATGTTTTGTTGTAACTTTTGATTCGATGGATTAAAAGTAATTTTTAATTATTGAAATAAATTACAGGAAGAAAACATAATAATTGATAAGTTATGCAAAAAACAATAGTTGAAAAAGAACATGAGGGATTAATGATGAAACTAGTTGAGTTTTCAGTTACAAATTATAGGAGCATTACTGTTGCTAATAAAATAAAATTGCATGATTTTACTGTATTAGTTGGAAAAAATAACGAGGGGAAGTCAAATTTGCTTAATGCTTTAAATGTTGCAATGATGGTAGTTAGAGAAAATGGTTATATAAAACGAGCACAAGTGGCTAGAGGTCGTTATAAGTCGCAGTTTTATGATTGGGAAAGAGATTTTCCTGTTCAATTCCAAGGCAGAACACGTGGATTGGAATCTATTTTTAAGTTGGAATTTCAGTTAAATGAAATGGAGTTGGTAGAGTTTCAAAAAGAGACTAAGATTAGAGGCAATGAAGCTATTCCAATTACGGTTAGAATCGGACGAGATAATATTCCCAAGTTGGAGGTGCCAAAAAAAGGATCTTCTTCTTATAAAGAGAAATCAACTTTGGTGACAAAGTTTATTTCTGAAAGGATTTATATTAATTACATTCAAGCGGTCCGAACTGAACAGATGGCGCTGAGAACGCTGAAGGATGTTATAGATATTGAATTGATGAGACTTGATGATAATTCTGATTATAGAGATGCTGTAAATAAGATTTATTCCCTTCGCCAGACTGTTTTAGATGATATTTCAGATCAATTATTAGCTCCTATGAAAGTATTTCTTCCTAATTTGAAAGATATTAAGATGGAGCAGACAGATAAAAGCCGATTTGATTTTTGGCCTAGAACGCAACAGTTGGATATTATTTTGGATGACGGCGTGGCAACAAGTATAGATCATAAGGGAGACGGAATAAAAAGTCTAGTGACATTAGCGATACTTAAAGAAAGGAGTACTAAGCAAGGAGCATCGTTAATTGCTATAGAGGAGCCAGAGTCTCATTTACATTCAGGAGCAATACATAATTTAGTGGAAGTAATTAAAGGTATTGCAAAAAACAATCAGGTGATTATTTCAACTCATAATCCGCTGTTTGTACAGCAGAATAGTATTTCATCAAATATTATAATAAACGAAGGGGATGCACATCCGGCAAAGAATATTTCTGAAATTAGAAGTATTTTGGGTGTATGGCCATCAGATAATCTTAAAAATGCAAGATTTGTCCTTGTGGTTGAAGGGGAAGAAGATCGTGTAAGCTTGATTAAAATTCTTCCTTTGTATAGTGATGTAATAAAAAAAGCGTTGTTGAATAATCAACTTGTAATTAAATCCTTAGGAGGAGCTTCCAATCTTGTTCATGATTTAGCGGATTTACAACATAGTATGTGTAATTATGTAGTTTTGCTTGATAATGACAAAGCGGGAAGTGAAGCTGCAAAAAAAGCACTGTCTAAGGGACTCTTAAAGACGGAACAGTTAAGACAAACAATATGTAATGGTATGTCAGAAGCTGAATTTGAGGATTGCTTGAATCCGGAAATGTATATTTTGAGCTTAGAGGAAAAATATAATATCACAATTAGGGGGCATAAAGAATTTAAAACGAAGAAGAAATGGTCGGATAGATTAAAAAATGTATTTCTAGATCAAGGGATAAAATGGTCTGCTGCGGTTGAATTTGAAGTAAAAGCAATCGTAGCAGGTTGTATTCCCGAGAATGGAAATTTGGATAAGATATTGATACCACAAAAATCAGGTTTTATATCAGGTTTGGTTAGCGCAGTAGAGAAAATGGTATCTGATGAGATGAATAACAAATGACTCTTTTGGGGGACTAATTATTACTCTAAATTGAGTCATAGTTGGTCACTTATGGTCACAGTGACCACAAGTTTCTTTTTGCCCATTTTTAGGATACGCAAGTAGCAATTAAGGTTTTAGGCTTGGCCTAACGCGCACGACATAGGAAGTGTGGAAGGTGCATAATGTGGAGATTTTAGGTTGTAACTTTATGCGTATCCTGCTACTACCAAAATCGTTGTGGAGTATTTTATTGAAAAATCGAATCGGTTGAAATCACCGATTTCAGCAATAATCATAGCTCCCATACGATAGTTAATTCCAGGGATGCTAAGAATTGGAGAATTGATTTTATCCATGATGATTTTGATTTCATTTTCAATTTCGTCAATCTCACAAGAAATCTCTTGAATAAGCTTAATCGTGTGTTTTAATTCTAAAGATTTTGCAGGCATGTTTGAACCAATGGAGTTTCTTGCGGCATCTCTAAAAGTTATTGCTGTTTCTTTTCCATATCGACCTTTTGATGATTCAGAAAGTAGATTGGTAAG